>JAGHER010000214.1 GCA_017889125.1 Lachnospiraceae bacterium
AAAGTATGCTTTAGTTGACACCACCCAAGAAGGGGGGGATTTTATGAGAGAAAGACCGTATACCGATTTTTACGCTAGAATGCTGGGTGGCTTTTCGCTGGATTTTCGTGGAACACGAGTACAGCTTGACGTGGGAATGCAGACCATTTCTATGCAGCTTTTGCTTATGCTGCTTAAAGCCGGTAATAAGGGCCTGGAGAGAAAGGAAATATTACAGGTCATAAGAGAAAAGAATAAAGACCCGGCTATACGAGCCAGAAATTTACATCAGCAGATCTATCTTCTGCGAAAAATCATCGCGCGTTCTAATTTCCCGCCGGGAAAATATGCGGTTTGGGAAAATAACAGCTACTATTTTTCAAGGATTTACCAGGTAGTTTTGGACACAGATTATTTGGATGAAATTCTGGAAAAATTAAGGAGGATGCCGGAGGGGACGGACAGAACAGCTTTGCTGAGAGGGTATATCCATGAATATACAGGAGAGTTTCTTCCGATGCTTTGCGGAGAGGAATGGGTAACCATAAAAAGTGCCTATTACCACAATGCATATATTCAGTGCATAAATGAATATTGCAATAGTTTGAAGGCGAAGGGGGATTATGAACAAATTCTGGAAATTTGCACCACAGCAAGTCAAATTCATCCGTATGACGAATGGCAGGCAATGCAGATTGAATGTTTAATTGCAGAAAACCGATATAAGGAAGCGATAAGACTTTACGAGGAGACGGCTAAGCTCTTTTATGGCGATTGGAAGACGAATCTCTTAGAACGGGTGATGATGGGATACCGCAATGAAAATGGATTGCCTTACTATATTGCCGGGGCGTTGAGTGGGATTAAGGACACTCTTCGGGAGAAGGAAGGGAATAAAGGGGCATATTATCTAAGCTATCCGGCATTTCTGGATTTGTATCGGATTATGAATCGGCTTCAGGATCGACTGAAAATAGCGAGTCTTTTAATGATGTGTACACTCTGCAAAGGGGAGGAAACACAATTAGAAAAGCGCAGTGATACCGGGAGCGGCAGGAAAATGGAAATGCTTGGACAAGTCCTGTCAGGGGAGCTTCGAAAAGAGGATGCCTATACGAGATATAGCGAAAACCAGTTCTTGATTTTATTAACCGGGGCAAAGGGAAAAGACGAAGGCGGCATTATTAAGCGGCTGGAAAACAAATGGAAGATAAAATCTGCGGAAGACGGAGATGAATGTGGCGGGGAAAGGTGGAGCCTGCTGGTGTCTGCAATGGAGGTGTGACAGAGATGAATATGGGAAATCAGATATTCGTCATTCATATCCTTGATCAGGAAAATATGACGTGGCAGGGACAGATTTCCTGGCTGAACAAAGAAGAAACAAAAAGCTTTCGCAGTATGCTGGAAATGATAAAAATGATGGATGCAGCATTGGCGGAAGAGAAAAAGGAGGCAGGAATTGTTGAATAGAGAAAGGGTGAAAGGAATGGGAAAACCAAAAGTTTGGAAACGAAAGCTGGCATTGCTCCTGGCCGGGGTATTGCTTGCAGGCAACATCTCAGATGGATTTACGATAGCAGGATTAGGGAAATCCATTGATGCGTATGCATATGCATCATCGTCTGAGGCCAGGAAGGAAGAGGCGGAATATCTGCCGCAGAAAGGCGAACGGGCAGATTACTATATTGAAGAAGGAAATGCGGCGGAATTGCTTTTCTCTGAAGCGGACATAATGGATGCATTAAACCGCGAGACGGAGGAAACGCTGAATTTGCATCTTCTCGGCTATACTAATGCGCAGGCTGTGCTGCCTTTATATGAAGCCATTGAAGAGGAGACGGAGGGATACCGTTTGCTGCTTCAGGGCACTTTTGGCGATGACAATGAGTTGGCCTATTTTCTGTTTGCCAAAGAAGGAAAGAAAAAAGATAATCCTCTTGCAGATATGAAGATAATGCTTATTAATTCGGGACATGCCGGAGAGGAGACACAGGAATATAATGTAATGATTCCTTTTGAGGGGGAGAATTACCGATTAGAGGAAGAGGATGTTCGGCTGTTTACCTTTAAGGAGCTTACAGAGGAACAGATTGAGGAAAAAGGGCTGACAGCAGAAGAAGTGATAACTGTGGGCGAAGCGGTGAAGGAAGAGGCTGGAGACTCCGGGGAAGCTGTGGGAGAAGAGACGGCGGAAACGGAGGAAACTGCAGGGGACGAGAACATGGAGTCCAGCGAAAGTACTGAAGGAGCAGACACGGAAGCCGATGAACGTACTGAGGGAACGGAAACAGAAACGGATGAACGTACTGAGGGAACAGAAACAGAAACGGATGAACGTACTGAGGGAACAGAAACAGAAACGGATGAACGTACTGAGGGAGCAGGAACGGAATCTGACGAGCGCACCGAAGGAGTAGAAGCGGACAAAAATACAGCGGGAGCAGAAACCGAAGCTGACGAAAGTATCGAAGGAGCAGAAACCGAAGCTGACGAAAATACCGAGGGAGCAGAAACCGAAGCCGACGAAGGTACTGAGGGAGAAGAGACCGAAGCCGACGAAGATACTGAGGGAGCAGAAACCGAAGCTGATGAAAATACCGAAGGAGTAGAAACAGAAACTGACGAAAATACTGAGGGAGCAGAAGCGGAAACGGAGGAAAGTGCTGAAGGAGCAGAGGAA
The DNA here is from genome assembly GCA_017889125.1 of Lachnospiraceae bacterium. Taxonomy (GTDB): domain Bacteria; phylum Bacillota; class Clostridia; order Lachnospirales; family Lachnospiraceae; genus Caccovicinus. The sequence goes on from JAGHER010000214.1 coordinate 2,663, forward strand.
GAAGCCGATAAAAGCACCGTAGAAGCAGACGCGGAAACCGAGACGAAGGATACGGAAAAAGAAGATGACATCGGGACAGAGGATGCAGACGCCAAAGCAGACGAGGGTGACGGACAAGATGGACAGAAGCTTGCCGCCAGCAGGAATAAAGTACATAGGGTATTTGCTGCCTATCTGGCCAGCGACAGTCAGGCGGCGCTGGATGAGCAGATTAAGTCTCTCCGGGAAGAGCTAAAGCGCACGGGTAAAGAGGCTTATGTATTGTCTCATGCCGGAAGCTTTCAGATGGACCGCCTGGAGATGAAGATGATTAACCAGGAGGAAATCACAGAAGAGGACATCCAGCAGGCTGAAGCAGAAGAGCAGCCGGTATTCCGCCGCTTCATGAACCGGATAAGCAAGGCGTTTATCGGAGAGAATCAGGAAGAAGAAAAAACAACAAGACAGCAGGATGGATTTGTAGGATTGGACACAGAAGAGTTGCCTTATATTGGCATTCGGGCCAATACGCTTGCAGTTGTGCGTTTGTCTGCCGCACCCCGGCAGGTATTTTCCAATGGGGTTGAGATAGACTGGAGCGCACTTCCGATAATGGACGGCGATCAGATTTATTATGGGATGAGCTATAATCTGGATGAATTCCTTCCCCAGAACGGCAAGGTGGAGGGCAGCGACGGCACCTCCTATGATATTTCTATTTCCAACATTACGGGCAGAAGTGAAGATGAAGGCAGCTTGGGATGGCTGTGGGACCATGGGGAAACGATAACTGTCGATGAGAGGAATATTAAAGAATACCAGATAACCTTTGCCGCAAAGGACGGAGAAGGGAATACGGTAGAGGAGCATACAATTACCCTTCCTGTTTGTGTAATTGATTTTCAGCTTCCGCAATTTCAGTATTTTATGCGGGGAAATACATACGATTTGTATGACAGCCAGGGCAGCGGCGTTAAAGCGGTTGATCAGGAGGGCAAAGAGTATTCTATCCGTCTTCATTCCGTAGAGCGCAGACTGGTTAATGACCAGGAAGATGACTGGGATTGGGAAGCAGAAGGGAAACCATCACAGATAACCGTTGACCAGTCCAACATTTCTGCTTATGTGCTTACCTATGAGGCATATACGGCAGATCCGCAGAATTCGGAGAAAGAAATTATTGTGGGAATTTCTGATCCGCTTGAGGTGGCGGTGTACCAAAGCAGCGGAATCGGCGACAGCCTGGATCAGGCAGGAGATGTAGCCTATGTGACCGCTTCTTATATGGAGGACAGCCTGCGTACCGGCACGGCTCCCTGGGATGAGGTAGATGGAGAACCAGGGCCGGGAGAGGATACTAAGGCAGAGGATAACAGGCTTCGTACCTTTGATACGGCCAGCTTTAATGTGCGGATACAAAGTACCGTACGTCCCGGCTCACCGTACACCCACTATCGAAATGGAACGCTTTGCTATGAGATTATCCTTCCGGGCAGTGAAAAACAAGTGATGTTTGATGAGGGCGGAATGAGCTGGCTGAAGGCGAAACCAAACTCCAACTATCAGATTCGCACCGTGAAGGCGGACGGGAAAGAAATGCAGGTACTTCAGGGAAGCTTTCTCTGGGAACCTTCAGATGGCAATCCCACAGCCATCGGCGAAAGCTATCTGGAGCTGAATGTAGCATACCGGGTGCTGAATATGAAAAACGGGGATACCATAACTCCCCGGGCAACCTTCTGGCTGGGCGTAAACCAAATATCGGAGGACAGCAGTGCAGGACTTGTCTTTGAAGAAGGAGATGTTGCAGACAGATATCAGTTTCCGCAGGAGCTGGTAACGGATAATCAGACAGATTGCGAAATACATGATACAAGAGAGGCGGACACAGTAGAAGCAGAGCCGGTTATCATTACGGCAGCTCCGCGGTATAATCTGCGGCTGGTCTTTGATGGGACAACACAGACTTCGGTAGGAAAATTTGATTTCAGCACGGGAAATGAATATGCTCCCAATAAAGGGAATCGTGTGGTGGAGAATGGAAGAATCGGCGTTCTGGGCGTAACTGTGCAGATTCATGGAAAGACGGGAATGGGCCTTCGCGGAGTGGAATTCCCGGATGAGGATAAGCCCATTACCTTTGATTTGACCTTAAAGTCTGTCTTTGGCTCCAGCGGTGAGGTTCTAGGAAACTATGATATAACCAATACTGAGTATATGCCATTGGTGTGGAGCGTAGATGGGAACAGCAGCTCCCGCAGCCAGCGGGATGGAAGAGCCATTCCAACCAATATCACAGGAGGGTCGAAAAATACAGCAAATAATACAGGAGGGGACAATTATTCCTGCTATAAAGGAGGAACCTGGAGCGCAGAGCAGGAGGGCAATGTTGTTCATGTGACTGTTGCGGGGTTTGAGATAAGCCAGAATCTTGCACAGATCCCTAATTCCGGGATGGGAACGGGAAATCCCAATGCAACAACTTATTTTGACCGGTCGGCTATTAAAAATTACTGGGATTTGACGAGACTGTCCTTCTCTGCTGGGGAGATTTGGATTGTGCAGCCGTTTACCCGGACGGCAGACGGAAAGACCATAAGCATACTGAAAGATGAGGAAATTCTGGGAGAAGGCAACTCCTGTACGGCAGGGAATTTTTCCGTAACAGCCCAGGACGGGAAGCTTTACGCCGAAAGCGTAAGCGGACAGATTTGTGCTGTTCCAGAGGGGGAAAATTCTTCGACGAACAACTCCAACCAGATGGTGGTTATTGATGATAGAGTAAGCCAAAATTATGATTATCGGCTTCCGGGAACCTATGATACAGTGATCTATTACAATAAGTATGCAGGAGCGTATTATGAGCCGCTGACGGAAGGGTGCCGGAATAACGGTCAGGATTGGGCTGCTATAGGCGGAAAGATGGATCTTCAGATTCAGATATCCCACGACAGCAAAGATCCGGAGTATGGGGGCGTGGCGTACGATGCCATGATCAAGTTTGATGACGCTATGTTTCAGCCTCAGCTGGAGACCATAAATGGGGTAGCGCCAACCAGTGGTGCAACCAGGGCTTTATATGGCGTCCTTAAGGGGTATGAAACCACAGGCTGGCCAAACAAGGACAAGAATCCCCAAGGCCTTGATTACGATGAGGTAATTAAAAATGCTACAGCGGAAGATATGACCTTTTATAGCCTGAGTGAGTTTAAAAAACTTCAGGAAGAACAGGGCTATGTTTGCGTAGCTGTAGTCGGTGAGTGGAGAGGCGATTATTCCAGCCAGATGACCCATAACCATTTTTATGTGCGGGGCAGCGTAAAGCTGGATGATGCGCTGGCGGGGAATGTATTTATCATCAGCCCTGCATCTTATTGCTGGAGAAGGGTGGATGTGGAGGAGGAAGCCAGAGAATTCCTGGGAAAAGCCGACGGTGAGCTGACTTCTGCAGACTGGAGCAAATATGCAAGAGAAGGATTTCCCAGCCTTGAGCGCCGTTCCGACGGATATACAAATTATCCAGAATTGGGCATTCGGGACGACTGTGAAGGAGGCGGAGATGCAGGTAGAATAAAAGGGTATCAGAAGGCACGCTACCATGAGGATGGCTCATTAGCATATGATGCGGATACGGATCCCCACTGGGGAGATTCCTGCTATATCGTGGGCTACAAGGCGCAGATTCAGAAGGATACGGCGCAGACCACGATTACCAATGGAGAGACGGTAACGAAGAAGTACTATGATCTGGACGGCGGACAGCGCACGGCAGATTACGTCCTTCATCCGGCGATCATCCGCGCAGGCGGTGTAAAAGAGGAGACGGGCACAACGCAGAAGTTTACCATTGACAAGATTGAGATTCGTGACCAAATCCCGGAGGATTTGTACTACATTGACGGTTTTGGTTATCTGGGAGGCGAATACCAGCAGAAGGCGGAAGGCGTCCAGGGAACCGTTGAGGGAGGCACTGATATCTTTGAACGGATGCAGATGGGTGACGGGGACAAGGCCCCCATTACCTTTAAGGAAGGAGAAGAGGAAATAACCATCCAGGATATTTCTGTGAGCACGGAAACTGGCTCCGACGGAAAGGTTTCGGAAGTTGTGTGGACGCTTACCGGCGTGGAGGTGTATGCCAATAAAAACACTACCCTTCCCCCGCTGTACTATTCCTGTACGATCGGAAAAGCAGGCAGGGAAGATGATGTGGAGAACAATCAGCAGCTGAAGAATACCGTAACAATCGGCGGAACCAACCTGTCCACGAAGTATACGGTTTCCGATGGGAATAAGGCGGAGCTTTCTATTTTTGTCAACAAGCTTCAGGCAACCAGCCTGTCCAAGATTGCGGACAGTGCGGCGGTGGAAGTGGGCGATCCCATGGGATTCCAGCTTCGGGTAGGAAATAATTCTGAAAATGCCATGAATATTGTGGCATTTGACAAGATGCCGTACAATGGAGATGATCAGGGAACACAGATCGGGGATACAAATAAGATTCGCCTTACGGAAATTCGCTTTGATACCGATGATCCGGAAGTGATCAAAAAGATTTTGGGAGAAGATCCAGATGAGCCGAAGATTGCGTTTTATTATACGGTGAATGAAAAATACCGGAATAAGAGCTCGGCGGATTACATGAATGCGGATAAAACGGTTAATGCGGAAAACCTGAATGCCATCAGAGAAAGTGCAGATTGGGAAAAACTTGAGGTTACCTATGATCCGGAAGATCCGCTGAAGGTACAAATCCATCTTCCGGAGGGAGATTTCTGTCCGGTAGCTATTGCTGCAGTAGGATTGCTGGATGGCGGAGTGACTATCCCCCTGCATACAACCCTGGAGCTGACAGATCCCCAGCCTGGCGATTATATTGGCACCACATTAAGCAACCGGGATATGCAGAGTACAGCCAGAAGCTTTGTGGTAAACCGTACGATTGAAGGTCTGGCCTGGAAGGATGCCAATAATAATGGACTGCGGGAGAGCAGTGAGGAAGTGTTCGATGGCCTGCGGGTGACGCTTAAGCGTACTGGACCGGCAAAGGACGGAGGAGACAATTCCGGAGCCGGATTCCCGGAGGGGGGAATAACGATCCTTACGGGACAGGCGTATGATTATCTTACAAATCAGACGGCGAATATTGCCAGCGGAAATTATCGCTTTACGAATGTACCGGAAGGAACCTACACCGTGATTTTTGAAAATGGCGATGGAGAGGAGAAACAGCTGCAGTATTACGCAGTCACCGCAGCTAATCAGGGCAGCAATGATGCCATCGACTCTGATGCCGAAGGCATATATGCAACGGATGATGCAAATCGCCTTCTTAGGGCGGAGATTACCGGAATCAAGATGAATCAGCTTTCGGATATTCAGACCATGAATTTCATTTCCCGAAATAACGATGCAGGGTTTGTGGTTCCCAAGGGAAGCCTTAAGCTGGAAAAACGGAGCATTTCTTCAGACGGACATTCAGACGGACAATTACTGTCAGGCGCTGTATTTACTCTGGAGGGTACTGGAAAGATGAGCGGTGGGGGAACAGATCCTCTGTTTGAGTCATCTGCCGAAGAGTTTCTTGCGTTTATTTCTGCTTATGAAGAGCAGGCGGGAATAGAAGTCAAGGAAGGTGTGATAAAGAACGGTATACTGAAGCTGACCTTTAAGATGGTGAAGGAAAGCGTAGATTTTGGACTTGCCGGTTTTGGATTTAAAAAGCTTCCGCGGGGAAGCTATACGCTGGAGGAAATCCAGACTCCTGCCGGGTATAAGTTCGTAGTTGGCGAAGAGCGAGAGTTTATTATTGACAACGAAAATCTGACCGAAGACATTACGGGGGAGGTGGCATTTGTTAATGCTCCGCAGAGCTTTACCTTGAAAAAGGTCAGCCAGGCCACAAAGAAGCCTCTCTCCGATGTAACCTTTACCATCCAGTGTAAGGACGGACAGGATGGGACGGAGATAAAGGAGATAAAGGTAACTACCGGTGAAGACGGAACGGCGGAGTTTACCTTGCCTTCTTTAGCTATTGGAACGGCGTACCAAGTGGAGGAAGTCAAATCGCCTGAGGGATATACGGCGATCCCGGCGTTTACTTTAACTGTGGCAGATGCAGGTTTTACTGAATCCGGTGAGCACCGGGTGAAGCTTGCGGCTGGGGCAGATGCTTCGGATCAGGTGTCGGTATCAGAAGATGGCGTTACCCTTACCGTGAACAATGCGGTGGAGACCGTGACGGTGAAAGGCAAAAAGACCTGGAAGGATAACAATAACCAGGACGGCGTGCGTCCCCAGGCGGTTAGGGTGATTCTTCAGAGACGGCATCTTGGCAGTGAAGATGAGGAAAGCTGGAAGACGGTAGAGGGAAAGACGGCGCTGATTACCAGTACAAAGACAAGTTACGTCTTTGAAAACCTGCCAAAATACGATGAGTCAGCTTCACCTCTTGTGGAGTATGAGTATCGGGTAGCAGAGGTCGCTGAAGATCTTGTTACGGATTTAGGCAGCTATACGCCTTCCGGAGGGGAAAATGTAGATGGCGCTTATGACCTGGAAAATTCATATACTCCTCAGGTGACGGATGTTCAGGGAGAAAAGATTTGGAAAGATGGAGATGATCAGGACCAGATACGCCCAGACTTTATAGAGATTCATCTTTATGGAACCTATGAGATCCAGGATAAGCTTTATTACCTGGAAAAGACGGAAGACGGTTTTTCCAGTGCGGAATATCAGGATCAGGATCCAAAGCCGGTACTGGAGACACAGCAGGTTTCTGCTGGCGTTGACGGGAGCTGGACATGGCAGTTTACAGGGCTTCCAAGATACTGGAACGGGCAGTGGGTTGATTACTATGTAAAGGAAAGCCCGGTCGAAGGATATGCGGCAGAGGTAAAGGGTGAAAATTTGATCAATACCCATTATGCGGCTGCAGAGGTAAACCTTGCGGGCATGAAATCCCTGGTGGGAAGAGATTTTGCAGAGGGAGAGGAATTTTCCTTTACCGCTTATGATGAAGCAGGCAATCCAGTATCCAGAGGAAAAACCGTGTTGGCAGAGGGAAGCCAGGCAAAGATTCTTTTTGAACCGATTTTGTACACCCAGGAGGATATGCTGGTTTCCACAACTGCAGGAACAGCGATAGCTGACCGGAAAATATTTACCTATATTTTAAAGGAAGATGTGCCGGAAGATGCAGAAGGAGGAATGCAGAAGGGGATAACGTACGATCAAGAGGAGCAGAAGGTAAAGGTTGAGGTAACGGCGGATCCAGAAACGGGAAGGTTACATGCCCGGCAGATGGAAAACCCGGAAGAGATCACTTTTACTAACTGGTACGAAGCAACGGCCAGCAATGCGATTCGGGGAAAGAAGCGGGTGGATCATTTTGGTGAAATTGCAGAACCAGGTGAGGAGCGCTTTACCTTTGGCCTGTATGATGAACAGGGAAGACAGATTGCGGAAGCGGTAAGCGATGCAGAGGGCAATTTCCAATTCCCGGAACAGCAGTATTGTCTCAGCCAGATGGGTGATGGTGTTTATACGTATACGGTTCGGGAGATGGAAACGGAATCATGGTTTATTCCGGATGCCAATGAATTTACAGTAATTGTCACCCTTACAGACAATGGCGACGGCACTTTGCGGGTGGAAACAGACTGTCAGGATGCAGGCGGAAACGGGGTGGAAGAACCTGTATTTGTGAATACCTACATAGCCACCGGTTCTAATGCGGTACGGATGAGCAAGGAACTTACCGGAAGGAAGCTGGAAGCCAGTCAGTTTACCTTTGGCCTGTATGTAGACGGTGATGATGGACTGGAAATGATTGCCCAGACGTCCAATGACCAGTCAGGGGATATCCGATTTACGGCGGAAGAGTACCAGATTTCAGACAATACCTTTGTGTTTAATCGGCCGGGAGAGTATACCTTCTACGTAAAAGAAATCCTGCCGGAAACGATGCCGGGCTATACCTTTGATGACAGCTTGTACCAGCTTGTCTTCACTGTTGCGGACAGCGGAAAAGGCCTTTTGGATACTTCTCTTTCCTGCAGAAAATATTCTTCTGCGGGAACAGCCTTGGAAGAGGGAGAAGAAGTGGAGAAGGTGGTGTTCCATAACCGCTATGACCTTGAGGAACTGAAGATCAGTCTGGATGCAGAAAAACGGCTGACAGGAAGAGAGTTGGAGGCGGGACAATTTGTTTTCCAGCTCTATGAAGAGGATGAACTGTTGGCGGAAGCGGCGAATGATGCAGAAGGACAGATTGCTTTTTCCTTAAGCTTCCATTCTCCGGGAACTTATCATTATACGATTATTGAAAGGAATGACCGGAAACCGGGGTATCAGTATGACAGCGTGCCAGTAGAAGTGACGGTACAGGTGGAAGATAACGGAGACGGAACTATGCGTGCAGAGATGACCTGCCAAAAAGGGGAAAACACAGTGGCCCAGGCAGTATTTGCCAATCAATATACTACGGGAACTGCCCGGTTTGCCCCGCAGGTAAGAAAGGTTTTGGAAGGACGCCGGTTTATCTCTTCGGATGTGTTTACCTTTGGTCTGCGGCGGCCGGATGGAACAGAAGAAATTGTGGAGCTGAGGCCTCAGAAGGGAAGCCAGACGGCGATGATTGCTTTCTCTGGAGAAACGTATGGGCAGGAAGACATTGGAAAAACCTTTACTTATGAGATTTATGAGAAGAAAGGAACCATCAGCAATCTGACGTATTCGGAAGCCGTGTATGCAGTTTCTGTGACGGTAAAAGATGCCGGAAATGGAGAATTATATACGGAGGTAATGTGCGGCGATGAGCCCTTTGGTGGAATTGCGGAATTTGTCAACACATACCGTTCTCCATCCAGCGGAGGCGGAAACAATAATGGCGGCGGAGGCGGTACGCGGAGAAATCCGGGTGGAGATTCCCCCGCAACTACCACAATAATGACAGGGGATACGCCTTTGGCCCCATATCCAGGCGAAGGGTCTCAGATTTTCATTCCGGATGAGGAAGTACCCTTGTTTGGCATACCGAGAACGGGAGATTCTTCCATTTCCTTAGAAGTAATCGCTGGAGCATGGCTGGTTTCTCTTATGGGAATTCTGTCGATAATTAGAAAACGAAAGAAAGAGAGAAAATAGGAAAAGCATAATAACGGGGCACTGTCTCTATCCGAGAGATACCGGAAGTGGACAGTGTCCCTTTTTTCGATTTAGTACGGGACAGTGATTGATATTTTGTTGATTTTAAGAATATTGTCAGAAAAAACGAAGGAATTTGTTATACACCTTTGAGGTCTTATGCGGTATAATTAAATTAACTTATGACAGATAGCATTTCAGGATCATATTAAAAGGAAGGGGTGTGCATATGCCTGCTATTACGAAGAA
>JAGHER010000215.1 GCA_017889125.1 Lachnospiraceae bacterium
AAAATCGGGGCAACAGGATTTGAACCTGCGACCTCTCGGCCCCCAGCCGAGCGCGCTACCAAGCTACGCCATACCCCGCAACGTTTTGTATTATAGCAGATAAAGTTGCATTTGAAAAGTACTTTTTTAAAATTTTTTCAAATTTTTTTTCAAATGCGAATTTTTGGCTGGAAAACACAAGGTTTTTGGAGGTTTACATGAGAGAACGAAATTCCATCATCAGTTTTGATCTGGATATGACCCTTCTGGATCATCAGACCTATCAGATTACGGAAAGCGCCCTGGAGGCGGTGGAGCGGCTGCGTGAAAATCACCGGATCGTGATTGCCTCTGGCCGGGACATGGACAATTATTACAGCTGCCGGTTTCGGGACGAGCTTCGGCCTGATGGGATTATCCATATGAACGGCACTAAGGTGACGGCTGGAGAAGAGCGGATCTACGATCATTTTATGAAGCCGGAGCTGGTTGAGGCTCTGCTGGCCTTTGCCCAGGAGAACCGGCTCAGCGTGGGGGCTACCATAGATGGCACGGATTATTACACCAGCCCGGACACTGTGCGGGAGCATGACCGGAAACGCTGGGGGGATATGAACCGCCGTTTTGGTGATCCGGAGGCCCTTCTCCACATGCCGGTGCGGACGCTGGCCTACATCGGCGGAGAGGAAGGGGTGCGTCTGATGGAAAAACAGTTTCCTGGAGTGAAGTTTCCCATGTTTGCCGGAAAGGTGGGGGCTGATGTGGTGGAGCAGGAAGCCTCCAAGGCAGAGGGGCTTAAGCGGCTCTGCAGCTATTGGGGTATCCCTATGGAGAATACGGCGGCTTTTGGCGACAGCATGAATGATCTGGAGATTGTTAAGGCGGCGGCCGTTGGAATTGCCATGGGAAATGGAGTGCCGGAGCTTAAGGCGGCGGCAGATTATGTGACGGACCATATCCGGGAGGATGGGGTGCTGAATGCCTGCCGGCATTTCCAGTGGTTTTCCAGGTTTCAGCAGCCGACGGACGGGGAAACCCAGAAGAGAGAAAATCAGATAAGAGGAAATTGAGAAAGAAGGAGAGGACACATATGGCAAAACAGTACGATTTAGTAATCATTGGCGCGGGACCGGGCGGTTATACGGCGGCTATCCGGGCGGCGGAGTTTGGCATGCGTACGGCGGTGATTGAGGAGCGGGAGTTAGGAGGCGTCTGCATTAACCGGGGCTGCATCCCCACCAAGGCGCTGCTTTACGCGTCCCACATTTTTTCCCTGATGCAGAGCAGTGATCAATTTGGCATCTTCACTGATCAGATATCCTTTGATTACGGGAAAATGCAGAATTATAAGGAGAAATCCGTAAAGGCCTGCCGGGATGGCATACAGCAGAGCTTCGACAAGCTGGGCATCGACCTGATCCGGGGCAGGGGAATCCTGCGGAGAGACCGGACGGTGGAGGTGCATGGCGAGGATGGGCTGGAATTCTACCAGGGAAAGTATGTAATTCTTGCAGCAGGGGCAAAGGCCTTTATTCCGCCTATCCCCGGCGCCAATCTGCCGGGTGTGGTGACCAGCGACCGGATTTTAAATGAGGGTGACTGGAATTACGGCCGGGTGGTGATTATCGGAGGCGGTGTTATCGGCGTGGAGATGGCGTCCATCTTCCATAATCTCTGCAGCCAGGTGACCATTGTGGAGAAGAATGACCATCTTCTGGGGCCTATGGACCGGAAGGTGGCCGGGGAGCTGGAGCATTCTCTTCGTTCCCGGGGTATCGGGATTTACTGCGGCGCCCAGTGTGAGCAGATTGAGGAAGGGAAAAGCGGCCTGATCTGCCGGATTCGCACAGCAGATGGGCAGATGGTGGAGCAGCCTGCAGGCACCGTTCTGATTGCTGTGGGAAGGAAGCCTGCGCCGGAAAAGCTTTTCGGGGAGGATGCCAAGCTTCGCATCGAGGAAGGAAGGCTGTGGACGGATGAAAATTTCCAGACCAGCCAGGAAGGGGTCTATGCCATCGGCGATCTGACGGCAAAGACCCAGTTAGCTCATGTGGCGGCGGCTCAGGGTGTCTTCGTGGTGGAGGCACTGGCCGGGAAGCCCCACACCATCCGCCTGGAGGTGGTGCCAAACGGCATGTTTGTCCGCCTGCCTATTGTGCCCAACTGCATTTATACCAATCCGGAGATTGCCACGGTGGGCATCACTGAGGAGGCGGCAAAGAAGCTGGGAATGCATGTGCGCACAGGCTATTATTCCATGAATGACAACGGAAAATCCATCATTACCCGGACGGACGGCGGCTTTATCTGCCTGGTGTTTGAGGCGTATTCCAACACCATCGTGGGGGCGCAGATGATCTGCCCCAGAGCCACGGACATGATCGGGGAGATGGCCACGGCGGTGGCAAACGGCCTGACGGCGGAGCAGCTTTCCTACGCCATGCGGGCCCATCCCACCTACAGCGAGGGCATCCAGGCGGCGATTAACGATGCCTTAGGGAAATGCTGATTAAAGCGGCATTTCCCTGACAAAATAAACCTATTAAAGGCTTTTGCCTGCAAACTTATTATACGAGGAGACTTGCAATGAAGATAACAGCATACAGCTGCCGGCCCGATGAGCTGGCCTTGTTTAAGCATTTTGGGGAGAAGTACGGCGTTTCCCTGGTTCTGGTTCCCGAGGGGCCGTCCATGGAGAATGCGGATATGGCGGAGGGAAGCCAGGGGGTGAGCATCATCACCACGCCGGTGAACGAGCCTCTTCTTCGCCGGTGGAAGGAATGCGGGGTGCAGATCGTTTCTTCCCGCACCGTAGGCTATGAGCATGTGGACGGAGACGCGGCGGAGAGGCTGGGAATTGCCTTGGCCAATGTAAGCTACACGCCAAATACGGTGGCGGAGTACACGGTGATGGCCATGCTGATGGCTGTACGCCGGATGAAGGCCATTATGACCCGCTTTCTGGGGCAGGATTATTCTCTGTTAGACATCCGGGGAAGGGAGCTTGGCCGGATGACCGTGGGCGTCGTGGGTACGGGGCGCATCGGGGAGACCGTGGTGCGGCTGCTGAAAGGCTTTGGCTGCCGGATCCTTGCCTATGACATTCATCCAAGGGAGGAGCTTGCCGGACTGGCAGAGTATGTGGAGCTTGAAGAGATCTGGAAGGAATGCGACCTGATTACCTTCCACACTCCCGCTACAGAAAAAAGCTTTCACATGGTGAACCGGGAGACCTTAAGCCAGATGAAGGACGGAGTGGTGTTAATCAACATGGCCCGGGGCACGGTGATGGATACAGACGCACTGATTGAGGCTCTGGAGCAGGGAAAGGTGGGAGCTGCCGCCCTGGATGTGGTGGAGAATGAGGGCCGGATTTATTATAAGGACTTTAAATACCAGCCCCTTGGCCATCATGACATGGCGATTTTAAGCGCAATGCCAAATGTTCTCATGACGCCCCACACTGCCTTCTTTACAGATGAGGCAGTTAGTGATATGATAAACTATTCCATCCTGAGCTGCATCGCCCAGGTGAAGGGGGAGGAAAACCCCTGGCGGGTGCGGTAGCGGAAGCAGAGCGCAGGCGGCCCTGGCGTGTTAGCGGCCCTGATGTGCAGGCGGCCTTGGCGTGTTGGCGTCATCCGGGCGCAGCAGGAATAGGAGGAAAATGGAAGGAGAAAAAGACAATGATTCAGGAACGGTTAGACAGCCTTCGCAGGCTGATGGAGGAGCGGGGCATGGATGCTTATCTGGTGCCCACCGCAGATTTTCACGAATCGGAATACGTAGGCGATTACTTTAAATGCAGAAGCTTTATGACCGGCTTTACCGGCTCGGCAGGCACCCTTGTGGTGACCCTGGATGATGCGGCTCTCTGGGTAGACGGCAGATATTTCGTCCAGGCTGGGAACCAGCTTAAGGGAAGCGGTGTGCGGATGATGAAGATGGGTGAGGAAGGCGTGCCTGAGATTGCGGATTTCCTGGTGGATGCGGTGAGAGAGGGCCGCAGCCTTGGCTTTGACGGCCGGGTGGTGGACAGCCTTACCGGTGAGAAGCTGGAGAAGCGCCTGGCGGCGAAGGGCGCTTCGGTAAAATACCGGGAGGATCTGGTTGACCAGGTCTGGACAGACCGCCCGGCTCTTTCTGCGCAGCCCGTATGGATCTTAAAGGAAGAGTTTGCCGGAAAGAGTGCGGCGGAGAAGCTTTCCGACCTGCGGAAGGCTATGGAGAAGGAGGGAGCTACCGCCCATATCCTGACCACTCTGGATGACATTGCCTGGCTGTTGAATATCCGCGGTGATGATGTGCGCTGCAATCCGGTGGTGCTTTCCTATCTGGCAGTTACCGGAACGGAGGCCTTCCTGTTTATTAATTCCCAGGTGCTGGACGAGGAGTGCCGCGCATATCTTTCTGGCCTTGGCGTTGCCGTAAAGCCCTACAACGAGATTTACGATTACGTGAGTGCGCTCCGGAATGAGAAGGTGCTTATGGAGACCACCTGCGTAAATTACGCTATTCTTCGCAGCCTGGATTCATCCAATGAAATCATCAACCGGATGAATCCCACCGTTTTAGCCAAGGCGGTGAAGAACCCGGTAGAGATTGAAAATATGAAGAAGGCCCACATCAAGGACGGTGTGGTGATGGCCCGGTTCGCTTACTGGCTGAAGACCAATATGGGAAAGATTCCCATGGATGAGCTTTCGGTACAGAAAAAGCTGGACAGCCTGCGGTTTGAGACGGAGGGGAATCTTGGCTTAAGCTTTGACACCATTTCTGCCTACGGCCCCAATGCGGCCATGTGCCATTATTCCGCTACTGAGGAGACCAACACCCCTCTTGAAGCACGGGGCTTTTACCTGGTGGACTCCGGCGGCCAGTATTACGAGGGAACCACCGACATCACCAGAACCTTTGCCGTAGGGCCCCTGACCGATGAGGAGAAGGAGCATTATACTCTGGTGCTCATGAGCATGCTGCGGCTTGGCGATGTGAAATTCCCTTATGGCGCAAGAGGGCTGACTCTGGACTACGCTGCCCGCCAGGTATTCTGGGAGCGGGGGCTTAATTTTAATCACGGCACAGGTCATGGCGTGGGGTATCTTCTGAATGTCCATGAGCGCCCGGTGGGAATCCGCTGGAAGATGGTTCCCGAGCGGATGGACAGCTGCGTCCTGGAGCCGGGGATGATTTCCTCCGATGAGCCTGGCATTTACATTGAAGGAAGCCACGGCATCCGCACGGAGAACCTGATGCTGTGCGTAAAGCGGGAGAAAAATGAATACGGCCAGTTCCTGGGCTTTGAATACCTGACCTGCGCCCCCATTGATTTAGACGGCGTAGTGAAGTCCATGATGACGGAGCATGATGTGGAGCTGCTGAATCAGTACCACGCTTTTGTGTACGAGACCCTCTCTCCATATCTGGAGGGTGAGGAGAAGGCCTGGCTTAAGAACGCTACCCGGGCGATTTAAGATTTTGTGCGGGTTGGTTCAGGCGGGCCTGGATTCCGAGAGACTTGATTCGGACAGACCTGGCTTCCACGGAGCCGTATTCAGGACGGTTCACCATCCGGCAAATCCACCAGAATATAGTCATGATGGATCGCGGGCAGGAAGCGGTTTAAGATCAGGTCTGTGGGCAGCCGCAGGCTGGAGGTGTTGATGCAGGGGTGGCATCCGATCAAGGGGTGCCCCTCCACCACCTGCCGGTCGATGAGCAGCTGAACCTGATTTTCACGGTCATTCATCAGTCCCAGGATGGATACGGAACCAGGGGTCAGATCCAGGTACTGGGCTAAGTATTCCGGGCCGGCGAAGGACAGGCGGGCGCTCCCAATCTGCCGGGACAGATCTTTTGTCTTAAATTTCTTTTCGCCGGGAATGAGAAGAAGATAAAATTTCGTCTTCTGTGCGTTGGTGAGGAAAAGATTTTTGCAGACAGGCGTCTGAAAGATCTGATCGACCTGATGGCAGGCCGCGATTGTGGGCAGAGCCTCATGATCCAGCCGGTCATAGGGGATGGACAGCTGATCCAGCAGATCGTAGGTGCGAAGCTCCTTTTCGGAGCGCCCGGCTTCATCCTGGGGCCGGCCGTGATAGAGAACAGGATTAATGTAAAATTCTTCTTGAGAAGAGTGCAATTCCATGACAGATACCTCCTTATATGCTTCCTCCCTTTTTGGGAGGATGTTTTCTGTGTTTGATAAACCCGCCAGATTTTTTGGCAGGAGCCTGGCATCATCTTATCACAGGTGCGGGATTTTTGTAAATGCAGGGTCGGGTGGAAGCTTGGCCAGGAAACCAGGCAGTGTTGCCTGGAAATGGAAAACATTGCACAGAAACAGGAAGGAAATTGAAAAATAAAACGAGATCAGAGTACAATACCGCAATGGAATATCGGAATGGGATAAACCGTGCGGCGGGAAAAGAAAATTGGGCAGGAAGGCAGGAGAAAAAATGGCAGGAAAGAAACCGGCGAATGAGGAGAAGCAGAAAAAAGACCGGCTGGAGCGGGAGCTGGATCAGTGGATTGCGGATTTTTACCGGAACCAGGGCGGCGTACCGGGCGGTAAAGCCGGCGGAAAAACTGACGGGAAAACGGGAAAACAAAGCCCTAAAAGTACATTCGCTGCTGAAAATAGAGGCGTGAAGAAGTCAGCCTCAGCGAAGAAATCAGCCTCAGCGAAGAAATCAGTCCAAGCGAAGAAGTCAGCCCCAGCAGAGAAAGCAGTCCAAGCAGGGAAATCAGCTCCGGCGGGAAAAGCAGCTCCGGCGGGAAAATCACTGGACAGACCAGAAAAGACCGCTGGGAAGGCTGTGAAGAAACTGACGAAAGAACCAGTGAAGGAATCCGCGAAAAAAGCCGGGGTCGCCAGGGCCAATCCATGCCCGGTGGCATCCCGCTGCGGCGGCTGCCAGCTGCTGCATCTGCCTTATTCACGGCAGCTGGAGCAGAAGCAGCAGATGATGGAAAAGCTCCTTAAGGGAATCTGTCCGGTCCATCCTATTGTGGGCATGGAGAATCCATGGCATTACCGGAACAAGGTTCACGCCGTGTTTGACCATGACCGGAAGGGGAACCCTATTTCCGGCGTCTATGAGGCGGGAACCCACAACGTGGTGCCGGTGGAGCGGTGTCTCATTGAAAATGAAAAGGCCGATGAGATTATCGGCACGATCCGGGGGATGTTAAAATCCTTTAAGATCCGAACCTACGATGAGGATACGGGAATGGGGCTTCTGCGCCATGTGCTGGTGCGCTGCGGCTTTTCCAGCGGCCAGATCATGGTGGTTCTGGTTACTTCCTCCCCGGTGTTCCCCTCAAAACGCAATTTTCTGCAGGCATTGCTTAAAGAGCACCCGGAGATTACCACGGTTGTGCAGAACATCAATGATAAGGACACCAGCATGGTGCTTGGGGAGCGGGAGCAGGTGCTTTACGGAAAGGGCTATATTGAGGATCAGCTCTGCGGCTGTACCTTCCGGATTTCTTCCCGCTCCTTCTACCAGGTGAATCCGGTGCAGACGGAAAAGCTGTACCAAAAGGCCATCAAGGAGGCCGGCCTTACGGGCCGGGAGACGGTGCTGGATGCCTACTGCGGCATTGGTACCATCGGTATTATTGCCGCGCCGGAGGCCGGGCGGGTCATCGGCGTGGAGCTGAATCCGGATGCAGTCCGGGATGCAGTGAGCAATGCCAGGGCAAATGGACGGAGAAATGTGGATTTCTACTGCAATGACGCGGGTCGGTTTATGCAGGAGATGCGGGCAGCTGGTGAGAATCTGGATGTGGTATTTATGGATCCGCCCCGGAGCGGAAGCACGCCGGAATTTATCCGGGCAGTCTGCGAATCCCGTCCAAAACGGGTGGTTTACATTTCCTGCGGCCCCGAAACCCTGGCCAGAGATCTGCGGCTTTTCATGGCCAAAGGATATGACGTTCTTGGAGCATGGCCCTTTGATATGTTTCCGGGGACAGAGGAGCATGTGGAGACGGTGGCAATACTTTCGCGGAAAAAATGAGTTTG
>JAGHER010000216.1 GCA_017889125.1 Lachnospiraceae bacterium
ACGCGCAGAAGCTGCGGAGGCGGAGCTTGCCCAGCTGCGGGCGCTTATTGCGGAGAAGGGAATTACTCCAGGGCAATAAGATGTTTTACACTCGCAATTTCGGCATCATCATAGTACAATTAAAAGAGAATGAAAACGCCGAAAAGCCGGAGATCGACTCCGGCCTGAACAAATGGGCGCAGCTTTTCCTGGCAGAGACCTGGGAGGAGCTGCAGGGAATGATAAAGGAGAGTGAGTGGATGGCAGAGACAATGTACACCCTTCGGAATCTGACAGAGGATGAGAAGATCCGCTTGGAATGCGAAGCCAGAGACCGATACGAACATGACCGCGCATCCCTGTATGGAAGCGGACTGCGGGAGGGATTGGAGCAAGGAAGAGAACAAAGCCGCTTAGCCGAGCAGGCCAATACCGAGAGGGAGCGTCAACGCGCAGAAGCTGAACGCCAACGTGCAGAAGCTGCGGAGGCGGAACTTGCCCAACTGCGGGCGCTTATTGCGGAGAAGGGAATTACTCCAGGGCAATAAGATGTCAGGCAGTCCTTACCAGGCTGGCGAAAGGACAGCAGAGCGAATCCGTGCAGATTACATAATTTCGAAAAATCAAATAATCTTTCTCCTCCAGAGAAAAAGCAGGCCCGGGAGTTTTCGGCTCCCAGGCCTGCTTCTTTTCGCTGGTTTTATTTAACCCGCTTCAATCTTCAATCCGTCTGCTACCTTATGTCCAAATTACCGGATTTTTCTCATCTGCCCCCTATGCCGGAGATTCTTGACCAGCTGTCGCAGATGCGCGGAAAGCTTCCCTACAAGCTGACAAATGACTACCTTTTCCATGCTGTTTTCCAGACCAATAAACGAGTATTAAAGGAACTCCTGGCAGCAATCCTCCACCTGGATTCCTCCCATATTCGGGAACTGGAGGTTCTCAATCCCATCCTTCTGGGCGAGACCATCAATGAGAAGACCTGCATCCTGGATCTGTTTCTGCTGATGAATGACAATACCCGCATCAACATCGAGATGCAGGTAGCCTCTACAGATTACTATATGGATCGAGCTCTTCTTTATGCCTGCCGCGCCTACGATAACCTGGAGCGAGGAGAGGAGTACCAGCAGCTGAAGCCGATAGTCCATATCAGCCTCCTGGCCAATACGCCCAGAAATGGAGAAAAGAAATTCTACTCTGAAAACAGGCTGTGCGATACCCGGGACGGCAAAATTTACACTCGCAATTTCGGCATCATCATAGTACAATTAAAAGAGAATGAAAATGCCGAGAAGCCGGAGATCGACTCCGGCCTGGACAAATGGGGCGCGGCTTTTCCTGGCAGACACCTGGGAGGAGCTGCAGGAGATGATCAAGGAGAGTGAGTGGATGGCAGAGACGATGTACACCCTTCGGAACCTGACAGCGGATGAAAAAATCCGCCTGGAATGCGAAGCCAGAGACCGATATGAACATGACCGTGCATCCTTGTATGGAAGCGGGCTGCGGGAGGGATTAGAGCAAGGAAGAGAACAAGGCCGCTTAGCCGAGCAGGCCAATACCGAGAGGGAGCGCCAGAGAGCAGAAACTGAGCGAGCCAATGCCGAACGTGAACGTCAACGCGCAGAAGCCGCGGAGACGGAGCTTGCCCACGCGGAGGCAGAGCTTGCCCAGCTGCGTGCGCTTATTGCGGAGAAGGGACTTACTCCAGGACAATAAGCTGTCAGGCAGTCCTTGCCAGGCAGGCAAAAGGACTGCAGAGCGAATCCGTGCAGACTACATTATGAAAAATCAAAAATAATCTTTCTTCGCCAGTGAAAAAGCAGGCCCGGGAGTTTTTGGCTCCCAGGCCTGCTTCTTTTCGCTGGTTTTATTTAACCCGCTTCAATCTTCAATCCGTCTGCTACCTTATGCTGCTTCCTTATGCCTCTTCCTCTCCCTTGCGCTTCTTGGAGATTCCAAATGCGCCTAGGATGGATACCAGCATCATTCCCACTAAACCGCCTACCGGAATGCTGTTGTCGCCGGTCTTGGGAAGTCCGAATAACGGAACATCCTCATCCGGAATGGACACAGCGCCTGACTGGCCGCCTTCGGGAAGAGCCGCTAAGGGCACTTCATCCGGATTGATGGTTACGGTCTCACCAGTTCCATCGGTACGAATCACGCTGGTAGCTCCGCCGCCGCTGGTGGAGCCGCCGCCACCGCCGCTGCCACTTCCGCTTCCGCCGCCGGTGGTTCTTCTTTCGAAGTTCGCCGTGAAGGTCGCGTCTGCGGTAAATTCAGCTGCCTTGATGGCATCTGCATTCTCGTAGCTCTGATCACCGAATGTCCAGTTCTCGAACCGGTATCCAGAATCTGCGGTCACTGTTACATCGGCATTTGGCTTAACTGGCATCTTGGATGCCTCGGTGTATACGCCGTCCTCTACAAAGGTATGTACCTCGTAAACGGTTCCGCTTACCGTACCATGTCCGCCAGATACGTACTGGAAGATAGTCTGGTACTTATCCGGGATTCCGTCCGGGTTATCCGGTACATTGTCATCCGGGTCTGCAGGGTCGGTAGCGCCCTTAGTATCCTCAGCAAAGTATGCCGTGAAGGTGGTGTCCTTCGTGTAGGTCTCTGCCTTTAACTGGGCCATATCCTTCGTGAAATCCTTTTCGGTTCCATTGGTGGTCCAGTAGTCGAAGGCGTAGCCATTGGCTGGGGTTACGGTTACATCTGCATCTGGGCTTACCGGCATCTTCGATGCCTCCGTGTACTCGCCGTCCTCTACAAAGGTGTGTACCTCATAGGTGGTTCCGCCTACTGTTCCATTTCCGCCAGATACGAACTGGAAGATGGTCTGGTACTTATCCGGGATTCCGTCCGGATTATCCGGTACGTTGTCATCCGGGTCTGCAGGATCGGTGCCGCCCTTGGTATCCGCTGCAAAGTATGCGGTAAAGGTGGTGTCCTTGGTGTAGGTCTCTGCCTTTAACTTTGTCATGCTTTCCGCAAAGTCTTTTCTGCTGCCGTCGTTTGTCCAGTAGTCGAAAGCATACCCATTAGCCGGGGTTACGGTTACGTCTGCTTTGGGGCTTACTGGCATCTTTGACGCCTCAGTATATTCGCCATCCTCTACAAAGGTATGTACCTCATAAGTAGTTCCGCCTACTGTTCCATTTCCGCCAGATACGAACTGGAAGATGGTCTGATACTTATCCGGGATTCCGTCTGGATTATCCGGTACATTGTCATCCGGATCCTCAGGATCGGTTCCACCCTTGGTATCTTCTGCAAAATATGCCGTGAAAATTGTATCCTTAGCATAAGTATCTGCCTTCAGAATTGTCATCTCTTCTGTGAAATCCTTCCGGCTGCCATCAATAGTCCAATAATCAAATGCAAATTCTGCATTTGCCTGAACGGTTATTTCTGCCAATGGGCTTGCCGATGTTCTAGCAACATATTCGCCATTATCATCTGTAAACGTATGGGTTTCGTAAGTCCGTCCATTAACCGTTCCATTTCCGGCTGACACATATTTGAATACAATCTGATACATATCCGGAATATTATCTTCTTCATCTGGAATCGGTTCAGTGGGCTTCTCTGGATCAGGTTCTCCAGGATTACCCTTTTCATCCAATGCATAATAAATATTTACTACATTTTCATCTGCATTTAGACCGACAGTCTTATCTTTTGTTTCCAGATAACCCGGCCAATTTGGCAGGAATACATAGTGTAAATCATTCTTTGTGACTTCTGGATCGGGCTCAGCTTTCAGGATAGGCTCACCATAATATGCTGCCTCGCTGTGGCCAACTACTTCCGGTTCAGACGCATTACCATCGCCATCCAGATAAATATGATTTACTGTGTACTCCAGATCATAACGCTGCTTTACTTCAAGCTTACCTTCTCTTAAATCAATCTTATAGTTAGCAGTTGTCTCCACTTCCGTGTCTGTAAAAAGACTTATCAAAGCGTTGACTAAACCGTTCTTTTTGATTACTACTGAGCCTTCCTTTATAGTATTAAGACTGCTACCTATTTCAGTTTGACTACCTTCAATTTCTATTTCAGTGATCTTCTCACCTTCGGCAAGTCCACCTGAAGTAATGGTATAGGATTTTTTAGTTAACTCAGATCCATCATACAATTTCCAAGCACTATCAGCAGTTAATTCAATGGAACGTTTCGAAACTTCAAGCGTACCATTAACGGTCTCTCCAAAAGTATAGTTATTCGTTATGTCTAAATTATCACGAATTACTTTATAAGATTTAACTTTGTTTTCAACCGTACCTACATTCGTGATTTTACCTTCGATCTCAGCCTCTAATGTATCACCTTCAATCAATATACCTTCTGTATAAGTATATTCAGCTTTCTCTAATGGCTTACCATCATATACTTTGGAATCACTTCCTGCGGTTATTATGATTGGACTTGTAATAGGCGTGATTTCCAACCAGCCGTCTACTACGGTAACCGTTATCTTACTGTAGTTCGTCGAGCTAACAGTAAAATTATCTGCTGTAAGGTTCATCGGATACGTTCCGGCATTGGTTCCCTTCGCTACCGCTTCGCTTCCTTCCTTAAGTGCCACCTGGAATTCGTCGATCGCTATTGTGGTTTCTCCCTGCTTTGCAACATACGTATAGCCGCTTACGCTCTGTTCTCTTCCGGTATATTCCTTAGTATCCGTATTTCCTGTAATGGTTACTATTACTTCTTCCTCATTTACCGTAATAGTTAATTTTCCGTCTACATAATTAACCTTATAGTTCCTTGCATCTCCTGTTCCAAATACAGCATTACTTGCTTTATTTGATGACGATCCTAGCTCAGTTTGACTTCCACTAACATCTACCGATGTAATAGAATCATTTCCAACAAGACCAGTATTTTCGCTCGGATCATCAACTGACCAGTTTGCGTTTTCCAACGGTGTACCATCATACGGCTTACTATCACTAGCTGCTCTAACAGTAACCTCTCTCGGTATTATTTCTAACTTACCGGCTTGAACTGTAACAGAATAAAACTTTGATACATCCTCATTCTCATCATTTACAATTTTCCAGGATGTTACTACATTATTATTGGCACTATTATCCTTTACATCCCGCACGCTTCCATTGGCACTTGCGAGTAGTTTATCACCCTCTCTTAATGTTCCGCTTACAACATTTACTTGAGAATTGCTATGTGATTTCCCGTCATAAGTAAATTGCTCACTGGCAGCCTCTATTGTAATCTCTCTGCATTTCAACCATTGCGCATATAAATGATTAAGTTCATTCTCACGCAAATTATCTATGCGTATTACATCTCCAGGCTGATAAGTTTCACCAGTTCCATCCCGCTTAGTATTCCAACCAGTAAATACATAGCCTTCTCTCGTAAACAATGTGTCTTCTTTAACTTCAATAGTGTCATTGTTTACAATATTATCTACAACTTCTGTTGTCGTATCATCCGTATCATAGTTTTGATGATATGTAATGGAAGTATATGGTGGTAATTCACCCCACTGCGCAACTAAGGTTATTTTATTGTTGGTGGCTAAGTTACTATCTACAAGGATAACATCTCCAGGATAGTATATATTCCCATTAAACGACCATCCAATAAAAGCTTTTCCGTTCGGATGTGTGAGCGTTGAGCCAAATAGTACGGCAGCATTTGATCCATCAACATATTTATTCGGATCACTCGGCACTACTCCAGTACCTTCTCCTGCACTATATTCTACTGAAAGAGTAGAATTACTAATCCACTTGGCAACCAGAACTGTATCCTCATAAATTTCAGTGTTAAAATTAAATACTTCTCCATCTACCATCCAGCCAACAAATGTATAACCATTTCTAGTTGGATTATTATCAGGCTGCGTTATTGTCTCTCCATATTCGACTGTTTGACCTGGATAAACACCATTTCCACCATTAAGATCAAACGTTACTTCAAATTGTGGAGCTGCCCATTTAGCATATAATGTGATATCTCTCGCTGGCATTGTTTTTCCGGTGAACGTAAACGCTTCACCTTCACCTAATTCATTATCATACCAACCAACAAATTTATATGCTTCTGGTATTCCTGCAGGCCTTGAAGATGGTACATAATTCACAGTACTAATATCCGCTTCATACTGCTTTTCTATTTTTTCTTCTACTCTACCTCCGTTTATAAAGTTGATATTGTACTTATTCCTATAGTAGTAAAAATCAATTTTGTAGTATCCTTTATTACCCCATCCATTAGAAACCCACGTAAAACCAGCATAACCATTAGAGTACTTCACATTATTACTATATGTGAAACCTGTTATCTCATAATGATCCTCTGGTGTCGACGATAAATCGTCGGCCTTAACAATTTCTCTCCTAGGTGGTTCATAATATTGTTTTTCACCATATCCAGGTACGCCTTCTTCACCATCAATTACTTCGAGGTAATGATTAATATAGTAATCATTCTTCCCACTATTACTCGTTTCATAAAAATTATCCCCATTTAAAGGCATAATATCAATTGATGCTTGCATCGTAGAACTCTTAGGATCTATCTTCCAATTAGGCCCATACTCATCTTCATATCTTACACTTGGCCATAATTGACTGATATTTGCTTCATACTTGGCACGTATTGTCAGTTTATCAATCACATTCCATGAACCGCTCCACCATGACTGCTTCCATTCATAGAATTTAACTTCATAAACCTTTCTCTTATAATAGATATTGACTATTGTAGATCCATCTCCAGAAATTACCTTCTGTTCTACAGTTGGACTTTCAAATCCGGAATAGTTCTTTGCGCTCGCATTTGTTGTATCTCCAGTTTTTCCAGTTAAAACTTCACTTTCGGCAAACGCATACTCCGAATCATCGGCATTTTCTTTCCAATGAATAACGGTATAACTGGTATTTGTTTTTGGTGCCCATTTAGCATATAAATTAATATCGCTTTCTATGGCAGAATTAAAAGTAAATTCGTTCCTGAATCCCTGATCCGTATACCAGCCATCAAATGTATATCCTGGCTTTGTTGGTTCCTCTGGTTTTACTGGAATCTGACCTGCCGTGACATAAGTTGGCTTTGTATAAGAACCGCCATTTGCAAAATACGTGATCCAATTTACTTTCTTGATCACCGGATATAAATTGATATCACTGTTTTCTACCGTTACAGCGTCACCAACCAGAGTATCGCTGTCCTCCAATGTCCAGCCAATAAGAGCTTCATCTGCGGCTACTGGCACATTTACATCCATTACCCCAATATTTTCACCAGTATTCGCCTGCTTCATCTGCTGAATTACGCCATTATGGTAAAAGAACACATAATATACATGTGCAAATCGGGCATACAGGTTAACCTCTTCACTCTCCGCAACTGTCACTGTTCCAAATCCCTGGAATGCATCGTCTGAATCCTCTAAATACCATCCTAAGAACTTGTTATTCTCTGCATCTGTTGGTATCTGCGGCTCAACTAACTTTTCACCATTTTTAACAATCTGTTTGTTAACAAGTTCTTCGCCATTATAAAAATAATACGTATGCACCGCTTGCGTAGTAGAACCCGTTATCGCGTAGATTGTAAAATGCTCCGCCTCAAAAGAAACCGCATTCACAGCCGTTCCTTCTACATCCTGTTCTGTGATGCTCTCCAGTTCCACAGTCTCTGCAGTAACTACTTTTGCATTCTTAGCACTAAGCGTCACCTGCTGGCTGTCATCAACAGCCATAACTTCCACTTTGCTGGCCTCATCAGTCAGTTCCTCAATCCGGCTTCCCGAGAAGGTAACATTCACATACCCCTGCTCCGACCAACTATTATCCAGCTTCTCGCCGTTATACATCAGGTTAATATCATAAGCAATCACAGAAGTAACGGTAGTTCCGTCTTCTGCCTCGCTCTCCACCTTCTCCTTCACGGCGTCCTCGATCTGGGTGGTTACTTCTTTTACATCCAGCTTCGTTCCTGCGGGAAGGATTCCTTCCTCTGCGGATACGGTTATGGTTACGCCATTAATCTTTTCAGAAGCATTGAATTCCGGATGGCTTCCTTCTTCAATCTCATAAAGGACGATCTCAACTTCCTGATCCTCCAGCACCTCCGGAATCGTATAATACACCGCATCGCTGTCTGCATTCGACGCACTTGCCAGCGCTGCCTCATCGGCCAGCTCCAGTTCTTCCCCATTTGCCGTTACCTGCATGATCTCATAACCGATCTGAGGCTTTACACCGAAGGTTACCACAGCCTCATCCTTAACCAGCTCAGGTGCCTTTACTAATGAAGCGGCGCCCTTCGGGTCGATGATGTAGGTGATGGTGTGACCGGCCTCAGCCAGCTCTTCCGTATCTACGCCAAGCTTGGAAAGGGATACGGTGAAGGCTCTTATGGTCATTGCGTCATCCAGTGTGGCTACGCCGTATGTACGTCCGCTTAATGAAGCGACTTTGTCAAAGGACTCCTCTTCTTCATCCACTGCATCATCTGCATCGTAGGGATCGCCAGGCTGGTAATCATCATCCTCGTCATCCGATGCGCTGGAACTGCCTGCATCGGAACTGCCTGTACCAGAGCTGCCGGAACCGCCTGCGCCAGACCCTGCATTGGAATCCGAAGCCAGACCTGCTGCTACCTTGCGGATGCTGTTTAAGGACATGCTCAGACCTGCGCTTGCTGTTTCTTTTGCCGCACTGTCATCTGCCTTATCCTGGCTGTTGACATCTTTGCTGGTATCCTTGTCATCATTCTTGCTGCTCTCGTTGGCGTCATTGGCTGCATCATCCTTACTGGAATCTGCTTCCATTTTGTCATCTGCATCGTCCGAAGACTTATCGGAATCATCTGCGGTGTCCTCAGTATCTTTATCAGAGGATACGTCTGTTTCCTTATCGGATGCTGCTTCGCTTTCATCGTCTGCCGCACCGCTTTCCTCTTCCGGTGCTTTGCTCTCGTCATCGGCAGCTCCGACGGTTTCATCTACTGTTCCGTCAGTCTCATCTTCTGCACCGGTTGTCTCATCACCGGTTGTCTCGTTATCGGCTGCCGTTTCGTTATCCGACGCTGCAGTCTCGTCATCCGATGCTGTGCTTTCGTCAGCTGCATCTGTGGTCTCGTCATCCGATGCTATGCTTTCGTCAGTTGCATCTGTGGTTTCGCTGTCGGCTCCTGTGCTTTCATCTGCTGCACCAGAGGTTTCTTCGTCAGCTCCAGCTGTCTCATCGGATGCTGCCCCGCTTTCCTCTGCAGGTGCCTGGGTCTCATCATCGGTGGCTCCGGCAGTTTCCTCATCGCCTATCGTTCCGGCTGCATCTCCTGCTGTGCCGTCTGACATATCGCCAGCAGTTTCATTTCCATCAGCAGAACTGCCAGCTGAACCATCGGATACATTGCCGCCGGAAGATCCGCTTCCACCAGATGCTCCGCCGCTTCCGCCAGCCGCTCCCCCTTCAGGTGCTGCAGGTGTCTGCGCAGGCAGCTCTTCCTGTCCGTACATAGATCCGTAGGATCTGACGGTGGTAAAGTTGGAAACATACCCGTCTACATTGACGCGGGCTGCTACCGTCTCATCGCCGCCGTTTACATACAGGAAAATCAGCTTCTCATCGCCAGTCAGCACATAGCTGGCCGGATCGGCGTCTTCATCGATGCGGATGAACACGCGAAGCTCGATTCCGTCCACATCACGGACGGTTTCGATGGTCGGGAATATTTCGTAAAGGCTTCCGTCGGCTGCAAGCAGCTCTTCATAATCCTTTACCGCACTTTTGTCTTTCCCGCCGATGTCCAGTGCGTCAGTCACCGGGCTTCCTTCACTCAAAGCTTCTTCTGCTGCTTTCTGAATGTCCTCAGCGCGAAGCCGGAACTCTTCCTTTACAGAGCTTTGAGCCGCCATGGCAATACTGGCTGAGCTGCCGATATTGCCCAGGATCATGGAAAGGGTCAGAAAGAACGCCATGAACTGGCGAAGTGCCCGCCAATTATGGGTTCGCACAGGTTTTCTGCGGCTTCTGCCTCTTTCCTTCTGCGTTTGACTCATACAAGTCTCCCTCCTTCTTTTATTTTTTCTATTTCTTCCAAATGAATGGCAGTATCCATTAGCTTAATCAACTCCAGAAGACTGCGGAAATTCTCTGTCCGGTTTTGGTCAACCCAGGTCACATCGCCCTGCCAGGTTTCATTTTGCTGGCCAAGGATATGCACAATAAAGGTCTCCTTCCTATCCATTTACAACAGCCTCCTTTTCCTCCGGAGTCTCAATTTCTTCTACGGCAAAGTCCGTCCACGGCTTTCCGTCCCCGCGAAGCATTCTCCATCTGCGCTGCAGCCTGGCCACAACCTTTTCGCCGGAGGGCTCGTCGCTTCCGAAAAGCAGGATCAGAAACTGATTCGGACTGTATCGGGTAAATACGTCGGAGCACCGGAGATTTTCCGAGATAAACTGCTGGAATTCCTCCATCACATCTGCGGCTTTCGCTGCATCCGTCGCTGCGTCCATCTCTCCGCCTTTCCCCCGACCGCCCTGCCCGCCGGTATTCAGCGTACAGATAATCAGGGAAAGCTTCAGGTCCTGGCGCTCCTTCAGCCGGGCCATCAGACGGTAAACATCGAGAAAGCTGGGATAATTGCAGTAATACGCCCCCTTCCCCGTGTCCTGCTTAAGCATCTCTCCCTTAATTTCCGACAGGACGCCGGAGGTATAAAGGAGCTGTCCCTGGCTGCTCCGGTATTTTGCCATCACCGATTCGAAGGGCGATACGCCAAATTCCTCGTAAAAGACCTCCGTGGCCTTCTCGTACACCTTCAGCGCGTCCATGTACCGGTTCTTCGCCATCAGGCAGTCAATTTCCAGAGCCTGCCACTCGTCATAAGGATGCAGCTGGCTGGCCTTGCTGCAGAGCTCCAACATCTCGTCATACTCTTTCTGCTCCTTCAAAAGGCCGCACAGTTCTTTCATGCTTTCAAAGAAAATATTCTGATAATAAGCCCCCTCTACCGCGGCCCATTCTTCACCGCTTAAGGCTGGCAGAAATTCTCCCGAATAAATCCTGCAGATTTCCCTGAGAATCTCCGTCCGTTCTTCTTTTGCCGGTCTTCCTGACCGCAGCTCCCGATAAAGCTGATCGATCTGCCCAGTGTCCGTCACCACATCCTGGTCGCGGCTGAAATAATACCGGCCCTTGACACTAACAATATACTGTCCCTCCGGGAAGCCCAGGCCCTTCATGGTACGCCGCAGCACGAAAATCTGCTGCCGGAGATTATTCATCATCTTCTCCCGGCCATCCGTATCCGCCGCAATCCGCACCATCAGGGATTCCTTTGACACACCCTCTTTTCCCGCTTTCAGCAGCATCACCAGCATCTGCAGGTATTTGGAGCGAAGATTTCCCTTAATGGGAATCTCCTGCCCGTCGCCGCTGAAGGAAAAGCCGCCCAGAAGACGCGCATAATATGTGCTGTATGGTCTCTCCTTCAAGGTATTCTTCCTTTCCAATTCAAGATAAAATTTGCAATTTTGAGTAGTATTTCAAGCTTTTCATGGAATATACCATTGCGACCGTTAGGAAAATCATTTCATGCGGTACATTTCGGAGAGATTTTTCATTTTTTATTAGTTTTTTTAACGTTTTAGGGGTGATGAAATGATGGAGAAGGTAGCGATTGGAAAATATAGATAACCTGAGAAAAGCGCTGCTTGACCGGTGCTGCTTGATTGGCGCAGCTCGACCGGCGTCAAACATCTGCCTTGTCTGAGATAAAATAACAGCAAAGAAAAAATCAATAGGAGATCTTGTAAGCAAGAGATGAATCAAGAAAAATGTGAGATTTTCTCGAATAAACTTCAGAAAAATGTGTAAAATTCTCTTTAAAAATTAAGAAAAATGTGTTACGCTACAAATAGCGATACATAAGGTGGTGATTTAAGTGAAACGCAAGGCTATTTCCGCTTTGATGAATTGGAAAAACCGCAATGACCGCAAGCCTCTGGTCATCCGCGGCGCACGGCAGGTTGGGAAAACCTGGCTGATGAAGGAATTTGGGCAAAGCTGTTACAGCAGCTATGTGTATTTTAACTTTGATGAGGAAGACGAGCTGAAATCCATTTTTCAGCGAAACAAAAATCCCCAGCGAATTCTTGAGCTGCTTTCGCTGATTGCAGTTGAGAAAATCCTGCCCGAAGAAACCCTGATTATCTTTGACGAAATTCAAGAATGCCCGGAAGCGCTGAATGCACTCAAGTATTTTAAGGAGAAGGCGAACGAGTATCACGTGATTGCCGCCGGAAGTCTCCTCGGCACCCTTCTGGCCCAGCCAAAATCCTATCCTGTCGGCATGGTCAATCTCCTTGATCTCTATCCGCTGACCTTTGACGAATTTCTGGAGGCATCCGATCCGACACTTTATGCTTTTTATGCGCAGATTCAAAAGGATCAGATCATCGAGGATTTCTTTCATCACCGTCTCCTTGATGCGTACAACAGCTATCTGATCATCGGCGGGATGCCGGAATGTGTCGCCTCATGGATCGACACCAAAGATCCGGCACGGATTTCTGCGATTCAGCACGAACTGATTGAGATTTACGAAAATGATTTTTCCAAACACAATGGCAAGGTAAACAGCGGACGTATCCTTATGGTTTTCCGCAGTATTGTCTCCCAGCTTGCCAAGCCTAATGAAAAGTTTATCTACGGCGCAGTCCGGCCAGGCAGCCGGGCCCGTGATTTTGAAGAAGCAATCGAATGGCTTGTCTCCGCAGGCATGCTCAACCGGGTTTACAATACCGCAAAGCTGGAGCATCCCCTTTCTGCCTTCGACAAGCTGGATCAGTTCAAGCTCTTCCTATTCGATACCGGCCTCCTGAAACACATGGCAGGCCTGGACAACAGCGCCATTCTCCTGAAAACAGACTACCAGTTTAAGGGACCCCTCACCGAAAACTATGTGCTGCAGCAGCTCCGCGGCCAATTTGACATAGAGCCCCGGTACTTCTCTGACAAAAACAGCGAAATTGATTTTGTCATACAGTACGGCACCGAAATCATTCCTATTGAGGTAAAAGCCGGTGAGGACAGGTCTGCGCCATCCTTTAAGCGCTATATTGCCGAAAATCATCCAGAGTACGCCATCCGCTTTTCCAAGCGAGGGTATCGAAGGGATGGGCAGCTTACAAATATCCCGCTGTATCTGGCCGGGAAGATGAGGGAGCTGCTGTGAATGCATAGAGCCGCAGCCCGAATAAACGAGCTGCGGCTCTGATTTTCGCTGCGTTATTCAATCTCTATCTCGTCAAAACCATCCGGCGTGAATCCGAACTCACAGTCAACAGCATCGAACTAAGCTTCTTCCCCCTCCTCCAAAAGATTCGTCATACTCTTCAAACTAATCACCAGGGTAGAGGTATTATGCAGCAGTGCCGACACCGCAGGCTGAAGCACTCCGAAAGCCCCCAGCAGAATCAGCCCCAGATTAAACCCAATCACCT
Source organism: Lachnospiraceae bacterium (assembly GCA_017889125.1). Taxonomy (GTDB): domain Bacteria; phylum Bacillota; class Clostridia; order Lachnospirales; family Lachnospiraceae; genus Caccovicinus. The sequence continues at coordinate 13,493 of JAGHER010000216.1, forward strand.
GCCGGTAATTCTGCTGGATGCGGGCCATCAGGCGGCTGCTGATGGTTCGCAGGACAATCAGCTGATACAAATCATTTTCGGAGATGGTGATATCGGCAATCTCCCGGGCGATGGCCGCGCCCTCGCTGATGGCGATGCCTGCGTCGGAGGCGGACAAAGCGGGGGAATCGTTGATGCCGTCGCCGATCATGATGACCTTACGGCCTCTGCGTTTTTCCTCCTCCACGAAGCCAGCCTTATCCTCGGGAAGCACCTCGGAATCGTATTCATCCACGCCGATCTGCCAGGCCACTGCCCGGGCCGTGCGCTCGCTGTCTCCGGTCATCATCACCGTCTTCTTGATTCCCAGCTCTTTAAGCTTTCGGATTACCTGAGCGGCCTCGGGGCGGATGGGATCCTGGATGCAGATCACCGCCGCCAGGATACCGCCGATGGCCAGGTACAGGTGGGAGTATTCCGGCTTCAGCTGTTCGAAAAGGGCTTCATCGCCATCCGGGATTCTGCAGCCTTCATCTTCAAAGACGAAGTGGTAGCTGCCAATAATCACCCGGGTGGCTTTTTTACCGGCGCCTTCCCCACTGCTATCTTTCACATAAGAAGCAATCCCATGGGCCACGATGTAATCCACCTTAGAATGCATCTCCTCATGATCCAGCTTCCGCCTTACGGCCTCGTCCACCACGGCCTTGGCCATGGAGTGGGGGAAATGCTCCTCCAGACAGGCGGCCAGGCGCAGCATCTCGTCGGGATCCTGCCCGCCGAAGGCCACCACCTCAGCAACCACCGGGCAGGCCTTCGTCAGGGTGCCGGTCTTATCAAAGACGATGGTCTCCGCCTCTGCCACGGCCTCCAGATATTTGCCGCCCTTCACGGTAATGTGATGGTTCCCCGCCTCCCGCATGGCCGAAAGCACCGCCAGGGGCATGGCCAGCTTCAGGGCGCAGGAAAAGTCCACCATCAGGATGGAAATGGCCCGGTTTGCATTGCGGGTAAGAAGCCAGGTAAGGGCTGTGCCTGCCAGGCTCCAGGGAACCAGGGCGTCAGCCAGATTAGCCGCCTGGCCCTCTGCCGTGGATTTTAATTTCTCGGAGTCCTCAATCATAGTAACAATCCGCTCGAAACGGGTATCGCCAGCCGCGCTCTTTACCCGGAAGGTAATCTCCCCTTCCTCCACTGCCGTACCAGCGTAAACCGAAGCCCCGGCTTCCTTTTTCACCGGCATGGATTCGCCGGTGAGGGCGGCCTGGTTGACCATGGCCTCCCCGGATACCACCTCGCCGTCGAAGGGAATCACATTCCCCATATGAACGGTGATCTGATCTCCCGGGACAATCCGGGAGGCGGCAGTCAGCACCTGGGCGCCGTCCACATTGAGCCAGACTTTATTGATATTTAAAGACATGCTCCTGGCCAGATCGCCCACAGATTTCTTGTGGGTCCATTCTTCCAGAAGCTCACCGATGCCCAGAAGGAACATGATGGAGCCAGCCGTGTCAAAGTCTCTCCGCAGAAGGGAGACGGAGATGGCCGTGGCATCCAGCACCTCCACCTGGAGCTGGCCCTTCGCCAGGCACCGCAGGCCTTTAACCAGATACCCCGCCGCCCGGCACAAAGTACAGGCGGCCCGAAGCGGCGCAGGAAACAATACCTTTTGCGCCGCCCGGGCCAGAAGTCTCTGAACCAGTTTTTCCTTGTATTCCCGGTTCAGCTGCCGTCCGCTGTCCGCCGGGACCTGAACGCTTTTTTCCAGACGCGCCAGAGAAAGCCTCTGCAAAGTCCCTGTCAGCTGCTCCCGTTCTCCCGTATACAGGATAACCACATCAGCTGTCCGATCATAAATGCGCACCTTCTGGATGCCGGGCAGCGCGGAAAGGTGCTGGTCCAGCACATCGGCCTGATGGATGGTCAGCGGCTGGCGGCACAGGTGGATTCGAAGACGGCCCCTTATCTCATGCTTTATGACAAACCGCATCTAATCACACTTCTTTCATGTCAGCCGATTTCTCCGCGCCTGTTCCACACGCTGAACCAGCCGCCTTTTCCGCACCGGCAGCAGCTGCTTCTGCGCCGCCGTCCTCATCCGACATATCTTCCATCTCCCAGTCCACCTCTTCCTGATCCGCAAAGACCTCCTCGCTTCTCTGGCGGTTGATCTCCTTGGCCTCAGCCAGAATATCCTCGGCGTTCTCCTGGATATTGGTGGCTGTAGTCATGACGCTGTCCTTGGCCCGAAGCCCGGCGGCCAGGCAGTTGACATATACCTTCTTGGCATCGGAGCTGCCTAAAACCTTCACTCCTGCCGTGCCGAACAAAACACCTCCTGCAAAAATGCCGATTTTCTTCAGTAATTCTTTCTCCAACATCTTCTCAATCCTCCTGATTCGTGTTTACTTATGCCGATAGCCGGTATAGATGGTCATGAAAAAGCAGAAAACCGCTGCCCATGCCCAAAATCTGTGGTGCTTCAAATTGCTCACTTCCTTCGTCCCGAATTTACACGGTTTTTCCTATCTGCAATTTGATCTTACCAGCTTTTTCCTGCTCTTGTAAACGCAAACCAGTCTTATTGAGAAATGTTATCAATAAACGTATCTTTACTGGAACCGAATCCGGATAGCAGAAATCCTGCCGCTGATTACCGCCTTCTTTCCGTCCAGATATCTTGGCACCTCGATCACCGACTCCAGATGAACCTTCACGTCAAAGATCGTCCCGTTCCTTCCGGCCCTGGACCGGAGGGGATCCATCTCATCCGACAGGTAGAGGGTATTTTCCCCCACCCATAATCCGTAGATCTTTCTTCCTTTTTTATTTAAATTATACTCCTTCGGGATCCGCAGCTTCATCCCGGAAACCGTCTCTTCTGCTGTGCCAATCGCAAACATGCTTCCGCCTTCCTTTCTCAGCCTCCATTTAAATGCTGATTCTTTTCGATTATTCGTTCCATGCACTCCTATTTTAGCAATATTTTCCGTATTTTAAAACCACTTTTCCTTTTAATTTACGATTTTTTTGCAGTTTTACAGATAAGAGGCCGGGTATCTTTGTGCACTTTTTCAAATACATTCTTTTCAACGGGCTTTTCTTCGGTTATGATGATTATAGTATCTTTTTGACTGTGTCTAATTTTATGTAAGAAGGAGAATTTGTCCCTTGAAATCCGGAACTTCCACCATCACGCTGACCCGCAGGCAGCGCTTCCTCCTGCTTTCCGCCGTTCCTGTTTACTTTATCCTGGCCGGTCTGCTGCTGCAGCCTCCCGGGGAGATCCTTTCCGGTATCGCGGAGATTTTCCGCCAGCCCGATTTTCTGATCACCGATTATCTGGTGGTAGGCGGGATCGGCGCTGCCTTTATCAATGCCGGCTTCCTTACCCTCATGAGCATTGCCATCATTTACTTACTGGGCATGGATATGGACGGGCACACCATCACCTCCAGCTTTCTGATGCTGGGCTTTTCCCTCTTTGGAAAAAACCTCATCAACATCTGGGCTATCCTGGGAGGTATTTTCCTCTATGCCCGGTATCACAAAACCTCCGTCCGGCGCTACATTTACATCGGGCTTTACGGCACCAGCCTTTCTCCCATCATCACCCAGGTGATGCAGCTGCCGGGAATGCCTCTGGTGATTCGTTTTCCGCTGACCATCCTGGTAGGCATCATTATCGGCTTCGTCCTTCCGCCCCTGGCCACCCATGTGCATTACGCCCACAAGGGATACTCCCTTTATAATGTAGGATTTGCCTCAGGAATCATCGCCACGGTAATTGTGTCCCTCTTCCGCTCCTTTGGCATCGAGACGGCCTCCCGGCAGATCTGGTACACCGGCGGCAACCGGCTTTTCGGCGGACTGCTTTTCCTGCTCTTTGGCATCATGATCTTTTTCGGGCTGTTAAAGGGGCCCCGGCAGGTGCTTTCCCACTACCGGAGCATCCTGAAAAGCAGCGGCATCTCCGGGACGGATTATCTGAAGGAGCATGGCCATTCCCCGGTCATGCTGAATATGGGTATCAACGGAATTTTTGCCACCTGCTTCGTGCTGGCTGTGGGCGGAGAACTGAACGGCCCCACCATCGGCGGTATCTTTACTATTGTGGGCTTCAGCGCCACTGGAAAGCACCTGAGAAACATTGCCCCCATCATGCTGGGCGTATTTATCGGAAGCCTGACCAAGGAGTGGTCGCTGACCGATCCCTCTCCCATGCTGGCCCTTCTCTTTTCCACCACCCTGGCGCCAGTGGCCGGGGAATTTGGCATCCTTCCAGGACTTCTGGCAGGATATCTCCACTCCTCCGTGGCCCTGAATGTGGGTATTGTCTACGGAGGGATGAATCTGTACAACAATGGCTTCGCCGGAGGCATTGTAGCCATCTTCCTTGTCCCCGTGGTGCAGTCCATCCAGGACCGGAGAGCAAGAGCAAGGGGGCATCTTTCCCTGTAAGTATATGGATATTCCCATTTGTCACCAAAGGGCCTGCCGCATTTTTCACGGCAGGCCCTTTGGGTCCCTTTATCCTTTACATCCTTTTTATTTCTTTATTGGTTATTTCTTGTAATGAAATTCCGTTATTCCGTCAATCCCGTGCTCATCCCGGCCAATGACCACATAGGCGGTGTCAGGATTCCCCAGTACTGCCTTCCAGTCTTTAATCTCCACCGTGTCCGGATCCGCCGCTTCCACAGCCTCCAAAAGCTCCGGCGTATACAGCGCATCCAAGCCTATGGCATCCAGCTCATCACGGTCGTTAATGGTAATGGTCTCTTCTCCACGCACCACCAGAACCGGATAATTCATCAGAGGATTAAGATATTCCGTGGTCAGCCCTGTAGTAATTTCCATCTGCACCGCCCCGACTGCATTTCGGAATAATATCTCTTCAACCTCCATATCTTCAGCGGAATTCGTCACATCCGCCGGAGACGTCTCCTCTGCCGCGGTGGAGGCTGCTTCCATTTTACTAAAAGCTGCTTCCTGCGATCCCGCCGATTTACTAAAAACCGCCTCCTGAGATCCCTCTGATGCCTCAATCCTGCTCCAGGGCTGGGTATTAATCAGAAGTCCGCCTCCTGCTGCCAGTATACACGCGGCAACAACTGCCGCAGCTAATTTTCCATTTGCCATGATTACACTCTCCTTTTTTCAAATCTCCCGCCGTTTTCCGGCTGTGAAGACAGTGTATCATGGTAATATTAAGGGATGCTTTGCGGAAGCTAAAGATTTATAAAGTTTAATCCCGCTCCCCTGCCGGAAGATATATCCGAAATTCCGTCCGCCACCCAGGCAGGGGATCTGCGGCCACCTGAATCGTGCCCTCATGGAGAAGGACGATCTTTTTGGTAATCGCCAGTCCTAGGCCCGACCCATGCTTCCCTGTGCGTGCCTCGTCCCCGGTCACAAAGGGCTCAAAAAGCTTTTCCCGCATCTCCTCCGGGATTCCCCTTCCGTCATCTGCCACAGAGATCCGCAGCCAATCCCCCTCCTTTCGAAGGTAAGCCAGGATCCTGGTGCCCGGCGGATTGTAGGCAGCTCCGTTATTCACCAGATTTTCCAGCACCCGCAGAAAAAGCTGGGGATCAGCCATGGCAAGGCAGGGTTCCTCCGGAATATCCGCCTCCAGATAAATTTCATTCAGCTCCAGCTCCTGATAGCGGCCTGCGAAATACTCCCTGATCAATTCGCCCATATCCACCAGCTTCCGGTTCACCGGCATACTGGGGTGCTCCAGCTTGCTGTACTCGTGGAATGCCCCCAGAAGACTGCTGACCTGCTCTGCCTTTCGAATAATGGTATCCAGGGCAGCTTCCTTCTTTTCCGGCGGAAGCATCCCGTCCTGCAGGGCCTGGGCCGTCCCCCGAATCACAGAAGCCGGGGTTTTTAAATCATGGGAAATGTCTGCCAGAAGCTGGCGCCGCTCTCCGTCCAGCCGCATCCGCTCCGCCTCACTCTGTTTTAGAGCCTCCTCCATCTCCACAAACCGGCTGGCAATGGCGTGAAATTCCGACGGTCCCTGGTAGGCCTCCAGCCCGCTGGGCTTTCCCTTTTCCAGATTTCCGATTCCCGCCAGAAATGGCGCCAGAAGGCCTTTCACCTGACGGCTCAGGCGGAAAATACACACCGCCGCCAGAATCAGGTAGGCAGGGATAATTAATGACAAGATCCGGTTCTGAATCTGATAGGCCCTATGGTAAGCATCCGGCTCCATATCCCGAAAGGCCAGCAGAAGCTGGCGTCCCTCCCCTTCTGGATTCTCGTACTGTTCCAGATAAAGGCTCCTCCCCTGGGCATCCCGCCCTCCCAGATACTGAAATTCCTCCTCAGAAAAAAAGCTTCTCCCTGGAAACAGCGTCCCGTCCAGCACCCGCTTCTCCTTATCTAAAAGCAAATACCCCGTAACCGCCAGACGTTCTTCCTCCTCATCATATTCCATGCTGGTAATCATGTAGCGGGCTCCCCGCTCATTATCCGGAAGGACGGCGGTCAGCGTCCTTTCCCTGGAGACAAGGGGCTGCAGACATTCTAAAAGTCTGGTGGAATAGCGGCTTCGTGACAGCTCTTCGGTGGCATACAGCACCTGCCCCTCTTCCGTAAGGACAGCTGCCTGCGCCCCCTCCCCCAGATACCGGACAGGATCCAGGCTGGAAAGCTCTTCATCCTGGGATGCCGCCGCCCGGGCAAGAAATCCCTGTGGATCCGATACCGGCGCGATTTCCTTTGCCGCCATGGCAGAAAGAAGAAAAATCCCCAGCACGGCCGCCAGCATAAGCAGGGTGAAGGTAAGATAATTTCCTGCCAGCAGGAAATAAAGATGGCGCCGCCGCCTGAATTGGAAACAGCGGCGCCGCTCAGATTCCGTTTTTCTACTCCCGGTATTCAATTTTGTATCCAAGCCCCCTTATTGTCTTTATGTAGCGCGGCTCCCTGGGATTCTCTTCGATTTTCTCCCGAAGCTTTGAGATATGCACCATCATGGTCTTATCGTCGCTTTCAGAAAAATATCCGCTGGCCCCATCGTAAAGCTGGGCCTTGGTAAATACCCGCCCCGGCTGCTTCATCAGCTTGGTGAGAATTCGGTACTCTGTGGCCGTAAGATCCACCGGCTGCCCGTTTTTCTCCAGCTTCATCTCATACAGATCCAGACACAGCTCCCCAAGAGTAATCGTCGAAGGCGCAGGTTCCCGGCTGACACCGGAACCCAGCTGGTAAAACCGGCGGAGGGCTGACTGTACATGGGCGGTCACCTCCAGGGGATTAAAGGGCTTGGTCAGGTAATCGTCGGCTCCGATATTTAAGCCCAGGATCTTGTCACAATCCTGATCCCTGGCAGAGAGGACGATCACCGGAATATTGCTGACCCTGCGAAGCTCCTGAATCAGCCGGTAGCCATCCATGCCAGGCATCATGATATCCAAAAGCGCCAGGTCCACATGCTCTGTCTGCAGAATCTGCCAGGCCTTCTGCCCATCCTCCGCCTCCAGAACCTGATATCCATTATTTTCCAGATATAGTTTCAGCAAAGAACGGATGTCGGCGTCATCCTCTGCAATTAATACTGTGTAAGACACGTTCTTGTCCTCCTTTGTCCTTTTGCTTTATTCTACCATGGAGGATAATGACTGTCCAGCACAGGCATCTTTTCCTTGAATCCCACCGTCAGGTCAAATTACAGTTCACCGATAACTGCAGCTGGGTCGACTGCCTTCCGACGGCGGCCATCCCCCCAGCTCAACTTTCTTCCAACCGGCTCATCACTCTCCCGACTGCATCACCGCTTCACCCTTCTTCTCCCCATACCGTCTCTTCCACTCCGCAAAATCCCAGCTTCGCAAAAATTCCTCAGCCGCCCTCCTTCCGTTTTCAAAAAGCTGGCTGCTCTCCTGGCGGGACAGGTCAAAGTCCGCCGCGTGAATCTTTCGCTTTTCTCCCCGAATCTCCACTATCGCCGGTATCCGGATGGTTCGCTCGTAATCCCCGGCGGAAAGATGGCTGTTGTCAATGGCATCCATGCAGGTTGCGGCAATGGATTTCAGATAATCCACCAGATTAGGCCGGGCGCCGCACCCGCCGCCGCAGGCCCCCTCTCCCTCGTCCGTAAACCGGAAGCCAAAGACAGGGCAGATCCCCAAATCCGCCTGCCGGTCCAGAATCCACAGGGGATAATTGCTCAAAAGACCGCCATCCACAATCAGGTGCGCATTCCCCTCTTTATCCCAAAGGCGCACCGGCTGGAAAAATACCGGGATACTCACGCTCATGCGCACTGCCCGGGCTATGGAAAAGGTATCCGGGTCCAGGCCAAAATCCTTCAGGTCATCGGGAAGGATCAGCAGGCGGCGGCTGGTCAGATCGCTTGCAGTAATTTTCAAAATCCGGCCCTTCCTCTGCAGATCGCCGAAGGAAAAAACCACCTTTCGGCCAAGCATTTCCTCCACCCACTCCTCCAGCCACACTGTGTTGTAAATTCCCAGGCGGAAGGCAAGGGAAAGGGCCTTGCCGGGCAGCCCTAGACGGCTGGCAAGACCCTTTCCTTTGAATTTCATATAGTCCAGCGACTCCATTTCCCGCTTCAGTTCATCGCATGCATAACCGGCGGCAAGAAGGGCCGCCACAATGGCGCCAGCGGAGGAACCAGCCAGATCGGCAAACTGGTATCCGGCCTCCTGCATGGCGCAGGCCGCGCCCACATGACCGATTCCCCGCACGCCGCCGCCCTCGAATACGCCGCAGCAGCTTTTCCATAGCATAGAAAAATGCCCCTTTGTTTCCTTTTCTTCCTATATTATATGCAGTTATGACAGCTCCATCACTCCATTGGCTCCCCAGGAATAATTTTCCATCGTCTGAAAAAGGCTCAGCCCCGCCGCTTTAAAGGCGGACTCCTTCTGGAGATAGCTGCTTTCCGCCTGCAGGTATTCCGCCCGGGAAAGCATGCCCATACTATACTTCCTCTGGGCATTCTCCCAGGTGATCTTCGCTGAAGAAAGGCCGGTTTCCGCCGCATCATAGGCGGTCTTTGCCTCCAGCACCTGATGGTAAAGCTCCTCCATGCCGATAGTCACCTTGCTTTTCAGCTCGTCGATGGCGCGGTTTTTCCGTTCCCCATCGGTGGTACTGCCATCGGTAGAGGTACTTCGCTCCGAGATAATGTCGATATTGCTGCTGATGGCCAGAGCCGTATCCGCTGCCAGATCCATCTGGGAAATTTTCTCCAGCTCCGGCTGAGGGATCTCAGCCATCTCCATGGAGCCATCCTCATCTACCCCCAGAAGATGACAGAGGTTTTGATACACGGAGGCAAGGCTGGCATCCAGAGACTCCAGAGAAATCTGTGCCGAAAGGCAGCTGGTGTAAGCGCTCATCACCGCCTGCTCCGTCCCCAGCCCGGCTGCCAGCTCCGTCTGAGCATTCTCATACATGGCCTGGTACAGCTCCAGCATTTTCTGGGAGGCCTCCTTTTCATTGCGCAGAGACTGGTAGGAAATCATCAGGCTCTGAGCACTGTTGGTCAGCTGTTTTTCCAGGGTGCGCAGGCTCTTTGCCGAAGAATAATCATCCAGGCTGTCCAGCATATTGTTGTAGCTTCGGATGGCAGATTTGTAGATCATCCGGTTGGAGGTTTCCTCCATGTATGCTTCCGCATCCCCCTCATCCTCAGCCCTCTCCTGTGCCCACTCTGCATCTCCCTCTGCCACCCGCAGGGCATCCTGCATAGATGTGTAATCGCTGCGGCTGCGCGATGTGCTGTCCGTCACCTCCTGGACACTGGAATTATAAGCATGGATCAGACTTCCCAGCTCCCGGTATTCGATCACATTATCTTGTAATTCCTCATCCGTAACCTGATTCCCGTCCATGGCCAGGTACGGCTCATCTCCCTGCTCCCGGCTTGCCCCCAGACGGTACTGATTATTCGCCAAGCCATACTGGCTTTCTGCCGAACTATGCTGACTTTCTGCCCCAAGGACCTGACCTGGTGAAAGGGAAAACAAGCCCGCAGCAGCCAGAAGAAGAACAAATTTCCCATTTCTTCTTTTTCTCATGGACTCCTCCCCCTATTCCGCAGAAGCAAGACCGCTTACATTCCACTGGTAGGTCACATAAGCATCCATCAGATTCAGCTTTGCCGTTTCTACAGCCAGCTGCTTCTGGATGAGCACAGACTGTTCGCTCTGGTATTCGTACTGAGAAGCCATTCCGGCGCTCCATTTCTGCTGCATCTCCTCCATACTCCGCTCCTCTGCCGCCAGATCGGCCTCTGCCTGGTCATAGGAAAGCTTTGCCGTCTGGAGACTGGCCCATGCCGAAGATACAGAAGCAGCAATCTGCCGCTTATTTCCATTGATCGTAGTCTGAATATTCTTCTTGTTTTCCTCCTCCTGAGCATTTTCCAGCTTTCTCTGGTTAATCTTTAAGGTATAATTATTTTCCAGAGCTTTTTCTTTATCGGCCTCCAGATCAATAGCCTCCAGCAGGGAAGAATCAAACTCCGGAAGAGACTGGATTTCCGGCACATCGCTTTCCTTCCAGCCCAGCATCACAATCAAGCTCTTTCTGGTGCTTTCTGTCTGTCGTTCCAGCTGGGCAATATTCTTTTCCTGGGTCAGCACTGCCTCCTGGGCATCCAGCACATCCGCATCTGTAACCGTCCCTGCCGCCCTCTGGACCTTAGCAAGAGCGAGGGCGTTTTCCAGGACGTTTAACTGCTCCCTGGCTGCTGCTGCCTCGATCTGCCCGGAAAAGTAGGAAATGTATTTTGACTGAGCCGACAGCACCAGATTATCCTCCGCCATGGAATACTGCAGCAGATAAATCTGACTGTCCTCCACATTGTCATCAGCCTGCTCCTTCAGATTCCTCGCCTGCAGCTCCAGCTGCATGTCGCTGATCATTGCCGAGGCGCTGTCATCTCCGGACTGGCTTGCCAGAAGATCATCTGCCAGATCCCGGTAGGCCTCTGCCACATCCTCCTTTGTCCGTCCGTAATCCTTGACAAATTCATTATATTCATAAGCATTGTTCTGCACCGTCACATTGTATTCGTGAATCAGGTCGGCAATCTCCCCATACTCCAGCACATTGTCCCGGAGTGCGCTCCACTCTTCGGCCGTCCGGGAAAATTCCGGACTGGCCGCCAGAGCAGTGAGAGGCGCCCGAAAGGCTGCGGCCAGAGAAATCCCTGCCGCCGCTGCCGCCAGCGTTCTTTTTGCTGCTTTTCGTCTCATAAAGCTTCCTTTCCTTACATTCTGTGGGGTTCCTGTGTCTCCTGCTTCTTCTGCTCCTTCTCCTTCTTCTTCCGGTACTGCTTCTGCCATTTTCCAAGCTTCTTCTCCCCTTTCGCCCGCCGTTCTTCGGGAGTGGGGCTTAATATCTCGTAAAAGGCAGGCAGCATCAAAAGGCTTAGGATCGTGGATGCGGTCAGGCCGCCGATATTTACCAACGCCAGGCCTTGGGTGGTTGAGCCGGAATTTCCCCAGGCAAAGGCCATGGGAATCATGGAAATCACCGTAGTCAGAGTGGTCATCATAATGGGGCGGAGCCTGGTGGCGCCAGCCTCAATTAACGCCGTATCCCGGTCCATGGTCTGCCGGTACTGGTTTACTGTGTCCACATACAGGATGCCGGCATTTACCACCGTACCGATCAGCATCATGAAGCCCACCAGGGACATCATGCTGATGGCACTGTCTGCCAGCCACAAAAGGCCAAAGGAGCCAATCAGGCTGAAGGGAATGGTGACCATCACCATCGTTGAGAATTTGGGTGATTCAAACTGTGCCGCCATCACCACAAATACCAGGAAGATAGCAATGGCAATGGCCTGGAATAGATCCGAAAATTCTTCATTCATGGACTGATCCATGGAATTGATTCCCGTAGTAACTGTTCCGGACAGGTTCGGTTTTACCACCTCCTGAGTCAGAAGCGCCTGGGTCTTGCTTGTAGCAAGCTCTGTATACTCCGCATCAATGGTAATGACATATTCTTTATCCTCTCTGCGTATGCTGGCCGGACTGTCCTGGAAGCCTACGTCGGCCACATCCGTTAAAAGCACTGACCCGCCGGAGGGCGTAGTCAGCACGATTCCCTGAATCTGGTCCAGCGTCTCGTATTTTCCCTTCGGATATTCCACCATGACGGAAACACTCTCACCATCCACATCCAGCTCTGCAGCCTGCGTTCCGCTGACCAGCTGATTTAAGGTAACACCAATCTCACTGGCAGTCAGCCCTGCAGCTTTTGCCTTTACCGCATCTACAGTAACCTCAATTACCGAGGCGGAATTTTCTGCGTCAGAATGGACACGAGTTACCTCCGGCCGTTCCATCAGCTCCGCCACGATGGCATCGGAAACCTCCTTTACCTGGTCATAATCGGCTCCCCGCAAAATTGTCTCATAGCTCTCTCCAAAGGAAGACATCATGCTCATGGATCCGCTTACGCTTACGGAAATGGTACAGTTGGTGATATCCGCAAGCTCCTCCTTCCACTGTGCGGCCACCTCCGTGGTCTCCATCCTTCGGTCATCCTTCAGATAAGCGGTAATGGAGGCATCTCCGCCTCCGGCGATTCCACCGCCGCCGCTGGTGGTCATATAAGACTCAAGATCCTCATGCTGGGTAATAACGGCTTCCACCTGTTTTAACACCTGGTCAATTTCACTGGTCTTAATTCCCGGCCGGGTCTCCACAGAAATACTCACCTGCCCGTTGTCATCGGAGGCCATCAGCTCCGTATCCAGCTGGGATGCCAGGAAAAAAGAAAGGAAAAGCAGCGCTACAGAAATTGCCATGACCGTCTTTCTTCGGGGAAGGATCTTTTTCATTACCCTGCGATAGCCATCCTGCAGCCCTTCAACCGGCTTCGATAAGGGTGCCGTCTCCCGTTCTCTGGGCCGGTACAGCATGTAGCACAGAGGCACCACGGAGATTGCCGACAATAGGGAAGCCAGCATACAAAAGACAATGGTATATCCCAGAGGCCCAAGCACCTGGCCGGTCATGCCGGTGAGCATGGCCAGGGGGATAAATACCACACAGGTAGTTATGGTGGAAGCGGCCACAGAGGCGCTGACGATATTCGTTCCCTCCAGGGCGTCCTTCGTAAACTCCACCAATCCCCCCTCCCGCTGGGCCGTGGACCGAAAGCAGCTTTCCAGTACAACAATCGAGTTATCCACCATCATACCTACGCCCAGGGTCAGAGCGCTTAAGGTAATGACGTTCATGGTCAGCCCCATAGCATTCATAACAATCAGGGATACGAGAATGGAAACCGGAATGGAGCTTCCCACAATCAAAGACGCACGGATCTCCCCGAAAAACAGCCAGATAATTACCATGGAAATCACCACAGCCATCACCATAGTCTCCGCCACAGATTCCAGAGAGGAAACAATGTTGTCCGCGCTGTCCTCCACGATGGTAATATGCAAGTCCCCGTCCTCTCTGGTCAGGGTATCGATAACCTCCTTCACCGCATTGGACAGAGAAACTGCCGAAGCGCTCTGCTGCTTGGAAATCCCCAGAGAAATAGTATCCTTTCCATTGTATCGGGCAATGCTCTCCCCCTCATCAGAGGCAGTATAAATCAACGCCACATCCTCCAGATAGACGATACCGCCGCTGGCTGTGGTCAGTGGGATTTTTGCCAGTGCCTCTTCTGTGTCATAGCTCATGCGAGTGCTAAGAGAAAGCTCCTGATTTCCTACGGAAATTTCTCCCGCCGGATAAGCGATATCCGCTCCGGCCACATCCGCTGCCACAGAAGACATGGTGACGCCGTACTGATCCATTTTTTCCTCGACGAGCTCAATCCGTATGTACTCCTCAGCACCTCCGGCGATGGTTACCTCTGCCGCCTCAGCAATCTTTTCAAATTCCGGGACAATCTCATTATTCACATAATTGTATAAACTTTCTTGTGAAACGTTGTCGATGACCAGGCGCATATCTGACCCGGAGCTGGAATTCATCTCCATGATGGTGGGCGTATCCGCATCATCAGGCAGCTGCATATTGGCTACCTGATCCACCTTTTTCTTTAAATCATCGTAAGCTTCATCCATGTCAGTGCCGTAATCGTATTCCAGCATAACCATAGAGGATCCCTCGCTGGAAGTGGAACTTATGGAATCCAATCCGCTTAAGGTACTGACAGCGTCCTCTATGGGGCGGGTAATCAGCTCATTCACATCCTCCGGGCTGGCTCCTGAATAGCTGGTATAGACAATCATCATGGACATATCCATATCCGGCATCAGCTCCAGCGTCATACCGGTAAGCGATTGAAGTCCAAAAACAATCAGGCACAGGATGGCCATAACCGTTGTGACTGGTCGTTTGAGGACGAATTTTGTTATTCCCATTTATCTGTCCTCCTTATTATGGCTCCTGGGCTTCCTTCACCCGCACTGCAGTTCCCTCATAAAGCTCTGAGCTCCAGGTAACCACCACCTGCTCGCTTCCTTCCAGACCAGAGGTAATCTCGATCCAGTCCGCATCCTGCATGCCGGTTTCCACCTGAAGCTTATGCAGGGTTCCTGTGCTGCTGTCATATGTGTATACATAGGAAGCGCCGCCCTCATTGTACACGGCGTCCACTGGCACAGCCAACACATCCTCCACACTGGAGGAAACCACGTAAAGCTTTACTGAGGAACCGGTAGACAGCTTGTATTCATCCTCCGTCACATCCAGCCTTGCTTTGGCAGTAAAAAGCCCCGTATCTGCATCTGCCATGGTGCTGATCTCGTAAATGGTTCCGGCATACTCCTCCCCGTCCTTCTCCACGGTAATTTGGTCGCCCTCCCGCAGCTGATTGCGGATCCGTTCCGTGACGGAAAAAGAGACTACCTTATTGCTCTGGCCGGAAATCACACAGACCAGGTTGCTCTGGCCGATCTGGTCAAATTTCTCCACATTGCAGACTTCCACCAGGCCGGTAATGGGAGCAGTAATCTGGCTGTAGGATACCTGGGTTTCATAATTGTTTTTTGCGCTGTCATAGGCAATCTGTGCCGATTCCACACTGTCCTGATACTGCTGGTAGGACTGCTGGGAAATTCCCCCTCCGGCATAAAGCACCGACTGGCGGGACAGCTCCTCCTGTGCCTGCCTGAGAGCTAGTTTTGCAGAATCCAGGCTGCTCCTGGCACTGTCCACCTGATCTGTGTCAATCACGCAGATCAGCTGCCCGGCCTCAACGATCTGTCCCGATTTAATATTCACCTCCGTTACCTCACCAGAGGCTTTTGGATACACATAGACCACGCTTTCCGGTTCAACAGTCCCCACCAGACCGGTGGTCAGGCGGATATCCCTGATCTCTGGACTGGAAATCTCCACTACAGGATCTGCCACCGCCTGGGCAAATTCCTCCTTCCGCAACGCTCTTGGCAGGACTGCTGCCAAAAGCAGGGCCGCCGCTGCACATCCGATTATCCAATTCTTTTTCATCATGCTCTCCTCTCACCAAGTTCCATCCTTATCTGGTTTAAGCTGGCTTCAAACTGCTTTTTAATTTCATCCGCTGATTCCCCACAGACCAGATGCTTCTGGATAAATTCCTGCTGGAGATGACGGCACCGGCTGGAAATCTCCGCAAATTTCTGCTCGCTGCACATAAGAATCTCCCTGTCCGCATGCTGATAGATCCATTTTCGATAATCTCCCAGCTCCTCTTCCTTCTCCTGATCCTCCTGGAGATGAAAATCCAAAATTTTACTTCCAAAGGAAACAAATAACATCCGGTATATGGGAATCCGCCTGCATACCTCCAACTGATGAGACAGGGATCTGCGGTTCATCTCCCAGTAATCGCCGCCGCAGTCTAAAAGCTCCTTCTGCTCGTATTCCAGCATCCCCTTCCAGGATTGATCGAGGGCATACAAAAATAAATCCTCCCGGTTATGAAAATACGTGTACAGGCTACCTCTGGATATCTGCGCCTTTCGGGCGATATTAGAAATCTGCATTTCTCCATAAGGTGTCCGCAAAAGCTCCTCCACCACAGCATTCCGGATGGCCTCCTTCTTCAGGGGGCGCAGCTTCACAAACCGTTCTGTTGGCATTAAAACTCCTCCTTTCAACGAGTGACATGGTATCACACCAAGATGAATTGCACCTGTAGCAAAGATGAACGCAAGATGAATTCATACATTTTTCACTTTTTCCATGATTTTGTCCCTCTTTTTCACCAGTTGGTCACAAAATGCCGCTAGAATCGGAAGAAAACGGAGGATTTCAATATGGAAATGGTAAAGATACTGATCGTGGAGGATGATATACCTCTTTCGCAGCTTTATGAAATTGTTCTGAAAAAAGAAAATTTTAAAGTCTTTACGGCTGCCAATGGCAATGAGGCCTGGGATGTTTTAGAAAAAGAATGTATCGATCTGGTAATTACAGATATCCTGATGCCGGAAATGGACGGCTTCGAATTTGTGCGCCTGCTGCGCAATGTCAATCCCGCCATGCCGGTGTTGATGATTACGGCCCGAGATGATTTTCTGGCCATGAATCAGGGCTTTCAGCTGGGCGCCGATGACTATATGACCAAGCCAATCGATGTTAATGAGATGGTTCTGCGGGTCAAAGCCCTTCTGCGGCGGGCCAATATTGCTTCCCAGCGAAAACTTTCCTTCCATGAAACCAGCCTGGACTACGATTCCCTGACCGTTACCTGCCTTCAGGGCTCTTTCATGCTTCCCCAAAAGGAATTTTTCCTGTTGTATAAGCTGCTTTCCTACCCCAATAAGATTTTTACCCGCATCCAGCTGATGGACGAAATCTGGGGACGCAACAGTGATTCCGATGCCCAGACCATCGATGTCCACATCAACCGCCTTCGGAAACGATTTCAGGACAATGGGGATTTTCAGATTGTCACCGTCCGCGGACTGGGCTATAAGGCGGTGATCCGCCCATGAAACACATGCGCTTGTGGATGCTCTTCATGGCAGTCACTGCCTTTATCCTGTTTTTGGGCTCTCTTGTTCCCGTCTTTTTTACCTACGTGCTGCTGGAAACCGGCCTCTTAAATCCCATGGAGCCAATGCCCTGGATTCCGATCATTGGAATTATGGCCGCTTCCCTCCTTTTGTCTCTGCTGCTTCTGACTGTTGTCTCCCAATATTTTTTCCGTCCTCTTCAGGCGCTGATCTATGCCCTTAAGCAGGTAGCAGCAGGGGATTTTCGTGTACAGCTTCCAGAGAACCGGGGTGAGGAAATCATCCGTGACATGAACCTGAATTTTAACAAAATGGTTCGTGCGCTGAATTCCATTAATACGCTCCAATCGGACTTCATTCAGAACGTCTCCCATGAATTTAAAACACCTCTGGCTGCCATGGAGGGCTACGCTGCCCTGCTGAATGCAGCAGACATTCCCGAGGAGCTTCACGAATATGCCCGACGCATCCTGGAGGGAACCCGCCAGCTCTCCTCCCTCACCGGCAATATCTTAAAGCTTTCCAAGCTGGAAAATCAGGAAATCATCTCCGAAAAACGGCATTTTCTTCTGGATGAGCAGCTGCGCCAGATCATCCTTTCCATGGAGCCCGTCTGGTCCAAAAAGGAACTGGAAATGGATCTGGAGCTTCCGGAGACGGAATACTACGGCAATGAGGAGCTCATGCTCCAGGTCTGGACCAACCTCCTCTCCAACGCGGTAAAATTTACCCCAAACGGAGGCAGGATCTCCATCCGCATACAAAAAACAGCCGATTCCGTGCTGGCTGAATTTACAGACACTGGAATCGGCATGAGTGATGAAGTAAAAGCACATATTTTTGATCGTTTTTATCAGGGTGACGCAAGCCGCAGTATAGAGGGAAACGGCCTGGGACTTGCCCTTGTCCACAAGATTATCACTCTCTGCGGCGGCACCATCTTTGCGGAGAGCACGCCTGGGAAAGGCTCGCGTTTTTTGGTGTGCCTGCCCTCTGTGGATTCAGACTAGAGGCCAGTCTGGCGCCTCCGGCTGGGCTGATCTCTGGCTCCTTCACCGAAGCTGACCTTCGGTCCTTCCGGCCGGACTCAGCTGCAATTTTCCAGCTTGGCTGCCCGCTATGCCTTCTCCAGAAGAGCCGTCACTTCCTCCAGGCTCTTCTTTCCAAAGTAAACCTGCCGATCATTCACCACCATACAGGGCACGCTCATAATGCGGTATTTTTTCTTGATCTCCGGATAATGCATCAGATCCACCATCTCCCCGGTCACATGGCTGTTTTCCGCCGCAATGCGCTGCACGGCCATGACCACCTCCGGGCACATGGTGCAGGAAAGAGATACCATCACCTTCACATTCACATCCTGGCTGATGGCCTCAATCCTCTGGCGAATGGGCTCCTCCATGGCCTGCCCCGGCCCGGCCATATTGTAGAGGGCAATAATAAAGGAATTAAATTCATGGCCGCCAGGCACGCCGTGGAAGATGACATTTCTCCCGCTTCCATCCTCCCGCTCCAGAATCATGGCGGGAAGCAGCTCTCCCGCCGCCTGCCGGGCCTCTTTTTCCTCCGGAAGGATTCGCTGGCGGATGCAGGTTACCCGGTCAGTTAAGTCCTCCAGCTCGCCAAGGAATCCGCTGATCTCCCCTGCCAATGGACTGTCATCCAGCAGCGCGCGGATCACCACCCTTCCCGCAAACTTCGGGAAGAGTGCAGACAGCTGGCTGCGGATTTCCGGAGAGAGAAAGGTATTTTCTTGCTGGCCCAAGGAGACTGCACTGCCTGCTCCTGTACCAACTGCTGCTGCACTGCCTGCTCCTGTACCAGCGGCTCCTGCGCCGCCTCCTAAACTGCCTGCCGCTTTGCCGGATTCCCTTCGCCGCACTGCCGCACCTTCCTCTATCCGCGATCCTGCTTCCATTTCCATTCCCGATCCCACTTCTGCTTCCATCCGATTTGCCGCTTCTGCTTCCATCCGTTCCCGGGCTAACGGCCAGAGATCGGGAATATTCTGCCGCTCATGGACAGCGGAAACATACTTCTCCAGAGAGGTGGCCGCCACCGCACCGTCGGAAACTGCCGTCACCACCTGGCGCAGATTTTTCACGCACACATCCCCGGCGCCGTAGACGCCGTCTATGCTGGTCTTCTGATCTGCATCCGTCACCAGATAACCCTGGGGCGTGCATTCAACCTTATCCTGAAGCCATCCGGTGTTGGGCACGTATCCGGCAAAGACGAACACGCCTATGCCCCCGTCCTCCCCAGCATCGAAGGTCCACTCCTCGCCTGTCTGGTTGTCCCGGAAGCGAGCCCGGGATACCACCGGATCTCCGGAAACCTCCACAATCTCCGTGTGGAATTTCACCTCGATCTTCGGCTCCTTCCACACCGGGTCAGATACCGCCTTCGCGCAGGTGAAATCCTCCTCCCGGACAATTAACGTCACCCGACTGGCATACTTGGTAAGGAAAAGTCCCTCCTCCACCGCCGCGAAACCGCCGCCGATGACAAAGACCTCCATGCCTGTGAAAAATTCGCCGTCGCAGGTGGCACAGTAGGCCACGCCCCGGCCCTGAAATTCCTTCTCGCCCTTAAAGCCCAGCTTTCTGGGATTAGCTCCGGTGGCCAGCACCACCCCCAGGGCCTGATAATCTCCGGCAGTAGTGTGGAGCGTCTTAATCTCGCCCGTAAGCTCCACATCCAGCACCTCCGCCCCAAGGAACTCTGCGCCGAAGCTTTCTGCCTGCTTCCGCATGGCCTGGGTCAGCTCCGTGCCGCTGGTCCGCTCCACACCAGGATAATTGACCACCTCAGAGGTAATAGTAATCTGACCCCCGACCTTGGCTTTTTCCACCACCAATACCCGATATCTGGCCCGGGCGGTATAAATGGCGGCGGACAGCCCCGCAGGGCCGCCGCCGATGATGATCACGTCATACAATCTCTCGTTCTCTTTCATGAATTTCCTTTCTGCAGCTGGATTTCCGTTCCGGCAAACTGCCTTTCGCAAAATCCCCTTCTGCGAGATACCCTGCCGGATAAAAAGGCTTCTTTCTTCAATCAGATCAGCCCCACCAGATCCAGGCTGGGCTTCAAGGTTTCCGCCCCCGGCTGCCACTTGGCCGGGCACACCTGATCGCCATGCTCTGCCACAAACTGAGAAGCCTGCAGACGGCGGAAAAGCTCATCGGCATTTCGACCCACACTTCCGGCAATCACCTCATAGGCCACGATCTTCCCCTCGGGATTTACGATAAAGCTTCCCCGCTCTGCCATGCCGTCCGCCTCAATCATGACCTCAAAATCTCTGGCCAGCTTTCCCGTGGGATCCGCCAGCATGGGATACTGGATCTTCTGAATGGTCTTGGACACATCATGCCACGCCTTGTGCACGAAATGGCTGTCGCAGGATACGCTGTAAATCTCGCAGCCAGCTTCCTTGAACTCTCCATACTTGTTGGCCAGATCCTCCAGCTCAGTAGGGCACACAAAGGTAAAATCCGCCGGATAGAAGAAAAACACCGCCCATTTCCCTAAAACATCCTTCTTCTCTACGGTCTTAAACTCTCCATTTACAAAAGCCTGCACGGTAAATTCACTGATTTCTTTTCCAATTAATGACATTGTATTCCTCCTTGTCTCATTCTGCGGGAGCTTCAGGACAAAAGCTGCCTTTCCCTTCTCGCTGTTCACGTTTTCTGGCAATATATGGTTAGTTATTGCTAACCTATAGTCATCTTAGCAAATCCGTGAATCTTTCGCAAGGGGGATAAATATCCATTTTTTATCAATAACAGTAATTATTCCTAATTTAGTCATTAGTTGCAGCGGTTATTATAATTTTATTATTTCTTGATTCGCAAGAAATAGACACCTCTAATTCGCAAAGCAAAATGACTTAGCAGGCTAGAACTAGCACTTAAAGTCAGAGTATTAAACTTTATAATGGTAATTTATGGAAATTTTATTTTTTCATTATTGAAACCAAAAGAAAATGATATTATAATGTAGGTAGGCAACATGATATATAAATATAGGTCATATAAAGGAGAGATATCTATGGCAACTCAAATAGCTCCCACACCTGTAGTTAAAGGTTCAGAAGCAGAAAAAATATTAAAAGAAGCGAATAAAAAAACATCAGCGGAGGCAAAAAAGGGCTCAACGAAGTTATCAAACCTCTTTGATAAAGTAATGAAATAGTTATGAATTTTATTATTGAAAAATTATCAGAAAAGCACTTGCAGATGCTGGGTGCTTTTTCTTGTATAGAAAGTGAAAAAATACTTTCCAAATATGATTCCAA
>JAGHER010000217.1 GCA_017889125.1 Lachnospiraceae bacterium
TCAAAAATCCGTTGTTCTCTTCTGCAATGCTTTTTATTCCCTCCCAGATTTTATCCATCGACCGCACCTCCCAAGCTGCATTTACATTCATGCTTCATATTATATTATTTTGAAGTGTGAATGTAAACATTTTTTATAAATAATGTACCTCAAAATCTAAGGACACTTTTCCAAACACAAAAAAGACAGCGCTTCCACTGCAATCTGCAAATGAAAACCCTGTCTTTTCATAGTTTCTACTATTTTTAACCCGTTCCTAAACAATGCTGTTGAAATCTAAATGCTTTTGTCCTCTCGATGTCGGATTATGGCCTACTCCCGCGCCCAAACCTTAACTCCGCCAGCATAAACCTCTTCAACCGGAATCTCCCGGATCTTCTCTGCCTCCACGGCAAAGGGATTCTGTCCCAGAATCACAAAGTCCGCCAGCATCCCCGGGGCGATGCGCCCCTTCGTCTCTTCTTCAAAGCTGGCTCTGGCCCCGGCTAAGGTGTAGCTGTCCAGGGCCTCCTGGACGGTAAAGCTCTGCTCCGGAAGATAGGGCCCCACATGATCCCGAAGGGTGGTCCTGGTCACTGCGCACTGCATGCAGGCAAGGGCATCGGGAAGTTCCACCGGGCAGTCTGTGCCGTTGCTTACAGTGACACCTTTTTCCATCAGCGTTTTCCAGCTGTAGCTGGTGGATGCCAGCTCCTCTCCTACCCGCTCCTTTACCATATGGATGTCATAATCCAGGAAAATGCTCTGGGCATAGATATGCAGCTTAAGCCGGGCAATCCGCTCCAGCTGATCAGGCCTGGTGATCTGACAGTGCACGATGCCGTGGCGGTGATCCTCTTTGGGGCAAGCAGCAAGGGCCTTCTCGTATGCATTAAGCACCCGGTCCAGACATGCGTCCCCGATGGCGTGAACCGCCGCCTGCATCCCCTGCTCATTGGCATAGCCGATCATCTCATCCAGCGTTTCCTGGCTGAATACAGGAATCCCGCAGGTGGAGGGATCGTCGGCATAGGGGCGGCTTAAATACGCCGTTCTTGCCCCAAGGGCACCGTCTCCTAAAAGCTTTAAGGGGCCAAGCTTAAACCAGCTGCTTCCCACTCCTGTCCGGTTCCCCGCCTCCACAAAGGCCTTTAAGTCCTCCAGGGAAGTGAGATTGCACTGCTCGTAAACCCGCACCGTCAGCTTCCCCTCCTGCTCCAGCTCCCGGTAGGCCTCATTGACGGTCTGCCAGGGAACGGCGCGGAAGGCGCAGTAATCGTCCGTCTGGCAGCTGGTGACACCGTAGGAATTGAGCATCCGGCAGGCGGCCAGAAGCATTTCCTTGATCTCCTCCTTATCCGGAGCCGGGATGGCCTCGTAAACCATATCCATAGCATTGTCGAAAAATCTTCCGTCCGGCTGGCCCTTTTCCATGCCGATGGATCCGCCGTCCGGCTGAGGTGTATTTGCCGTCACTCCCAGAAGCTCCAGTGCCCGGCTGTTTACCACCAGACAGTGACCGCAGGCTCTGACGGCGCACACCGGCACCGCCTCCGAAACCTTGTCCAGATCGTACCGGTCAGGCATCCGCTTCTCCCCGGAAAAGTAATCCTGATTCCATCCGCGGCCCATAATCCAGGAATTTTCCCGAAGGGTACGGCTCTCCATAAAGCTGCGCAGGCATTCCACCACCTCTTCAAGGCTTCCCGTATGGCCGTCCAGCCTGGCTGAGCTTAAGGCATTGCCCAGTCCCAGCAGGTGCATGTGGCTGTCATTAAAGCCGCTACACACGAACCGACCCTCTAAATCCACCAGCACATCTCCCTCTGCCTTCTGACTGAGGGCTTCTTCATTTGTCCCAGCAAAGGCAAATTTTCCATCTGCTTCAATAAACGCTTCCTTAAGAGGAAGCTCTCCGCAGTAAACCTGTCCGTGATAATAAATGGTCTTCATCCTTCTATTCGCTCTCCTTTGCTCCATCCTCATAAAACAGGCGGGTGCCCTTCTCTGTCTTTCCAATGCCCAGATAGCGTGCCTTGTAATCCTTCAACAGCTTCAGATACTGGCTGGACAGCAGCAGGATCACTGCCACATTGATAAAGGTGGGAATCGCCGAGGTGATGTCCACCAGCGTCCAGATAAAGCCCTGATTATCGGTCTTTACCAGATAAATGGTCCACAGAAGGCCGGGAAGCGCCCGAACTGCGTAAAATACCTTCATCACCAGATCCTTAAGTGGGCCTTCCTTCTTATATAAATGCTCAAGAATGGCCAGATAGTAAGTAAACCATCCGCCGGAGGTAGTGACCGTGAAAATTACCATGATCACCGCCAGAAGGATGCTGCCTGCCGTGCCGAATCCGCTGGCGAATGCATTTAAGGCCAGCGTTCCGCCGTTGCTTCCATCTGTCCACTTTCCGCTGAGAATGACCGAAAGAGCTGTGATGGTACAGATGATGATCGTGTCAAAAAATACCTCAAAGGAACCCCACAGTCCCTGCTCCACCGGATGACGGGTGTGGGCAGAGGCATGAATCATGGGCGAGGTTCCCCAGCCGGCTTCATTGGAATACACCGAACGGGCCATGCCCACACGGATCATCTCACTGACCGCACATCCGGCAAATCCGCCGATGGCCGCCGTCCCCGTAAACGCATTGGTAAAAATCGAAGCAAAGGCTCCCGGAACTTCTGGAAGCTTTACCAGGATCATGCCGATTCCCATCAGGATGTAGAGAACACTCATAAAGGGCACCAGCTTGCTGAAAATAGAAGCAATCCGCTTCGTTCCGCCGCTGGTAATCACATAGGTCAGAATGCACAGCAGGATTCCCACCAGGATTACTCCTTCAATGGTAATTCCGCCCAGCTTAAGATCCGGCAGGCGGAATGCGCCGGATACCACCTGGGCCGCCGTCAGGTTGGATGAGGTCACAAAGAATGTGGAGAAGATACCAGCGCCGAAGATAATCGCCGGAATCAGCCAAAGCTTTCCCCATTTCCGTTCAGTACCCAGTCCCCGCTCCATGTAATAGGTGGGGCCGCCATAGTATTCGCCCTTGTCATTTTTCCGGCGGTAATAGCAGCCCAGCGTAACCTCCACCTGCTTTAAGATCATTCCCAGGCAGGCGGTAAGCCACATCCAAAGCACAGCGCCAGGTCCTCCTGCGGCTACGGCCGTAGCTACACCGGCAATATTTCCAAAGCCTACCGTCCCGCCGATAGCCGTGGAGATAGCTTCAAATGCCGTCAGCATCCCATTCTCGCCCTGCTTTGCCTCGTTGCCGCTGCCGAACATCTGCCCGGCAGTCCGCTTCATCATCCACCCAAAATGCCGGAACTGGAAAAATCCGGAACGAATGGTGAAATACAATCCTGTGGCCACCATCAGAACAATCAGCGGCAGCCCCCACAGAACACCGTCAAGCCAAAGTAAAAACTCAATCATACTGCTTCCTCCTAATGTTTACGGCCAGGATTTTCTGTCGGGGAGCCTGCAAAAAAGCAGTGGTATCAGAAATACCACTGCTTCATCACGCGCAAAACACCATGAAACAATAGCTCCTCCACCCTAAGGTGAGAGTGTGCAGCCTCTTCGCCTGCACCCCAACAGCAGCATCTGCGGAAAATGCCGGTTTCGGCAAATGCCCCTTTCCCTGGCCTTCCCCGGCTCTCCGCAGCCTCCGGACA
>JAGHER010000024.1 GCA_017889125.1 Lachnospiraceae bacterium
GTATCCGCCAGGTTCTCAATGATCTGCTTCTGGTAGGAAAACAAGGTATCGTCGGATACAAAGGTCTCGTTTCTGCTGATGTAATTGCGTGAACGGGGAAGCCCCCGCAGGAAGCTGGAAAAGCCTCCGTGATCCCGGATCTTTTCATTGACCTCCTGAAACAGCTTTTCATCCAGGCCGCTTAACTGGGCCGCCAGGGTAAGAATCCGGTTTTCGTAACAATGAATCCCCAGCTCCTTGGCAAGCCTGGAGGCAATCTCCTTGCCGCCGGTGCCAAAGCCTCTGGCAAAGGTAACTACAAATCTTTCCATTCCATCCTCCTATCCGGCTATAAACCTGCTTAAAAATTCTCTGGTTCTCTGATTCTTCGGGTTGGTAAAAAGCCGCTCCGGCGCGTCATCCTCCACCACGTAGCCTTTATCCATAAAGATCGTCCTGGTGGACACATCTCTGGCAAAGCCCATCTCGTGAGTGACGATAATCATGGTAAGTCCCGTGCGGGCAAGCTCCTTCATGACGTTCAGCACCTCTCCCACCATCTCCGGATCCAGGGCGCTGGTAGGCTCATCGAAAAGCAGCACCTCCGGATTCATGCACAATGCTCTTGCGATGGCCACCCGCTGCTTCTGGCCGCCGGAAAGCTGGGAGGGCATGGCGTTGATGTAGGGGGCCATGCCTACGGCCTTTAAATGGCTGATGGCCCGGTCGAAGGCTTCCTCCTTGGAAATGTGCAGCACCTTTCTGGTTCCCGCCATGCAGTTTTCCAGCACGGTCATGTTGTTAAAGAGATTAAAGGACTGGAATACCATCCCCACCCGGGAGCGGTATTCATTGATCTCCCGCTGGGCATTTCCGATTTCCTTTCCGTGGTAGTAAATCTTTCCCGTAGACTGCCGCTCCAGCCGGTTGATGCACCGAAGAAGGGTAGATTTTCCTGAGCCTGAGGAGCCCACGATGCAGATCACTTCCCCTTTTTCCACCTCAATATCGATTTTCCGGAGAACCTCATGGTCTCCAAAGGATTTTCCAAGCTCCACAATACTGATGATCTTTTCTTCCATGGCAGGCCCTCCTATTGGTTATCCATATATTCCACAGCCAGCACGTAATCCTTCTTCGGCTCCAGCCTTTTCTCCAGCAGCAGGAAGAGCCGGTTGAAGACAAAGCAGAGGACGAAGTAAATCACCGCGATGATTAAATAGGATTCAAAATACTTGTAATAATTGGCGCCCACCGTCTTTGCCGTCATAAACAGCTCCGAAAGGCCAATGACATTTAACACGGAGGTCATTTTCAGGTTGGTCAAAAACATGTTGGCCATCTCCGGGATGATGTTTTTAAATGCCTGTGGAAGCACCACATGGAACATGGCCTTCATGGGCGACATGCCCAGAGCCAGGGCGCCCTCCCGCTGTCCGTTGTCGATGGAATTGATTCCGGCCCGCACCGTTTCCGACATGTAAGCGCCGGTATTGAGCACCGTTACCAGGACGCCTGCTGCCAGGATGCCGATCTCCACGCCTGCCTGGCGGAGGCCGTAAAAGATAATCATGGCCTGAACGATCATGGGGGTGCCGCGGAACAGCTCCACATACACGCCGCAGACCGCCTTTGCCGCCAGCACAAGAAGGCGGCCGATGCCCTTTTCCTCCGGGTCTGTCCGGATGTCCTCAATGATTCCGATAATATATCCCATCACAAACCCGAGAATCGTGCCCAGCACGGCCACGTACAGGGTAAGCCAGGTTCCCTGCCAGAATGAGGCAGAATACTTTTCCGCCAGAAAAGCCATCCATCCCAGCGAGTTCGTGGGGGTTGTGGGTGTCGCTGCTGTTAATACCGTCATATTGTTCCTCCCTTCCGGTTTTTCCGGCGCCGCGGTGTTTTCGGTGTGTTTCCGGTGCTTTCTGTGTTTTTCGTGTTTCCTTAATTTGCCGCAGGCTGTACGGAGATGGCTTCTTCCATCATCTCATTCATCAGCGCCCGGTCATCCCAGCCCAGGGCGTCCATGGCTTCCTGAATTAAATCCCGAAGCTCCGTGTCATCCAGCCGGGTAGCAATGCACACATTGGTCATTCCATTGTCATCCACAAAGCCCTTTCCTTCCTCAAAGGTGACCACCACCAGATCGGTATTGGTCATCACCGCCGATTCCGCTGTAGGCCGGTCGATAAGAGCCACATCCGCCACGCCGTTGGAGACGGCCATGAAGCATTCTGCCGTAGTGGCGTAATTGGCGCCAGCCACCAGATCCGGGATCTGCTCCTCCAGGGACACCCAACCGGTTCCTGTCTGCGTTGTTACTACCACATTCTCACCGGCAAGATCCGCCAGAGAGGTGATATCCTCATATCCGCTTCCTTTCTTTACCGTCAGGCAGTTGTCCCGATAATAATACGGCTCCGTAAAGGCGTAGGAGGCTTCCCGCTCCGGCGTCTTTCCCATACCTGCGATAATGCAGTCATACTCGCCGGAATCCATAGCCAGGCCGATAGTGTCCCACTCTACTTTATGGATTTCCAAATCCCAGCCCAGCTGCTCTGCCAGCTTTTTCGCCATCATCACATCATATCCGTAGGCGTATACGTTCTGGCCGTAAATGGGTACTGCCGTATCGCCGTTTTTCACTTCCGCCGTCTCCTGGGTCCAGTTAAATGGGGCGTAGGCACATTCCATGCCTACCCGGAGAACCTTGCCTTCCGCGCCACCTTCACCGGCTCCTCCGCCAGTCCCGTCGGCTGCGGTTCCTCCCGCATCAGCTGCTCCGCCTGCTGCCGCCCCTGCTGTCCCGGAGCTGCTTCCTGCCCCCGTACATCCCACAAGTCCTGCTGTCATTCCTCCAACCATTACTGCTGCCATTATCATGCTTAACCATCTTTTTTTCATCATATTTCCCTTCCTTTCCCCTGCAAATTTTCTGAATAGTCAGAAAATTTGTGAATAAAATTAAAAAAGCGCTTACTTATCAAATAAGTAAACGCCTTTGTCTAACTTAGTTGCAAGTATAGCGCATGTGCAATATATTGTCAATTCTGTTTTTTACTTTTTTTCATCTTTGTAAAAAGCGCCTATTTTTAAGGAATTTTGTTCCTAAAAACTGTTTTTTTTACTTAGAAATTTTCTTTTCCTTCGTTTTTGTGCAGTATACTGCACATCATGTCCGGTAAGAGAACACACTGACAAACTCCAGCACCTCCTTCCCCCGGTTCTGGTAAACGTGTGCCTTATCAGAATCAAACCGGAAAGCATCCCCGGTCTTTACCAGATGCTCCTCCCCCTCAATCTCCAGTGTAAGGCTGCCTTTATTGACCAGCACGTACTCCTTCGTGCCTTCCCCGTGAGCCCCGCTTGTATAAGCCTCTCCCGGCCAGACCACAATCACATACAGTTCAAAATTCCGGGCCTTCTCGTAAGGAAAATAAGTCAGCACCCGGTACCTGCCCGTCTCTTCCTTGGATGGGGTCAGGCGGCTTCTATCCACAGGATAGACCGAATCCTCCGGCACCTTGACTAAGCTGTCCAGCCCGATCCGCAGGCCGCTTACGATCCGTCCCAGGATGCCGATAGTGGGATTCGCCTCCCCCCGCTCGATTTGCCCCAGCATGCTCTTGCTGACTCCGGTCTGCTCCGCCGCCTGATCCAGGCTCATGCCTCTGGCCTGACGGATTTTTTTCAGATTAATGGCAATATTTTGATTCAAATAGTCCATAGCGCCTCCATTTTTCACGCATGTCCCAGGACAGGAAACATTACCCGCCGGGCCTCAAATTCATCGAATATCCGCCCCTTTACAAAGAGAGTGGTGTCCTCCTCGTGATGCTCCCGGCATACATAGCCGCAGGAGTCCTCCGGCACAAAGCCAAGGGTTATCTTCCCAATTCTCCCGCCGGAGGCTTTGGATTCTGCGTAATTCTGAAAAGCAGCAGTCACCGCGTCCAGGGATACTGGGCAGCGGGAAAATACGGCCTGAAGGTAAAGGTGGGTGAGAACAGTTTCTGGCGACACAGGCTCAGCATTTGGCAAGGCTGCCGACGCAGGCTCCTTCATCTCAAATTCCGCAGCGGCGTAAACATCCAGTTCCGGCAGGTAATAAAGATTTTCCTTCATGAAATCCGAAAAATAAAACATATACAGCCCTGGGTTCCCGAAAAATGCCAGCGGGCCGGAAAACTGATTTTCCCGAATGGCCTGCTCCAGCGCACTTCGCTCTGGGGGATTGTCCATGTCTACGGGGCGGACGGTTCCCTGCACTGGATTATTCTTATCTGCTGGGCTGGCCAGCCTCTCCCATTCCGTCCTGAATGATGCTGCCATCCGCTCATACTGATACTCTGCTGCCTTCCGGAATCCAAACCGCGGATAAAAGTCCAGGACCGTATCATTGGCAAAAAGATATATCCCCTCTGCCTCTCCCTGAAAATCCCGCTCAATCTCCGCCATCAGCCGGCGAATCAGCCCCTGGCGGCGAAACCGTTCATCGGTCATCACCGTACCCAGCTGAATAAACTGCCGCAGCCGTCCATCCCACCAGTGGGTCATCCGGTTCACCGACACATTGGCAATGATCTCCCCATCCTTTGCAAAGGAATAGGGAATGTAGCTGTCGCCCCAGTATCCGCTCTGATACCAACGTTCAAAACTCAGTCCAAATGTCCGGTCGGCCAGCTGGCTGAAGCTTTGACGCAGGCCGTCATCATCCCGGCACTGCCGGATTAATTCGTACATGAAAATGCCTCCTTCATGTCATTCATCATTGCATGGAAAAACCCCGCAAGCACGGGGCACTTCCCCGGTCTGCGAGGTTTAATCATGGAGACAACAGGACTCGAACCTGCGACCTCCTGCACGTCAAGCAAATGCTCTCCCAGCTGAGCTATGTCTCCATACCCGCATTATAGCATAGGGGGATGGACGGCGTCAAATATGAAATATAATTTAGCTCCATCTATCTTCGTCACTCTCGTAGCAATGCAGGTATTCATTGTCTCCTAAACGTTTCACAAGATTCTCCGTTTTCACCGCCTCCCATTCAGCACCCGCCAAAGCCCAGGCGCAAACCGCCGCAGAAGGAGCGCCATCCAGTAGCTGACCGCCGCCATAAGAAAAGGCATAACCAGGTACAAAGCCAGAGGAAGCATTGCGGAAGGAATCACCACAGAAGAGCGTGCTGCAGAAGACGGCGCCAGAAAGGCCCTCGCCAGGAAGGCCGCCGTCTTATTTAAAAACCGCACCAGCGCAAAATGGACGGCATAGAGGAAAAAGTTGTATTCCATCCAGGGCCGCAGTCTGGGCAGGCGGTTTTCATCGATCATCAGCCACAGGCCCATAGGAACCAGCATCCGGTAAAGCACCGTAGTCCCCGGCAGAAACCACCGCAAAGTCAGGTAATAATTTCCAATCCCTGCCGCTAGCAATCCAAGCCCCGCCGCAAACCTCTCCCTGCTCCAGGCGCGCTCCATCTGATGGCCGTGAAGGGCCAAAAATCCGCCGGTTCCATAGTAAAAAAGAGCATCCTCATTGATTAAGGGAAAATCTGCCGCCACCCACACCGCACAGAATACGGCCGCCAGAAACAAAAGGCCGCTCCAAAAACGTTTTAACACCAGATAAAGCACTGGCGCCAGAAGGATTAAAAAAATCAGCTGCTTTAAATACCAGAATACATACAGATACCGAAAGTGCAGAACACTGTCCAGATAATGGCTAATGCTCAAAGGGATCTGTCCTTTTCCCACGATCCTTCCCACAAAGGGAAGGCGGCTTCCCACCACATATCCCAGATAATAAATCGTATTCCACAACAGATAGGGAACCAGGATGCTGTGAAACCGGGATATCCATTTTCGTTTCAGGCTTCCCCAGTGGAAATTCCGATAGAACAGATACGCGGAAATCATGAAAAAGCCGGGAACTGCAATCTGTCCCACGCTTTCTCCAATCAAATGCTCAATGCGGTCTGTCCACACGCCCGCTTCCGTTCTTCCCAGAAACAATTCCGCATTGTAGGAATGCACCCAGACCACAAAAAGGCTGAAGGCAAACGTAAACCAGGTTATTTTTTTCCGAAATCTGCCCTCTTCCATACTCCCACTCCCCGCTCCTGACTATGCGCCGTTTATGCTGCCTATCTGTTTATTTTGTGCATCTGCTTATGCCGGGCCGCCGGTTCTTCCTATGCAGCTGCTTATGCCAAACCGCCAGCTCCCCCGGCATCCTTTTAAAGAAAGTATAACATAGGGGAGAAAAGGAAGTCAAACCTCTAAGGAAACGCTGATTAAATCATCGTTTCCTTAGAACCTCCGGTGGATGTGCACGGATTTGCAGGGGAAATTGCTGCTTCGCAGCGCAAATCCGGCACGGGAAACGCTTTAATCAGCGTTTCCCTAAGGAAATGCTTCACCCCGCGTTTCCCATAAGAAATTCATCCAGTACTGACCTGGACATCAGAAGGATCATGGATGAGCCAGGCTGCCTGACGTAATAATCTGTCCCGGTTTCATTCAAGCCGCCAATCTCTAAAACTACTGTACTCTGGTGTCCATTTTCCTCATCCTCCTCTACATCCGGCTCATACACATAAGAAAGCCTCCGCTCTCTCCCATCAAATCCCATTTCTGCCAGTTCCTCTTTATCCGGCTTCCAGGCGGCGCAGTCTCCCAGGACAAAGCCTGCCGCAGAGGCTGCCATCTCATCCGTCAGCGTTCCGTCCTTCCGGCTGAAAATCATTTTCCCGGCCATTTCATCTTCCTCATCCTCGTCTCCCGCTGCACCAGTCACCTGCACCAGCTGCACTTCATCGGATTTCACCTGCGGCAAAATCTCCGGCTGGGTAAATTCCAGATCCGTGTAATCCATGGCGCTGACCAGGCCGCTGTCGATGGTATACACCTCTGCCCGCTCTTCCAGCTTGGCATAATACCGACCGTCCTCCAGCTGATCACCCACCAGAATTTCTGCCTGCTCTCCGCTTGCATCCGTAAAAACTGCCCGGTATTCCGGCTCATCCAGCCCGTAATTGACAAGCGCACCGGCGCCCTCAAGCCTGCGGCTGGCCGTAATCTGCTGGCCGACTGAGGCCAGCAGCGCCGCCAGGCTCTGCTTCACCGGCCGCTCTGTATCCCCTTCATCCAGCCACTGCCCATCTTCCTTAATCAGCGAAATGGTCTGTCCCTGGCGAGTAGCTTTAACGCCGGTCACCTCCGCAAAATCCGTCAGATAAATGGTGTTTGCCTCCTCTGCTTCCTGCTTCCGCTTCTCCTGCTGTCCCACGCCAAAGCTGACGGCCCCATATCCGGCGCACATCACCGCCAAAAGGCACAGTCCCGCCATCATCGAACGATTTTTCTTCATTCTGCTCCTCCTTTTGCGCCTCTACAGCTTCCGTCTCCGCATCCACACCGCAAATCCCATAATGATACAGAATACGGGAATCAGAAAAATAAAGATAGATGCCCACAGCCCTGCCGAAGGAATGGTATTGTAGGTAATCTCCAGGCTTTTTGCCGGAACGGAAATATTTGTAATCTCCTCAAATCCAGCCGTTATCCCGTTCATAAACACCGTCAGATTGGCCAGATTGGAAAATGTGCTGGTAAGCCCCTCATCGATCATTTCCGGGCAGGCAAATACCGTGACGGCACCATGGCCGGAATCCAGCTCCTTCATCGAAGAAGCCGCCACCGTATACTGCCCCGCAGTCTGGCTGCCGTTTGCATCAATAAGAAGGCCGTCCTGAGAGGTAGTCATGATAGCCTCTGCCTCCACGCCCTCCGGAAGCTCCTCCATAATGGTCACCACACCGCTTCCCATAAGCAGCGTCAGCTGATCGTCGCCGATTCCTGAAACCACCGGACTGGCGTAATTGTACTCCGGAAAAATATAAAAATTGCTCTGGTAAAAGCGGCTGGTGTCTGCGGCGTAGGCATTTTCCAGGATCAGTCCGTACTCCGCCAGAAGAGCGTCCAGATTAGGCTGGACCTCCGCCGAAAAGCCTGCCAGGATCACCGCCTG
Organism: Lachnospiraceae bacterium; assembly: GCA_017889125.1. GTDB lineage: Bacteria > Bacillota > Clostridia > Lachnospirales > Lachnospiraceae > Caccovicinus. The sequence goes on from JAGHER010000024.1 coordinate 8,011, forward strand.
CCCGCCTCCGTCCAGATACTGCAAAATGCCGGTCAGCTCATCCGCTGCCAGATCCCGCTGGGGATTATTCATCAGCAGAAGGGAACAGTCCTCCGGCACGCCGCCTTCCTCCAGAAGATTCACCGTCTCCAGCTGAAGGCTGGATTTGGCAAACATCTCCTGCACCGTCTGAGACAGAGCGCTTTCTCCGTGGCCCGCCGTGGCATAAATCTGTTCCCGGGCCTCGTTTGTCACCTGAGAAATAGCGCTGGTAATCTGCCCCTCGCCGTCAAATTCCGTCTCCACCAGCTGGCCGTACATATAGTAGGACATTTCGTCATATTTAATGATGTCATTAAAGGAAATGCTCTGCCGCTTTCCCGTCTCCTCACAGGAAACCAGAAGCTGATTGGCCTCCACATCCAGGGAAGCCAGCTGCTCCGGATGAAGGATCGTATCCACCATTTCGATCTGGATGTAATTGGAGCTTTCGGCATAACGGTTTACCATAGAAGTAATCCGGCTGTCCACGGACTCCGGATCTCCAACCACATAGATGGTCACCCCTTTGTCCAGCCCCGCCAGCACCTGGCTGGTAGTCTCTCCCAGGGAGAAAAGCTGCCGTCCGCTTAAATCAAACCGGCGCATGCTCTCGGGAAGCTTATTAACCGTCAGGTTAAACACTGCCGCTGCTGCAAGCACAATCAAAGTAAGCAGGGCGCTGCGGCTGCCCCTTTTTAATGTTCTCTTCATGCTGTTTCCCTCCTGCATATCCCATTCATCAGCTCCACCTGCGTCTCTCCAGAGACTGGCAGGTGAGGAACAAAAACAGCCCAATCAAGCTGAGATAAAACAGCAGCCCGCCCAGATCAAAAGTCTGCTCAAGGACAAAGCGTTCAAATACCTCCTCCACAGCCACCGCCTCCAGGGCGTGAACCAGGGCATGCTCAAACATGTTCCTGTTCCAGAGATAAAGCAGCACCAGCATCACTGTTCCTGCCGCCTCCAGGGCCGACGCGGCGGCCTGGCTCTCGGTAATCCGGTAGAAGGCAAACACCGCCATGCTCCAGATCACCCAGAAGCCCACCAGGGAGCCAAAGGCGGATTCCGGAAGAAATCCCACCAGACTGGGCCATAAAAGCAGCAGAAGAAGACAGCCAAAGGTGCCCACCGCCGCCGTCACCAGACTTTCCGTCAGCGAGGAAATCCACATACCGACGGCAATAAACACACAGCCCATCAGGAAAAAGGCCAGAAGCGAACCGTAATCCGCCGCCAGGTACGCCGTGCCGTTGGCCTGAATAATCAGGGGACAAATACAGAAAAGAGCTGTGGGAATAGCAAAGACTGTCACCATGGACAAATACTTCCCCCAGACAATTCCCCAGATGCTTACCGGCGAAGTAAATAAAAGCTGATCGGTTTTATTTTTCCGTTCCTCAGAGAAGCTGCGCATAGTCAGGATGGGAATGGCAATCAGCATCATTACCGTCATTCCTGAAAGCGCTGCGGAGAAATATGGATATCCGCCGCTCAGATTGTAAGCAAAGAAATAAATCCCCAGGAAGAATACCAGAAAGGCAATGATTAAATAGCCGATCATGGAATCAAAATACGATTTTAGCTCCCGCCGGTAAATTGTACTCATCGCCGCACCTCCTCTCTATGCAGCAGCTCCTCCCTGGCCACGCCGCCGGTCTCCGCCTCGGCTTCGGATACAACAGGCCCAAAGCCTTCCGTTTCCTTCTGCTTCCTTTTCCCCAGAAGGCGCTTTATCCCCTTCTCCGTCTTCTCTTTCTGTACCATTTTCCCCGTCTCTGTCAGCTCCAGGAACACCTCCTCTAGAGAAGCCCTGGTCATATTCATGGAATAAATCGGCATCTCCGCCTGGGCATAGGCGTAGAAAAGCGCCTCCCGGATATCCGTCTCCAGATCCAGGGTCAGCAGGGTAAATTCTGTACCGTCTTCCTTCTTCGATGTGACAGACACAGCCCCGCTGTCCAGGAATCCCTCGGCGATGCTTCTGGCTTTCTGAGGCGCTCCCTTTACCATAAGCTCCAGACGGGGGCCGCCGGTCATCCGCCGCTCCAGATTCTCCGGCGTGCCGCTTGCCACCAGCCTTCCTCCGGAGATAATCATGATGCGGTCGCAGACCGCACTGACCTCGGAGAGGATGTGGGAGCTTAAGATCACCGTATGCTTCTTTCCAAGCTCCCGGATCAGATCCCGGATTTCAATAATCTGCTTAGGATCAAGACCCACGGTGGGCTCATCCAGGATAATCACCGGCGGCATTCCCAGCATGGCCTGGGCCAGGCCCACCCGCTGCCGGTAGCCCTTGGACAGATTCCGGATCAGACGTCCCCGCACATCGGAAAGCCTTGCCATGGAAATGGCCGCCTCCACGCTGGCCTCCCGCTCCTTCTTCGGTATTTTCTTCAGTGCTGCCGCAAAATTCAGATATTCCTCCGTAGTCATATCCACGTAAAGAGGAGGAAGCTCCGGCAGGTAACCTATGCACCGTTTTGCTTCCTCCGCATCCTCCAGTATATCGTGACCATTAATCAAGACCTGCCCCTCTGTAGCACCCAGGTATCCGGCCATGATATTCATGGTAGTGGATTTTCCCGCGCCGTTTGGGCCCAGGAACCCGTAAATCTGCCCATCCTCAATGGTAAAGCTCAGATGATCCACCGCCAGATGGCCGCCGTAGTCCTTTACCAGATTCTTTACCTCTATCACAATCGGCCTCCTTCCAGGATTTTAAAGCCATGACTTTGAAACCCTGGTATCATATTAAAAACCTTTTGTGAAAAAAATGTGTTGCCTTTCTTAAAAGAATCCAAAAATTCTGTGTCCTCTCCTTAAAATTCCCGTCCCAGCACTTCCGTCAGCCACATCTCCAGCTTCTCCCGGTTTCCATCATACACATACCCCTTCATCCCGCATTCCTCTGAACCCTGAATGTTTAATGGCTGGTCATCGATAAATACGCATTCCTCCGGCTTCAGGGAAAACCGCGCAAAAAGCCGTTCATAAATCTCCTTCTGGGGCTTCATGCATTTTTCCGGGCCGGAAAAGAGGATGCCGTCAAACATTTCCGCGGCGGGAATTACCTTCTTCCAGCAAAGGGGCAGGCGCACGGAGGCATTGGAGCAGAGATAAATGCCGTACCCGGCCGCTTTCAGCCGACGCACCAGATCACCCATCCCTTCCATGGGCCACATATTGTACTCATGCCAATGCCAGAAACACTGTGCCGCCCACGTCTTCTCCTCCTCCGTGTCCAGCCGCTCCTGGATACGCCGCAGGGCCTCCTCCTCGGGAACCACGCCCAGATCCAGAAGCACCCATTCCGGCGAGACAAACACTGCATTGCTGATCTTCCGAATCTCTGCCTCATCGGGAATAAAATGGCGGCATACCGCATCCGGCACGTAATCCGTCAGCACCTTTCCCATATCAAAAACAATATTTTGAATCATCGCGTTCCTCTCCTTTGTTTCAATGCATTAAATCAACGAAGGGCGGCACATGAATCGCAAAAATCCATGTGCCGCCCGAACATTTCTCTTCTCTTTATGCCTCCGGCTTTTCAACCTGTACAATCGCAGCCTTCTGCATGGGAATCCGGCAGTTTTTGTTGCTTCCGAATTCTACAATTACGGTGTCATCAGTCATATCGATGATCACGCCGTAAAATCCGCTGCTGGTCAGTACGGTGTCGCCTACTGCAACGCTGGCCAGTAATTCTTCATGCCTTTTCTTTTCCTTCTTCTGCGGACGAAAAGCAATCAGATACATCAGACCGAACAGGAAGACGCAATAAAGAATCACGCCGCCGATGCTACCAAATGCTTCCATGTGATTTTCCTCCTTATCCAGATAACAGGTCTTCCGTTATCGATTATTCTTCCGGCCCCGCCAGTATCCCGGCGATCTTAGCCGCTTTGTATTCGCTGTAGCGGTGTTCCTCAATCGCCTGGCGAATCTCTTCCATCATTTTATTATAAAAATACAAATTATGCAATACGCATAATCTCATTCCCAGCATCTCTTTTGCCTTAAACAGATGGCGGATATAGGCCCGGCTGTAGGAACGGCAGGCCGGACACTGACAGCCCTCCTCGATGGGGCGCGGATCCAGCTCATATTTCTGGTTAAAGAGATTTAATTTGCCCCGGCTGGTGTACACATGGCCGTGGCGTCCGTTCCGGGAGGGGTACACACAGTCAAAGAAATCCACGCCCCGGTCTACGGCCTCCAGGATGTTGATGGGGGTTCCCACCCCCATCAGGTAAGTAGGCTTATTTTCCGGCAGATGGGGAACCGTCACATCCAGGATGCGGTACATTTCCTCGTGGCTCTCGCCTACAGCCAGGCCGCCTACTGCATAGCCGTCCAGATTAAGGGCAGCAATCTCCTTTGCATGCTCGATGCGCACATCCTCCAGCACGCCGCCCTGGTTAATGCCGAAAAGCAGCTGCTCACGGTTAATGGTGTCTGGCAGGCTGTTTAAACGCTCCATCTCCGCCTTGCAGCGGTGAAGCCACCGCACGGTCCGCTCTACGCTGGGCTTAATGTAATCGTAATCCGCCCGGCTTGGCGGGCACTCATCAAAGGCCATGGCAATGGTGGAGCCCAGATTAGACTGAATCTGCATGCTCTCCTCCGGCCCCATGAAGATTTTTCTTCCATCAATATGAGACTGGAAGGTAACGCCTTCCTCCCGGATTTTCCGCAGTCCCGCAAGGGAAAATACCTGGAAGCCGCCGGAATCCGTCAGGATGGGCCGGTCCCAGTTCATGAATTTGTGCAGGCCGCCAAATTCCTTAATCAACTTGTCCCCGGTGCGCACATGCAGGTGGTAGGTATTGGAAAGCTCCACCTGGGTGCCGATCTGGCGCAGGTCATCGGTGGAGACAGCGCCCTTGATGGCCGCCACCGTGCCCACGTTCATAAATAAGGGGGTCTGGACTGTGCCGTGGACGGTTTTCAGCTCCGCCCGCTTTGCCCGGCCGTCCTTTGTCAAAATACGATATTCCATAAAACTCCTTGTCTGCGTCTGCTACTGCGCCATTTTCCCATGACGCTTGTTCATCATATACCACATCGCTCCAGCCAGGCACACAGAAGAATAGGTTCCGCACACAATACCCACCATCAGAGGCAGTGCAAACTCCCGGATGGAGGACACGCCCATGATAAACAGCACAAAGACCATGATAAAGGTGGTCAGGGAGGTATTGATGCTTCTGGTCAGGGTCTGGCTGACGCTGTAATTCACCAGCTCCATCAGATCCATCTTGGGGCCGGCCGTCTTCCGGTTCTCCCGGATACGGTCAAAGATAACGATAGTGGCATTAATCGAATAGCCCACGATGGTCAGCATACAGGCGATAAAGGTGGAGCCTACCGACCAGCGGAAGGCCGCATAGAAGGTAAATACCACCAGCACATCATGGACCAGCGCCAGCACCGAGCTTGCAGCAAAGCGCATGTCGCTGAACCGGATCCAGATGTAGAGCAGCATGCAGATGGTGGCAATCACTACCGCCACTGCCGCGTCCTTCTTCATCTCCGCACTGACCGCACCGGAAATGCTCTCTGCAGTAATCTTCTCCTCTTCCACGCCAAAGTTCTCCACCAGGGCCTCATCTAAAGCCTGGCGCTCCTCCACGGAAAGGGTTCTGGTCTTAATAATCACCTCATTGGTGCCGCTTACCTTCTGGGTCTCGATAGCCGCATCGCCGGTAATCTCCGACACAACGGGAACTACCTGACTGGAAATGGCATCCAGAGACATGTCCTCATTGAAGGTAACGCTGGTGGAAGTGCCGCCCTTAAAGTCCAGACTGTAATTTAAAATCGAGCCGGTAGCAGAATGATTAATTCCCATAAATGCCAGAGAAGAAACAATTACCACTGCCGAAACAGCAATGCAGATCTTTCTGGCTGCCAGGAAATTGATGGTCTTTCCATCCTTTTTCACGCCGTACCATCTCTCATGGCTAAAACCGATGGCGTACAGCGCCCGCAGCGTCAGCTGGGTAGCCACCAGTGCCGTAAACATGGAAAGGATAATACCCAGAGCCAAAGTAGCCGCAAAACCCTTCACCGTGCCGGAGCCTCTCCAGTAGAGCACTGCCGCCGCAATCAGAGTGGTCACATTTCCGTCGATGATGGCCGACAGGGCCTTGTGGAAGCCGCTCTTAATGGAGGCCTGCACCGTCTTTCCCTGTCCGATCTCTTCCTTTATTCGGGTAAAGATAATGACGTTGGCATCCACCGCCATACCGATGGAGAGGATGATACCGGCCACGCCAGGAAGGGTCAGGGTGATCTCAAAAGCGGATAAAAGCACCAGGATCAGTCCCACATACAAGGTCAGGGAAATGGAAGCTGCCAGACCGGGAATCCGGTAAACGGCAATCATGAAAACCACCACAATCAGGAAGCCCACGAGGCCTGCCATCAGGCTGGTGGACAGCGCCTCCTGTCCCAGCTTTGCGCCCACCACATTGGAACGCATCTCCTCCAGCTCCAGAGAAAGGGAGCCGATGCGGATGGTGGATGCCAGGTTTTCTGCCACCTCATAGGAGCCTAAGCCGGTGATCTCACACTGGCCGCCGGTGATGGCCGACTGCACCGTAGGCGCGGAAACCACCTCGCCGTCATAAATGATGGCGATCCGCTTGCCCAGGTTCTCTTCCGTAATCTTGGCAAAGGTGCTGGCGCCCTCGTCGGTAAGGGTCAGCTGCACCACGTACTGCTGGCCGGTGGCTGTCTCCACCATGCCCGCCTTAGCTGTGGCCACCATATCGCCAGTCATCAGCACATTGTAATCCTCATCCGTAAAAACTAGAGAACCCGGCTTTCCCAGCTCCTCCAGAATCGCATTGGCGTCCGATACGCCGGGAATGTCGATATTGATGCGGTTGTTTCCCTCCTGGTAAACCTCCGCCTCTGTACTGTAATTCTGCACTCTCTGCTGCAGCTTGTAAACCGTATCCGCCATCTGCTCGGCAGTAGGATCCTCCTCCACTGCCTGGTAGGTGATGCTTACACCGCCTGCCAGATCAAGTCCCAGCCGGATATCCTTCATGCTGATGTAGCCAAACCAGCCAAATACAGCCACTGCTACCAGCACAGCCAGAAGGCCAAGAAGGCCTTTTCCTTTACTGTTCATTTTCTTACTCTCCTTATTTTTCTTTTTCCCGATTGCTCGGCTGCCAACTGCCTTATTCCTCGGCCAGCGCCGCCTTAATCATAATCGCGCACTCAATCCGCTTTTTCTGCATAGCACAGCCGATGTCATAGGCATCGGTGATGGTGCCATGGAAATTGTAGGAATTTGCCGCGCAGCCGCCGCTGCAGTAGAAGCGGGCAAAGCAGTCCCTGCATTTGTCCTTTGCATAAACATTGCACAGTTTAAATTCATCCCGCACCGCGGTATTGGTAATTCCCGTGTCCACATTGCCCAGCAGGAAATCCTCCTGGCCCACAAACTGATGGCAGGGATAAAGGTCACCCCAGGGCGTCACCGCCAGATACTCCGTGCCGGAGCCGCAGCCGGAAAGACGCTTGGCCACGCATGGGCCGGCATTTAAGTCGATCATAAAATGGAAGAAATTAAAGCCTCTGCCTTCCTTCTTCCGCTTAATGTACTCCACCGCCAGCTTGTCATACTGCTCCAAAATCTGCGGAAGATCCTCCTCCCGGATGGCGTAAGCCTCCTCCGGCGGAGCCACCACTGGCTCAATGGACATCTGTTTAAAGCCCAGGTCGGCAAAATGAATGGCATCATCCGCGAAATCCAGATTCTCATGGGTAAAGGTTCCCCGCACATAATAATTCATCTGGTTCCGGCTCTCGGCAAACTTCTGGAATTTGGGCACGATCAGATCGTAGCTTCCCTTGCCGTTTCGGAAGGGGCGCATCTTATCATTGACCTCCTTCCGCCCGTCCAGGCTGAGAACCACATTTCCCATCTCCTGGTTGCAGAATTCCATAATCTCGTCATTTAACAGCACACCGTTGGTGGTCAGGGTGAAGCGGAAATGCTTATCATGAAGCTTTTCCTGCTCCCTTCCGTAAGCCACCAGGTCCTTTACCACCTGCCAGTTCATCAGGGGCTCGCCGCCGAAGAAATCCACCTCCAGATTCCGGCGCTTTCCGGAATTGGCAATCAGGAAATCCAGGGCCTTCTTTCCCACCTCGAAGCTCATCAGCGCCCGCCGTCCGTGGTACTCCCCTTCCTCCGCAAAGCAGTAGCGGCAGGCCAGGTTGCAGTCATGGGCGATGTGAAGACAGAGGGCCTTCACCACGGTCTTTCGCTCCTTAAAATCAATCACAAAATCCTTGTAAATATCCTTGGCAAACAGCTGCTCTCTGTCGATTAACTCCTGGATATCCTCCAGCGTCTCCTCAATCTCCTGCCGCTCATAGGTTCCGTCAAGACGGTCAAGCACCGCCTGGCGGCAGTCCGCCGGAATCGGCTCCGGCTTTTCCAGATCCGGCATCCGCTCCGCCAGAACTGCCACTGCATCATACATCACCGGATCCGCCACATGGACAGATCCGCTGTTTACATCCAGTACAATATTGTAGCCATTATTTTTATACTGATGAATCACTAACTTTTCCTCGTCTTTCTAAATCTTACTTAACTTTCCCTGGACATGGAAAATGCCCCTACAATCCCAACGACCGTAGGGGTTATGTATTCGCTTTCTTCATTTTCCGCTTTCCATGCCCTGAAAGGACTTTCTGCTGCGGCTGGCAGCCCATCAGCTTTCCGTCTCCGGCTGCCAGCCGCCCCGAATCCCAGCCTTTACTTACCGGCTGCTGTTCTCGCAGCTCTGATTTCCTACGGTGCAGGAAGTCTTACATGCGGACTGGCAGGAGGTCTGGCACTCGCCGCAGCCGCCCTTCTTCATGGTATCCTTTAATGTGTTGGCATTTAAAGTCTTAACGTGCTTCATAATGATTCCGCCTCCTTTAATCTCTTAAATTTCCCTGCGATTATATCATATCCGGCAGGAACGCGCAAGGGGCTGGCGGTGATTTCGGACATCTGGACGGCAGGCCCCTATACTCAGGCCAGCGTCAGATCCCCATCCTTCACCAGTCCAAACCGCCTGCAGACCTGATTAATGGCCGGTGCAAGGATAGCCGGAAGCACAAAGGAAATCAAAATCAGGCCAATCCAGTCAAAAGCCCCGGGGGTAATTGCCACCGCGCCGTTAGCGATGGCAGTCTCACTGGGAGATATCCAGCCTGTCCAGACCCCCAGCTGGCCGCAGAGACCGCAGGTACCCATGCCGGAATTAATGGCTGCTCCATTCATCTGCAGTTTAAATATGCAGGTGGCAATTGGCCCGGTAATGGCGGAGGTCACGGTAGGCGCAATCCATATCCGGGGATTCTTCACGATGTTGGGCATCTGCAGCATGGATGTGCCAAGGCCCTGGCTTACCAGTCCGCCAATGCCGTTTTCCTTAAAGCTCATTACCGCAAATCCCACCATCTGCGCGCAGCATCCCGCCACAGCGGCCCCTCCGGCCAGACCCGTCAGGCCCAGCACCGAGCAGATGGCCGCAGAAGAAATCGGCAGAGTCAAGGCCACGCCCACCAGAACAGATACCAGCACACCCATCAGGAAAGGCTGAAGCTCTGTAGCCTGCATAATCAGCTGGCCGAAGGCGCTGGCTGCCCCGCCGATCGGCGGCGCAATCACCCAGGCAGTGCCGATGCCCGCCAGAATCGTCACCGTCGGCGTCACCAGGATGTCGATTTTCGTCTCTTTGCTGACTGCTTTTCCTACCTCAGCGGCGATAATTGCCGTAAACAGGACAGCTAGGGGGCCGCCTGCGCCGCCAAGGGCATTGCAGGCATAGCCTACCGTCGCCAGGGAAAACAGCACCAGCGGCGGCGCCTGCAGCGCATAGCCGATGGCAACAGCCATGGCCGCCCCGCTCATAAAGGAAGCCATGCCGCCGATTGTATAGCCCACATCATTGATGCGGATAATTTCTGCGGTCAGGAATCCGATATGAAACTGCGTGCCGATGGTATTCAGAATCGTTCCGATCAGCAGGGAACAGAAAAGCCCCTGGGCCATGGCGCCAAGGGCGTCAATACCGTAGCGTTTTGCGGAAATCACAATATTTTTCCGTTTCAGAAATGCTTTGCATGTTTCCATAATTCGTATCTCCTCCCGGCTCTTTGGGGAGCCTTTTTTCTCTAAATCTGTATGGATTAACAGCTACATTATATTATATACGGATGCATTTTTAAATCAATAAATTTCACACAAAGTTAAAGCCTGGAAACCATTTTTATCGTACTATCGTTCCCAGGCTCATGTTGATTACTAATTTTAATCAGTCCAATTTGATCTGCGTTCCATTATTCTCAATAAAGCCGAAATTTTCAGGTACACCCGTCATCCAGAGCTTCCCCACATTCAGCTTGTGACGTTCGAGCATTGCCCGGCAGTCTTTTACCTTCAGTTTGCAGAAGTCTGTTTTAAAATTCCGGACACTGCTGCTTCTGGTAAGCTCTGCAACAGACTTAACATCCGTGCATCGCGTGAGTTCATCCTCCCACCCCATTTCCAGCTCATCCAGCAGCGAGTCCTGGGGCAGCGATGCAAATACATCATTTTCCACCGCGTTTCGCAGAGAATCCGTGTTCCGTTTTAACACCTCCGACGCTGAAATGGCGGACACTTTATACCGTCCATCCTCCAGCCATTTCCGCAGAAAAACATAGCTGTGTTTCGGCAGATTTAAGTCAAGCATATCCGTATTATGCGTGGTGAAAATCAACTGTTCATTGTCCCCGATGTGATCCACCATAATTCCAAAAATCCGTTTTTCGATATCGCTCTGGATATAAGAAAAATATTCATCACAATAATAAAAACTGCTTTCTTTCGCAAGAATCGCTGCCAAAAAGATTGCAACATCTATTCCCTCTGCCGTTCCGCTGGAAAGCATTTCCCGATTTAAGAGCCGGCCTTCCTGAATAATCATTTCCGCATCACCCCGCCGAATAATAAATGTGTCCTTTAAATCTCTGGAAATGCGGATATCCTGCAAAGTCGGATCAAGTGTTCCGATCACTGCCCGAAGGGTTTTCAATAAAATATGCTTATTCGTTCTCGTGAGTTTCAGCGCCTTCTCAATTTCCGGATATGCAAAACGGTATTTTATGTCGCCAATCAATTTTTTTAAGGAATTTGCTGTTCTGGTTGCCTCCTTTGTGTAATCTGTCAGTTTTGCAGCACATTTTTCATAAGAATCCATTATGCCGATTTCTGCTGACTGGTACTGGATCGCAACATCACTTTTGACCCGGTCAATTTCCGCGGACAATCTTTGCAGACGGTAATCCCCGTTTACAAAGTCAATGCAGAAGGACCCTTTATCACTCGACAGCATTTCGTATAAAGGGGCTGAATTTCCAGTAACCATATAGGAAAAAATACATAACAGCGCTTTTCCCAAGCTGGTTTTCCCTGTGGCATTCGCTCCCATGAGCACAAGTGCTTTTTTATAGCGAAATCTTTCTCTCCCTGCCAGATTTTCATTTTCAATAATGGAATTGACAATTTTTTTCGGATATGTGAAATTGATTGAAAAATCATCAAAACCATAAATTCCATCTAACGTAAGATTCAGAACAATCATTTTTTCACCGCCTCATTATTTCGTGTTTCACGAAATAACGATATCACATTCCCTGTACCTTTTCAAGCCCTCTGCTGATGTTAACACACAATAAAAGATGTGAAGTTCTCTTACTCCACATTTTCCATCGCTTTTCGCCGTTCTTCGCGGTAAAGCTCCGCAATATAAGACGGCCCATTCCACCACAACTTTGAGGATTCATCATACAGCAATGCTCCTGTTTTTGATGCAACAAAGGCATTCAGCAGACTAGTTGGGCTTCCGCCAGGCTCCTTCTCCAATTCTTCGACCACAAGGGTTACCAGCAGGTCGATGGCGTATTCGATTTGCTCCGGCGTTATATCATTTATTTTTTCCATATTTTCTCACTCTCCACAAAAGTCAGACAACTGATTGCATTTTCCGTTCGAAAGCAAAACTGATCTTTCAACCTCTCCGGTAAAAGTCTGCTGATACAAAGCAAATCGGCTTCCTGACTACCGAGGCTTCCATAAGCCCCTGCCAAATAAGCAACAATCGTAAAGTTCGTTGCATCGTCAGCAATTTTGCCCGAAACAATATCATACTTTCGCATTTCTTGTATCACTTCAGGAAAGCTTCCCTCTTTTCGGTGTGCAACTACACAATGCAGCCATTCTGCATCCGCGTCAGCAAACGCATACTGCGTCAGATTCTCCGTTGGAATAAAACGATATGTGGATACAACTCCCCAATCCTGTTCTGCCGAAATCGCCCCCTGGCTCTTTGCCTTTTTCAGAGCAGTCCCGATAAATTTTTTTGTCTGTTCTTTTGACGTGGTCAAATAAAATCCCTTTCCAAAATCTTTGTAGGAAGCACATTTTGAAATGCTGGGAACCCTCACCTCACAATAGCTGCCATGATAGAGAGCGTTTCATGCCCCGAGTGCAGCAACAATATCCACCCCCTTATTTTTCAATACCATTTCCAAATCATAAAATACCGCATTATCGCCTTCCGTATGAAAAGTATCAAAGCAGTCTTCAATTAAATCCAGAAGGCCATACTGATTCATCAGTGCATTGGCTTTTTGAATGTCCGTGTTCCACTGTTTTGCAGCCAGGCGGATCAGTCTTGCCTGCATAAATACAATTTGTGATTTTTCATTCATGCCACAGGCCCTCCTTCAGCCCGATAAAAACAAAAATCCTCTTTTACTTCAGCCAATCTGCCATCATTCACTTTTTCACATACACTTTTCCAGTGTCTTATTCACACCACAAGCTGATTATTCATATCTATTATACTTAGCCTTTATCTAATTGTCCATTGCAACCAAGTCATTACACGTAATATCTGAGCACCAAATCATTAAGCTCATCTGTCAATTTCTGATTATTAAGCTTTCTCGCTAAAGGCATATAAATTTCCATCGTTTCTTTTGCTTTGGCAGCTTTTTTATTTTCATCAAGGTAATCGATTGTCCGCATATTATGAAGCCTTTCTGCCAGCTTGATTAAAATCGCCTCATTTGCTTTCTTTTCTTCAAGCTGCTGAACGATATTCCACACCTTGGGCGGCAATTCCTTTTCCAGATTTATCTCGTTGCCTTTTATGGCCGCATCGCAAAACATGCCCGCCAGAATCGTCTCCTGTTCTGCTCCTAAATCTGCCAATAATATGGACACATTTATTGGATGGGTAACATACTCCTCACCGGAATACCTTGTCTTTCCTTCATAAGCCCTGCAGGCTGTCCGGTATACATCTCCCAGAACTTTTTCATCCATGTCAATGCCATTCTCTGCCGCCGTCTTTTTTAACCGTTCCAGCAATTCCTCTTTGCTCATCCCTGCTTGTGTTGCATTCAAAAATATTGGATTCATATGACTGCCTCCTATAAAATCAATTTCTGCTTGCATTGTTCGAAGAAGTGATGGCGGAAAGCCAAATTCTATATTGAACGACTTTGAAAAAGCGCTGTGTGAACTCCATTCATATTTTAAGGCCACATCGATGATACGCATGCCTGCAAGAATATCTTCGCATGCTTTAATGAGCCGGCGCCTGCGCACATATTCCATAACGTTTTTCTTTGTGTACGCCTTGAATTTGCGAATAAAATGAAATTCGGAATACCCGCTCATGTCTGCCAGCTGCTTTATGTTCAGCGGCTCTTCCAGATGTTCCTCAATATATTGTAAAACTTTGTCCATGACCATCACCTTTCATTACTACGTAGCAGTTATAGGATAAACCATTTTATTTGCTTATGCTGTTCCTAAATTGCTAATTGCTGCACTATATTGTCAATTGTAATCTGACTATTCTGCTGGCTAACTCTGGTGATTCAACACTCTTTTTTTCATATGCAGCAATTTATTTTCTAATTCCGACGCCCAGCCATCTGACATACAGAAAAACCCCACAGGCCGCCAGACTTTCCGTCTGATGCTTCCTGTGGGGTTTCCCCGGCTTCTTTTATTTGGTTTCTTCGCAGGCGCATTCCGCCTCAGCTATTCCCCGCGCCTTTTTATTCCTCCACAATCTCATACCGGAACCAGTCAAAATCGACGTAATTCTGGGATACCTTCCCTCCCGCGGAAGCATACATGCCCAGATAGGTTCCAATATATCCGTCTGCCACCAGAGTGCTGAGAATGGAGCCATCCTGAGACACCGCTAAGGGAATCATCTCCCGCTCCGAATATCCATAGTAAAAGCTGTATTTTCCCAGGCTTCCCTCAATGTGCAGATACACCCGGCCCGGCTTTGCCGGCACCGAGCACAGAAGCTCCCGCCGCCCATTGACCACCCGGAAGCCGCTTACATACTCCCGGCCATCCCTCCGCTCCTTTAAGAGAAGGAAGGAAAACCGCTCATTCTGGGTGATAATGAGGCCTGCCTCCTCCCCGTCCTTTTCGGGAGAAAATTCCATGGCGGCTGCAGCGTGGAAATCATTGTGCTGCTGCCTGCGCACCAGCATGGCCGGGGTCTCCCGCTCCTCTGCCCGCACAGGCAGGAGGCGCAGCCGCAGAAAGCCGGGCCGCTCCGTCAGGGAATAGAAGGGGTTCTCCACCTGACGGCGCATGCACCAGATCATATCCAGCTGGCTGCATTCAAAATTATCTACCCTGCTCTGGAGAGGCGGTCTGTCCCAGGGAAGGTCGGGGCGCCGCTCCGAAAGATTGACACAGCCATTTTCATTGTCCACCAGAGGCCAGCCGTCATAATCCCAGGCGATGGGGATCAGGAACACCTCCCGCCCCAGATTAAACTGGGCCTTCTTGTTCCGGTCAGGCCTGCGGATCCACATCCGGGGCTGGAAGCAGTCATAATCCTCAATCACATGCTCATAGGGGCGAATCCCCAGAAGCACCATGTACCACTGCCCCTTCTGGGTCTGCACCAGATCACCGTGGCCGGTCACCGCCACACCTAGACCGTTTAAAATCCGCAGGTTTCGGTTGGTCACCACCGGATTTCTGGGGCAGGGCTCGTAGGGGCCGAAAAGATTGGCGCTGCGGTAAAGGTTTACGCAATGGTTGGTCTGGGTGCCTCCGCAGGCCGTCATCAGGTAATAAATGCCGTCAATCTTGTACAGATGGGGCCCTTCCATAAAGAGGCTCCAGTCCCATGCCCCGTCAAAAAGTATCCGCCGCTCCCCCTTAAACTGGAAGGTCTCCGGATCCAGCTCGCACAGGTAAATCTGCTTCTGCTCCGGATACTTTAGCTCTGCCGGAACGGTGTTTCCGCAGAACCAGATCCGCCCCGTCTCGTCAAAATACAGGGACGGGTCAATGCCGTCGGCCCCCTCGATGATCACCGCATCCGACCAGGGCCCCGCCGGATCCTCCGCCGTGAGAATGAAATTATACCGGTGGGTTCGCCCCTTCACATCCAGCATTCCGGCAATGTAAAACCGCCCGCCGTGATACCGGATGGAAGCTGCCCAAAGCCCCTCGGAGCTTTCGCAGTTCCGGTAATCCAGCTGCTCCGGCCGGGAAATGGCATTGCCGATCTGCTCCCAGTGAACCAGGTCCCGGCTCCGGAACACCGGGAGACCGGGAAAGTAATAAAAGGAAGACGTTACCATGTAATACGTATCCCCCGCCCTGCACACAGAAGGGTCCGGGTATCCGCCTTTAATAATCGGATTGTGAAACCGTTCACTCATAAACTAAACCTCTGCCTACTCTTTAACTGCCCCGGCGGTCATGCCGGCAATTAAGTATTTTTGCATTGCCACAAATATGGCAAGGGTAGGTACGCTGGAAATCATGGCCGCGCACATCAGGTAATTCCACTGTATCCGGTAGGCGTCAGCCATGGTGCTGATGGCGTAGGTGATGGTCTTTTTCGCGTCATCGGACATCAGCACGGAGGCAAACATGTACTCATTCCAGTTCTGCAGGAAGGCGTAAATCACCGTTGCCACCAGTCCCGGCACTGCCAGGGGAAGGACGATATGGAGGAAGGTATGGAAGGCGCTGCTTCCGTCCACTCTGGCCGCCTCGTCCAATCCGGTGGGAATACTCTTAAAATAGCCGTACATCATCCAGGTACAGAAGGGGATGCTGAAGGATGCGTACACAATCAGCAGGCCGATCCGGGTATTGTTCAGATGAACCGTCACCAGGATTTTGTAGTAAGGGATAATCTTCATTACCGCCGGGAACATCTGGGTCACTAACAGGAAGGACAGGATAAATGCCTTTCCCTTAAAGCTGTAGCGGGAAAGCCCGTAGCCGCAGAGGGCCGCGCAGACCACGCCAAATATGGTGGAGCCCCCCACCGCCACCACACTGTTTTTAATGTAGGTGGCGATGGGATAATCCTTCCAGATATTCACAAAATTCTCCAGAGTAGGGCCGGTGGGGAACAGCTCAATGCCCTTGGTCATGGTGATGTCCGTCATGGATTTTAAGGAGGTAATCACCATCCAGGAAAGGGGCAGCAGCACGCACAGACAGCCCACAGTCAGGATCAGGTAGCCGATCCCCCGGATTAAGTTGTTTTTCGTCTTTTTAGTCATCGCGCAGCAACCTCCTGAACACAACTCCGATGAGATAACAGATCACCAGGATATATACCGACTGGGCCGAAGCCAGTCCATACTTAAAGTAGGAGAAAGCATTTTTGTAAATCTCGATAGCCGATACCATGGTAGAGCTTCCCGGCCCGCCGGAGGTCATCAGCCAGATCAGGGTAAACTGCTTAAATACCCACACCGTATCCAGAATCAGGATGGTGGTCAAAATCGGCTTAAGAGCAGGAATGGTAATGTACCGGAATTTCTGCATCATCGTGGCCCCGTCGATCTCCGCCGCCTCATACATATCTGTGGAAATGGTCTGGATGCCAGCCAGGATCTGCACCATCACCAGAGGATAGCCCTTCCAGATGCTGACCAGGATCACGCAGGGAAAGGCCGTGGCCGAGGTACTGAGCCAGCCGATGGGGTCAGAAATCAGGCCAAAATGCATCAGAAGCTCATTGACAATGCCGCCCTGGGTATTCAAGATCCATTTAAACAGATAGGCAATCACCACATCCGGAAACAGCCAGGGCAGAATCAAAATCCCCCGGAAAATCGTCCGCAGCCGGATATCCATATTTAATATGGAAGCAAAGATAAATCCCAGGATAAAATGTCCGGCCACCACCGACACGGTAAAAATTACCGTCATCCACAGGCTGTGAAGAAAGGAGGTATCCGTCAGCGCCTGAAGATAATACCTAAGGCCCACAAAATTCCACCGATTTACAAGGTTTGTGTCAAAAAAGCTGATGTAAATTCCATAAAGGATGGGGTATACCACCAGCAGCAATATGGTCAGGCAGGCCGGCAGAATAAACCCATAGGGCGTAAGCCTTGTTTTCAGCCGGGCCCTTTTTCGCATTGTCTCGTCCAAGATAACTCTCCTCCAGTCTAAAATCAGCTGCTGTAGGCCGCTGCCGCCTCCTCTGCCTTCTGGGCTGCTCTCTCTACCGCCTCGTCTAAGGAAACGCCCTCAGAAACTACAGACTGCCAGCACTCCGCAGAAGCGTCACGCAGCTCTGCCAGTCCTGCAAATGCCGGATAAATCACCGCGCTGTCCGAAGCCTCCGCAAAGCCGGAGTAAGCCGGATCCTTCTCGCAGATGGCATTTAACGCCTCTTCCACTACCGGCAGACGGCAGGTGGCTTCATTCCAGGCCACACTGGTCTCCACGCTGGTCATGTACTTTAAGAAATCTGCCGCAACCTCAGGATTCTCACAGGTATTGCTGATGGTCATTCCCACGCTGGAGAAGGAGGTCACCGGGTCTACGCCCTCTGCCGTCGGCATGGGGAAGCTTCCCATCTTTCCCCGCATATCCGGGTTAGCATTGTAAATGCCGCCCAGCACGTTGGAGGGGCTGAAGAACATGCAGGCCTGTCCTGATGCAATCATGGTGTATGCCTCTGAATATCCCGTCTCCACAAAGCCAGCCGGGGCCACGCCCTCATTGACCGCCAGGTTGATAAAGGATTCCATGGCATTCTTAAATTCCTCAGTGCCAAAGCCGGAGGTGTAGGTGCCGTCCCCATTGTCCGTCACAAAATCACAGCCCCAGGTAAGAGCAAAGGTCTGGAACCGGGATTCTGCCGAGTCATTCCGCTGTCCGGCAAATACACAGCCGTACTGGTCGATCTTTCCGTCTCCGTCCAGGTCCTCCGTCAGGGCCTTGGCCGCCTCCAGGAACTCATCCCAGGTGGTGGGAACCTCGATTCCCTTCTCCTCAAAGAGATCCTTCCGGTAAACCATGGCCGTAATGTTGTTCTGCCAGGGCATGTACACCAGCGTATCGCCGATGGTGGCGTTCTCTACTGCCGCCGGCATCAGGCTGTCCATATATTCCTGTCCAAGAAGCTCCGGCAGATTGTCCACTGCCATGCCCATCTCCAGGCAGTTGGCTGAATAGGCCTCCGACATGGTAAAGATATCCGGAAGAGTGCCCGCCGTAGCCTGAGTAATCAAGGTGGTGTACAGATCATTCATGGAGCACTCCACCGGGTTCAGAGTCACATTCGGGTAAAGGGCCATGTAGTCCTCCATAACGCCACGCAGATAGGGGCCTCCGTCAGAATCGCCCAGGGAGGTAATCATCACATCCAGAACCACATCACCGGCGGCTGCTACATCATAGGTGCTTCCGTAGGCTGCTCCGGCTGCGCTGCTGCCTGCCCCGGCGCTGTCTCCGGCTCCGTTTCCGTTCTCTGCTCCGGCTCCATCTTCCGCTCCGGCGCCTGATCCGTTGTCTCCGGCCTGGGCTCCTCCATTGGCTCCCGCCTCAGTTCCGCTTCCCCCAGAATTTCCGCTGGAGCTTCCGCCGCCGCAACCGCTCAGCGCCATGGCTGTAAGTACTGCCGCCGCCATCATTAAGTGTCTCTTTCTCATAATAAAACCCTCCTTCTCATTTTGTGCTTCATTTGCCGCTTTAGGGACGCTTTAGAGCAAATTCTTTGGTGTCCACTTTCCCTGTGCTGATCTTTTTGCCTTATTTTTTTCGTTTTCGCACTTGTTTTTTGGATATTTTTATTATATAAATAAATATAATCAAATACAACTTAATTAAAATAAACAGTTATTTAGTAAAACTTAACTTCAAGGCCAATTTATCCTACCTGTTTTCTTTAATTCATCTTATTTCAGGGAGTTTTGTTTATGGATACGAAAATGATTGAATACATTTTGACGATTGCAGAACACAAAAGCATTGCCCGGGCTGCCGAAGAGCTTTATCTCACCCAGTCCGCCCTCAATCAGCAGCTGTTAAAGCTGGAAAAAGAGCTGGGCGCGCCCCTCTTTATCCGCACCAGAAACCACTGGGAGCTGACGGATATCGGAAGGCTGTACGTGGAAAACTCCCGTCAGATCCTGCGGATCAAGAAACAGACCTACACCCAGATTGAGGACATGGCAAAGCACTGGAACGGCACCATCACCATCGGCCTTACTCCCGAGCGGGGAATCCAGATGTTTACCTCCATCTACCCGGCCATCCACGCCAAATATCCGGATGCCATCTTTCAGCCTCTGGAGGCCGGCGTGAAAACCCAGGTAAGAATGCTGGACGCCAACCAGCTGGACATTGGCTTCCAGACCATCTTCGAACGCCAGTACAAGCATCTGGTCTACAGCAGCATCCTCTACGAACCCTTTTACCTCTGCGTCCCCAAAAGCCACCCCCTGGCCTACTCTGACACACTGGATCCGGCCGATTATCCCCTCATCTCCTTAAGTGAATTTAAGGACGATTTATTTACCCTGGTAAAAAAGACCTCCACCATGCGCACCGTCATCGACCACCTCTTTGACGCCGCTGGTTTTAAGCCAAAGCTTCTCTTCGAATCCACCAGCATGCGCACCATGCAGCGCCTGGCCGCCAACGGCGAATGCTGCTCTATCATCCCCCGCTGCTATGCCGTGGCCAACGATAATATCGCCTACTTCACCCTGGGGCCCGATGCCGGGTGGGAGCTGGCGGCAGTTTATGCACAGAATCACTATTTGAACCGGGCGGCACGGGATTTTATTCGGATGGCGTCGGATTATTGGCGGGGGCATTTGTATATTGATTGAATAGCAGAATTAAAGAGTAAATTTTGTTGTTTTTCCACAAAATCTTAGATATAATATTCCATAATAAGTTTTTGGAGGTGAACCCTATGCTGATTCAATTTAGCGTAGAAAACTTTCTGTCCATCAAAGATAAAATCGTTCTGTCCATGCTTGCGAGCAAGGATACTGAGCATCCAGATCATCTAATTTCGGAAACCAGCAGACATTACCTGAAATCCGCCGTTCTGTATGGAGCAAACGCATCTGGAAAATCCAATGTACTGAATGCATTTTGGTTTATGGTTAATTATGTATTGACCTCCCATAATCAGCAGCTCCACAAACCGATCGGACGTACCCCTTTTAAATTTGATTCACAGACCCCTGCTCAGCCCAGCAGTTTTGAAGTAATTTTCAAAACAGGAGGCATACGCTACGCCTACGGTTTTTCTGTTACGGACAAAGAAGTTGCAGAGGAATACCTGTATTACTATCCTAACGGACGTCAGGCTTTGATTTTTGAGCGAAAAAATACGAGAGATTATCGATTTACTGTCGATGTGGATGAACAGACAATTCTAAAAGAACGCACCTCTGCAAACAAACTCTATTTGTCTGTTGCTTCCAACTGGAGCTATGCCAAAGTGGTTCCTGTTCTGGAGTGGTTTGCATACTGCCAAATCATGACCAAAAATTCTGTTGCCGATGCTTACGGTCTTTCTGCTGAACAGCTTAAGGATGATGACTACCGCAGTGTTATCGCTTCTATGCTTCGCGTTGCGGATTTCGGCATTCAGTCTCTTCTGATTCAAGAGACAGATTCCCTGCTGTCTTTGCGAAAAGAAAAAGACCTCTATCCAAATATTGATGCTGTCCATCTGGTCAAGAATAAAAACGGCCAGCTTATTCCCTATACGCTGAATATGACAGAGGAATCCGATGGCACAAACAGCTATTTTCGTCTGATTGGCATAGTAAAAAAAGCGTTAGATCAGGGAACTCTCCTTGTCGCTGATGAAATTGATGCGCATCTGCATCCTCTCCTGACAAAGCATCTGGTATCTCTGTTCAACAGCAGGGAATTTAATCCGAATGGCGCCCAGTTGATTTTCACCTCTCATAATACAAACCTGCTTGATCTGGACATCCTGCGCAGAGACCAGATCTGGTTCACCGAGAAAAATGAAGATACTGCAGCCACCGATCTGTTTTCTCTTTATGACTTTTCCGTACGAAAAGATGCCAAGGTCGAAAAAGGATATTTAATTGGCCGTTACGGTGCAATACCGTTTATTGGGGGAGGACGCTGATTATGACAAGAGGTAAAATCGAAAAACGCGGACAAAAACGCAGAAAGCCAAAACCGGTTATCCTTATCGTAACCGAAGGCTTTCAAACAGAGCCTAAATACTTTGAACATTACCGCACACGACAGACAAAATATCATTTGATCGAACATTTAGCTCTACTATAATCTGTCGGACTATAGAAGTCCGACAGATTGTGAAAATTTCTTGATTCCGGTCATTTCAATTTATACTTCTTATCCGCACCTCTGCCAACAATCTCAATCAGCCCATTTTCATTCATCTGCCGGGCAAGCAAATAGGCTCTTGTTTTCTTGATATTCAGCAATTCCTGCAGATCCTTATCCGTCATTTCACCATACTCTTCCAAATAATCCATTACCGTTCGCATTTGCAGCGTGATCACTACGGGTGCTTTTTCAGTTGCTTCCTGCATGCTTTTTGCAATGGCACCATCAATATTACCGTTGGCATTACCACTCGCATTCATGTTTGGCAGTACGAGCTTAAAGGTATTGGGAGTAACTTCAATCCGTGGCTGCACTGCATAGCCTTTATACAGTGTATAGATTTTGCGAATACCAGTACCGTAGGATTCAATCAGCCTTAAACGATGGAAGATTTCAGCCAGTTTACGGTTGCGGGGCTGGGAAATTCCGCTGCGAATATCATCAGCAGACAGGCCCGGCAGCAGGCCGCCAATCGAAATAAACTCTATGCAGGCATCATTGACGTTGATAATGATGCTGCCGCTGTAGCTGTAATCACGATGGACAAGTGCATTAAGTAATGCCTCACGCAAAGCATCCTCGGGATAATCTGAACGCTCAACTCGTTCTAATCCTTTAAATGTAGCAGCGGTGCGATTGCACAGTCTTAGATACGCATAGCTGTCATCCAGCTGCTTGAAGATGGAGCCGCCAAACTCTTTTGCATCCTTAAAGGTGATATTCACTTCGTCACCAAACACAGCGATCTTCGTCGTGTGCTGGCATTGGTCTGACAGAATCAAAGCCAGATTAGTATACTGATCGTCATGGATATTCCTCAGCCCCAGAGCAATATACTTTTGATAGAAAAATCAACCTTGTACCGCTTAAAAGTACGCTCTGCCTCCTCAAAGGACAATTCCTGCGCAAATGTACGCATTTCCTCAAATACATCGCCGTCAGAATCTTTGATCATTCTGCGAATCTGATCTGGAGATGCCGGCACGCTGGACGCACCTTGACGAACATAAACGCCGGTGGGCTTCATCCCCTTGGACTTCAGATAATACGGCTTATAACTCCCCTCTCCAACTTCAATCTGAATAACTTTATTCTCTTGGAGGACACCGCACGAACATGGTAACATCCGGTGCGATAGCGTCACGGATGCCATTGGTCAGGCGCGTATAGGTTTCATCTACATTATCGATACCAGTCAAATTGCCTTGATCATCGATGCCGATGTAGATAACACCGCCATCGGTATTGGCAAATGCGATAACTTCCTTGTAAATGTCATCCACCATCTGTGATTTATATTCAATGCGTTCGCTTTCATATTGCATAGACAAACCCTCCTTGAGGCACTACCATTATGCTATTTCTATTATATACATATTTTCACTCTTTTCAACATGCAGAGGTGAAAATTCACTGAAATTCACTATTTTATTCACGGGCGTTTGACATTTTTTCACTCCATCGCATCCCTCAAAGCTAGTGCTAGCCTTATTTTTTTGTCAAATTTGAATTTTATACTTGCACATTCCACTATAGTACGGTATAATGAAGAGATGTGATTTTTTATGAGACTTGGATGGACTACCGGGAAATATTCAACAACTTACCGGGCAGTTAAAACAATACGCGTAGATGGAAAAAACAAAACACAGATCGTCAAATCGTTCGGCTCAGAAAAACAA
>JAGHER010000218.1 GCA_017889125.1 Lachnospiraceae bacterium
CCTCCACCTGTCTTTCCTGTGTTGCATTGCAAATCGTATTTAAAACAAGTATATCATAACCCTTTTTCGAAATTTTTTCAACTAATTCTTTAAATTTATTGTAATTAAATGTCGTCTGGGACACCACAGCCAGTTTTTTGCCCGGAACCGGGGAAAAATCCTCTGCCTGGGCGGCATTTTCGATAACAACCGTGTCCGAATCGCCCCATCCCTTGATGCCCTCCACCTCAGGATGCTTCTCATTGCCGATGATGACCACCTGGCGGCCTGCCTGGCACTGCTCCTGGACGATGCGGTGGATTTTCTTGACGAAGGGGCAGGTGGCATCTACAATCTCCAGTCCCCGCTCCTCTAAAATCCGATAGATGTCCTGGCTGACGCCGTGGGAACGGATCACCACCACGCCTTCCGTCAGGGCCTTTAACTGCTCCTCTCCCTCGATGACCTGGACGCCCTTCTCCTCTAAATCCCGCACCACCTCCTCATTGTGGATGATGGGGCCGTAGGTGTAGATGGGACGGTCCGTCTTTTCAATCTGCTCATATACCTTGTCCACAGCCCGCTCTACGCCAAAGCAGAAGCCTGCGGTCTTGGCTACAATCACTTCCATGCTGGGTCCTCCTGTGGGATATTTGCTCTGTCGGCACTTTTGTGTGCAGTTCCCTGCAAAAATCAGCTCGGGACATTAGCGCCCTTACTGGCGGCGATGGCAAGAATCTCTTCCACCACCTGGCTGATGGTCATCTCTGAGGTATCCAGGTAAAGGGCATCCTCCGCCTGAACAAGGGGCGAATTCTCCCGGTGCATATCCCGGTAGTCCCGCTGGCGGATATCCTCCTTGATCGCCTCTAAATCGGCCTCCTGACCCTTTTTCTCCAGTTCCAGGAAGCGCCTTCTGGCCCTCTCCGCCACGCTGGCGGTAAGATAAATCTTTACCTGAGCATCAGGAAGGACACAGGTACCGATATCCCGGCCATCCATAACCACATCTGCCTGGGCAGCCAGCTGCTTCTGAAGCTGGACAAGCTTTTCCCTGACCGGCAGATAGACCGAGGTGGCAGAAGCCATATTGCCCACAGCCTCCTCGCGGATGAGAGCGGATACATTCTCACCGTTTAAGATCACCTGCTGGACGCCATCCTGATACCGGATGGTCACATCCGCCTGGCCGCAGGAGGCGGAAATCTCTTCCTCTGCCGCCGGGTCAATGCCCTGACGCAGAAAATAAAGAGCCATTGCCCGGTACATGGCGCCGGTGTCCACGTAAATAAAGCCAAGCCTCTCGGCCGCTGCCTTCGCGATGGTGCTTTTCCCTGCACCGGCAGGACCGTCAATGGCAATACTGAAATGCTGCATGTTGTCTTTGTCCTCTTTCTTTTGATTTCCATTTATTATAGCCGAATTGGGCGCTCTGTGCAATTATATTTTTGTGATAGCGGGACAGTTAAATTTTAGGTATAATCATTTGTGACATGAATAGGAAAAGCAAAAATCAACACAAAGGAGATCCCATGATGATTCAGGAAATAAAAGACAGAAGAAGCATTCGCCGTTATAAGCCAGACCCCGTACCCCGCTCCGCCATCGAGGAAATTCTCCAGGCCGGAATCCTGGCGCCCTCCTCCAAAAACCGGCAGCCCTGGAAATTTATCGTGGTTTCCGGCAGGGAGAAGGAATCTATGCTGGAGGCCTTTGCCAAAGGGCTTTTGCGAGAAAAGGAGCGTCCCCTGCTGCCGGGAAGCGCCATGCACCTTTCCGGTGCGGAATACACCCTGCAGATCATGCGGCAGGCCCCGGTGATTATTTTTATTCTCAATCCCCTGGGATTAAGCTTTGATGAGACACTGACGGCCGAAGACCGGATCTATGAGATATGCAATGCCCAGTCCATCGGCGCCGCCATCGAGAACATGACCCTTGCGGCAGAAAACCTTGGACTGGGCAGTCTGTGGATTTGCGATACTTATTTTGCCTACGAGGAGCTGCGGGGCTGGCTTAAGGATGAGGGCCAGCTTGCTGCGGCCCTGGCTCTGGGCTACGCCGATGAGGCGCCTCATGCCAGGCCGCGGAAAAGCTTCGAGCAAACGGTAGAATGGCGGATGGGGTGATTTCCGCCCCTGCCTATCGCCTGCAGTCAGGATAGGGAAGCTGTTCTTTGCTGGAGGCGGTGGCGCGGGTAAGCTGAAGTACGATCTCACTGAAATACCGCGGCGAGATCGCATCCAGGGTGTACTGGTTCTCCGGCTTTGGCGCATCGTACACGTAGCTTCCCCGGGAGACGGTTCCTGTCCGGTAAAAGACTGCCCCGTAGACGGTCACCTCTTCATTTTCATCGCCAATGCCGCAGCCGGAAAATTCCAGCTCTACACCGATGGCTCCGTCCTCCCGATAGAAGGTGGTGTAAAAACCGCCGTCCACCACAGAGCCCCGATACCAGCCCATGCCCTGAAGCTTTCCGGACAGGGAAAGGCCGTTTAACAGCTTTCCGCCAAACCTGGTTAACTCCCTGGCTCCCCGCTCCTGTTCCATCAGCTGATACACCGGACGCTCCAGCTGCTCAATGGGCTGGGCTACCTCGTAGTCCTCTAACTGCTCCTTCCAGGTATCCCGCTCTTCCTCGCTCAGCTCGATGGGATGGACAAGACCGATAAGCCCCTCCTCCGGGAAGGCAAATTCTTCCTCATCTGCCGTGTTAAAGCTGCCGTCCTCCATATAGCGGAAGGTGTCTTTCAGGGCGCCTTCCTCATAGACGCCCCAGATTAAGCCGATGGCAAACTGGTGCATCACCGGATTCTTGACGAAAAGCGCCTTCCACTGGTCGGCTTTCCAAAGGCGCTCTGCAGACAGGGCCTGCTCCATACGAAGCTTCTGGTTAGCCGCCACGGTTTTCAGCTGCTTTTTCATCTGCTTAAATTCCGCGTAAGCCTCCGCTGCCTTTTTCTCATCGTCCTTCTTTCCCGGGGCAGGCATATTCTTCAGGCGTTTTTCCTCCCCGTTGAAAATCTCCAGCTCCAGGGCCGGTGTCAGGTATACAGAAAAGCTTCTGTCTCCGTAGTCAAAGGTGCGCCGCAGATTTTCATCAAATCCCAGAGTGGGCACAATGCGGTCCTCTAACTCTGCCCGGCTAAGCCCTAAGGAGGAGGCCGCGTAATCCAGGGCCTGGGCGGCGGCTGTCTTCACCTGGCGGAACTTAAATTTCCGGGAAATCTGATCCACCAAAAGCAAGGCCTCGGCACTTCCATTTAAAGCAAGGGCTTTCACCGCCTCAGCGGCCAGGGCGCCGCGGGCATGCTGGGGCCAGTCCTGAATCTGCCGGTAAAAGAGGGGAACTGCCTCTTCCCCGCCGTGAATCGAGGCTGCGTAGAGCACCCATTTCTTCTTAGCCTCGGCTCCGCCTTCCATCCATTTGTCAAAAAGCTCCCGCACATACTGGCCAAGCTCCTTTTCCTCCAGCTCACCGGAAAGCTTGCGGGCCTCCGGGTTCACTCCCGGCACAGGCATATCCGCATAGGCCACAAGGATGGCCTGCAGATATTCCTCCGAAGCCAGACTTCCATCCTTTCGGTGAACGGGACTAAAGGGCGTCTCGTAAGCCCAGGCCACCTTGCG
>JAGHER010000025.1 GCA_017889125.1 Lachnospiraceae bacterium
CTCCCGGATAGAATCCAGGCACTCCCTCCGGCTTTTCACCGTCCGGTAATAAATGTGCCCGGCAAAGCCGCAGATGTGAAAAAGCATTTCATTGCGCAGGGCATTCTGCACCTGGGGCGAACACTCCGCCCGTTTGAGGAAGCTTTCCGCCGCCTGCAGAAGAAGAAAGCAGCTTTCCACCCCCTCCGGATGGTAGCGGCTGATCTGGCTGTCCCCCGGGCTGTTCTGCCAGTAATACAGGTAACTTCCCGGGATGCACACCACCCGCCTGCAGCAGCTTAAATACCGGATGCAGAACCAAATGTCCTCGTTAATGGAAAAGCCCTCCGGATAGAAAAGCTTCCGTTTTCGAATAATTTCCAAATCATAAAGTTTATTGCTCTGGGTGCGCAGCATCAGGTTTCGGTAAAGGGGCAGAAGCATCTCTTCCCCAAACTGGTGAAGATTCCCCGCCCAGATTTCTCCTTTCTGGTTTTCCCCTTCCCGGTTTTTTCTCTCCCGAGTTTCTCTTTCCCGCTTTTCTCCGTCCCGAGTCTTTCCCTCCCAGGCATGGATCTCCCGGGGCGTCCCGTCAGCGTAAACCCGCTCAAAGCCGCAGATGGCCGCCTGCGCCTTGCTTTCCCGCGCCGCGGACAAAAGTTTCTCCGCCATGCGGGGATGGATGTAATCGTCCCCATCAATTAACATCAGCCACCGCCCCTTAGCCGCAGCAATCCCCGCATTCCGGGCACTGGCCACGCCGCCGTTTTCCTTGTGGATCACCTGGATCCGGGCATCCCCCTTAGCCGCCTGGCGGCAGATTTCCAGCGTCCTATCCTGTGAGCCGTCATCCACCAGCACGATATCTAATGCCGGATAGGTCTGGTTTTGAAGGGAGCGGATGCAACGCATCAGGCATGCCTCACCGTTGTAGATGGGGACGACGATGGAGATGATATCGGTATTGTTGTTTTCTTCCATACTGCGCTCGGCCTCAGCTTTCTTCGCCATCGCCGTACCATCCTTCACTACATTCTCCGCCCCATTCTTCACAATCTCTTCCGTCTGCATCCACGTTCACCTCCGCTTCTCTTCCGACCTCTTCCAGCCAACATTCCCAATTTCCCATTTCATCGCAAAGCAAGAAGATGTCTGGAGCCAAATTCTTTTCTCCCTTAACATCAGATTGCCGCCCACCACTGCACTCCCGCGCTTCCTATCACCAAAAAACAAAAAGCTACTAAAGCAGCACCAAATCCCTCTCACAAAACATGCAAAACTCTGCTGCAAACCCAAATCTCCAGCCGCACCGCCTGAAAAAAAATCCTGGCTGCAAGCATCTTCAGGGGATTCGCCTTAAGGTAATGCCGATAATAATAAAGGGCACTCTCATTCCGCAGCCGCTGTCTCGCCCAGGCGTTCTGATAAGTCCGGGAAATACTCTCGGAATGCCGGTGCTGGTATCTCTCCGTCAAAAGCAGCACCGACCGGTATCCCTGCTCCAGCATACGAAAGCCCAGAATCGACTCCTCATTGTACAGAAACACCTTCTCATCGTAGCCGCCGCACTCCATCATCTTCACCGCATCCACCATCAGCAGGGAGCCGTGAACCGCATCCACATATACCGCTTTTTTTCCCTCAAAATAATGAGGCCCATACTCCAGAAGAGGTCTGAAAAGCCGTCGGCAAACCGGGCCGGTGCGGGCAAGCTCTCCCCAGAAGCCCAGAAGAGGCCAGCCGTTTTTCTGCTCTCCATAAGCCGGATCCTCCATCAGAGCCGCCGCCACGCCCAGATCCTCGTGTTTTTCAAAAAGCCTGGCCAGATGGATCACGCAGCTCTCTGAAAATTCCACATCCGGATTGGCAATCAGCACATAATCCATCTGCAGCACCTCATAGGAATACCGCACGCCCTTATTATTCCCCGCTCCGTATCCACCATTTTCCCTGGATTTTAAGACCACAATCTTCTCCGGGTCCAGCTCCTGGGCCATGGCCTTTAATCGGCTCAGCGAATCATCGGTAGAATGATTATCCACCACCACCACCGCGTCAAGCACCGGATACCGGTAAATCTGCCGAACCAGTCTTTCTGTGGAAGCGGCATCATTATAATTTAAAATCACACAGCTGATTTTCTTATCCCTGTCCATTTTCCTCCTGCTCCTGAATGGGCACTGCCTTTTCCCTGGGAATCACCTTTTCCTCAGGCCTTCCATCCCTCTTCCGGTTCTCCACCACCTGCATCCCAAACCGGCTGCTGATGAGCCGTCTTGCAGGCGGGCAGACAAAGGTCAGATAATCCATCCCATGATAGGCCAGCAGATACAGCCGCTGCCCCTTCTCCTTCGCCGTTCCCTTCCAGGGGGTAAGCCCCAGATAGTGCTCATAGGCCCGGCGGTAATGGCACAGATTCCCCGCCTTCCAGGGCCGCTCGTCCCCGGCGAAATGAATCACTGCCGGATGGCGCTTCGCCTGCATAAACATCTCCCGGCTCACCGCCCCGTAGGAAGGCGACTGCCGCTTCAAATCCTCATAATGAAAGTACCGGTAATTGGAAAAGAAATTGTATCGGGGATGAAGCGGACGAATCCTGCCCCTGAAGGCCCCATTAAGGGTATCCTGGTCACAGGCAAAGGTCTTTCCTCCCAGTGCGCCGAAAAAGTCCAGAAGCTCCTGCTCCGCTCCTTCCTCGCGCCACCGTTTCACGTCGATGAGAAGGACGCCGGAATTAAAATAGGGATCTTTCTCCCCCAGCCCGATGCTCTCCATCACCTGCCGGTAAATGGTCGGCTCCATCACCGCCCCGAAAAGCTTCCCCTTTAAATCCGTCTCCCAGAGACGCCGCAGGGAATCCAGCACCACCGTGTCGCAGTCCAGATAAAGCACCCGCTCCACCTCGTCAGGAAGCATAGTTCCCACAAACAGCCTGCCCATGGCGCTGATGTCAAAGCCTCCGGTATCCACCGCATAGGGGAACCGCTCCCGCAGATCTCCCATGGAAATCCACACAATCTCCCGGCCAAACTGCTGCCCGATGGACAAAAGCCGCTCTTTGCTTTCCTGGCTGATGCCGGAAGACAGGATGAACACGCGGATTTTCTCCGCCGCCTGGTTCCGGTCCATCAGCGAATACATGGAAACTGCCAGATGCCTGGCGTACTGCTCATTGGAAGAATATACAACGTCCAAAACCGTCTCCCCTTTCCTAAGAAAACGCTTTAATCAACGTTTCCCTAACTTTATGCAGCAAAACCTGCATGCGCCCGGCGGTCAGGCGTTCCACCATCCCACGAAAATTTGGCAAGCGCTCCGCTGCCCACCGAGTTTGCGCCGCATATCGAATCTGCGCCGCGCAGCAGCAAATTCCTTTGCAAATCCTTAAATTCCCAGCTCTGCCCGGGCCGCCTTAAATGCCGACTCAATTACCTTATCCATATCGTAATACTTATACTCGCCCAGACGACCGCCGAAAATCACATTTTTTTCCTCTGCCGCCAGCGCCGCATACTGCTGGTAAAGTGCCTGATTCTTCTCGTCATTTACCGGGTAGTAGGGCTCCATGCCCTCGCTCCAGGTCACCGGATACTCTCTGGTAATCACCGTCTTCGGCTGGGTGCCGAACTCAAAATGCTTGTGCTCGATAATCCGGGTGTAAGGAGTCTCCCGGTCGGTGTAATTCACCACGGCCACGCCCTGATGATTCTCCTCATCCAGCACCTCCGTCTCAAATTTCAGGCTCCGGTACTCCAGCTTTCCAAACTGATAGCCGTAGTAGGCGTCGATGGTTCCCGTGTACACCACCTTCTCCCCAAGGCCGTCATAGTATTCCTTCTTCTCCAGATAATCCACGCCCGTCTCAATGTCGCAGCCCGCAAACAGCTTCTCGATAATCACATTGTAGCCGCCCATGGGGATTCCCTGGTACAGGTCATTAAAATAATTATTATCATAGGTGTACCGCACCGGAAGACGCTTAATGATAAAGGCCGGAAGATCCTTGCAGTCTCTTCCCCACTGCTTCTCCGTGTAGCCCTTCACCAGCTTCTGGTAAATGTCCGTGCCCACCAGGCTGATGGCCTGCTCCTCCAGGTTCTTCGGCTCGCCGGTGATGCCTGCCCGCTGCTCATCGATCTTCGCCTTCGCCTCCGCGGGAGTGGAAACGCCCCACATCTTGCTGAAAGTATTCATGTTGAAGGGCATATTGTACATCTCCCCGTGGTAATTGGCCACTGGGCTGTTGGTGTAGCGGTTAAACTCCACCAGGCTGTTGACGAAATCCCATACCTCCCGGTTGCTGGTATGGAAAATGTGGGCGCCGTACTTGTGCACATGGATTCCCTCCATATCCTCACAGTAAATATTTCCGCCGATGTGATCCCGCTTCTCCACCACCAGGCATTTCTTCCCCGCCTGCCGGGCCAGATAGGCAAATACGCCGTTATACAATCCGCTTCCTACAAGTACATAATCATATTTTTTCATGGTTTTATTCTCCTCGATTTTGTAAACTGCTATCTATTTTACTATACTTTGGGCGGTCTGTGAAGCCCCGGAAAATCACTGCCAGCAAAGGCTGAACATGTGCCTCCCTACAGAGCATTTTAACAGAAAAGAAAGAAACCGAGTTTCTTATGGGTAACAAAAATGCCCCAGGACGCCTGCCTGACGGCAGACTGCCTGGAGCGAAAATCCATTTACAATGATTTTATCTAATCTTTATTAGTAGAACAGCCGGTTCACCGCGCTGAAAATACCGCGGATGGAAGCTCTGGTAATATTGGAGCTGATGCCCACGCCATAGGTAGCCTTTCCGGTAGCCACATCCAGCACATGGATATAGGAGGCTGCCTGAGCGCCGGAACCTGCGCTTAATGCGTGCTCGGTGTAGTCCATTACCCGGATCTGAATGCCAAGGGTATCCTCCAAGCCTCTCTGCACCGCGTCTACAGGACCATTTCCCACGCCCTCGAAGGTCTTTTCGATGCCGTGATCGGTGTAAGTAACCTTAGCCAGAGTAGCAAACTCGCCGTTGCCCATATCCGTATCGGAGATGCGGCAGCTTCTGAAGTGGATGGGCTCCTTCCGATCCAGGTAGTTCTTCTTGAACTCCTGCATGATCTGCTCGGGAGCTACCTCGCCCTGCTGCTCGGAAATCTTCTGGATCACATCGGCAAATTCCTTGTGCATGCCCTTCGGCAGCTTAAAGCCGTAGAAGGTATCCATAACGAAGGCTACGCCGCCCTTGCCGGACTGGCTGTTGATGCGGACGATGGGCTCGTACTCCCGGCCAATGTCGCTGGGGTCGATAGGCAGATAGGGAACCTCCCAGTACTGGCCCTTTCTCTCCCGGAGCGCCTGCATGCCCTTGTTGATGGCATCCTGGTGAGAACCGGAAAAGGCGGTAAATACCAGCTTTCCTGCGTAAGGCTGACGGGGCGGAATCTCCATCTTGGTGCACCGCTCGTAAACCTCGGCGATCTCCCGCACATTGTCCAAAGCCAGCTCCGGATCAATGCCCTGGGAGAACATATTGTAAGCCAGAGTCACAATGTCCACATTTCCGGTACGCTCGCCGTTTCCAAATAAGGTTCCCTCCACACGGTCTGCGCCTGCAAGCAGAGCCAGCTCCGTGGCCGCAATGCCGGTTCCCCGGTCATTGTGCGGATGAACACTTAAGATAATGCTCTCTCTGTTCTTAAAATGGGTATGCATCCACTCAATCTGATCCGCATACACATTGGGGGTGGTCATCTCTACCGTAGAAGGCAGATTAATGATGATCTTCTTATCCTTCGTCGCTCCCCAGGTCTCCTGCACTGCCGTGCAGATCTCCAGCGCGTAGTCAAGCTCCGTGCCGGTAAAGCTCTCGGGAGAATATTCCAGAAGGATCTCGCCGTCAAAGTCCGCCGCATACTTCTGGACCAGCTTGGTTCCGATCACGGCGATTTCTTTAATCTCTTCCTTATCCTTGTGGAACACCACATCCCGCTGAAGGGTGGATGTGGAATTGTAAATATGTACAATCGCCTTCTTGATGCCCTTTAAGGCCTCGAAGGTTCTCTTAATCAAATGCTCGCGGCACTGTACCAGCACCTGAACCACAACATCGTCCGGAATCAGCTTCCGGTCAACCAGCTGGCGAAGGAAGTCAAACTCAATCTGGGAAGCAGCCGGGAAACCAACCTCGATTTCCTTAAAGCCAAGCTTTACCAGCATATTAAAGAACTCAATCTTCTCCTCCACAACCATGGGCTCCACCAGAGCCTGGTTTCCATCCCGCAGGTCTACACTGCACCATACCGGTGCTTTCTCAATCTCTTTGTTCGGCCAGGTTCTCTCCGGAAAATTCACTACGGGCACTCGCTTATATCTCTGATAATTCAACATGATTTTCTCCTCCATATGTTCATCTTTCTGTTCGGTTACATCTCTGCAATATCCTGATTCTCACTCTCTTCTCAAGCCCTCATCAGGCTATGGAGTCGGTAAATCACGCCGTAGTGCCTGACAATGAATAAGG
Source organism: Lachnospiraceae bacterium (assembly GCA_017889125.1). Taxonomy (GTDB): domain Bacteria; phylum Bacillota; class Clostridia; order Lachnospirales; family Lachnospiraceae; genus Caccovicinus. The sequence goes on from JAGHER010000025.1 coordinate 6,506, forward strand.
TGGCCGTCACAGGTCTAACCCCATCTTTCATCATCCCTTTGCTCATAAATTTTTACAGCGTTCTCTTATTATAGCATACGCAAAAACCGGAAGCAACCGCTTTTCCCGGTCTTTTGGGCCATTTCTCCAGGTTTTGAGCCTAGTTTTCCAAGTTTTGGGCCCATTTTTCTCCTCCTGACGCCTATTTTTCCAGCCATTTCACGCATTCAGCCCAATCTTTTCACCCATTTTCTTGACATACGAATATCACACTGGTAAAATGAGCCTGTTTACAGAACTTCACATTTGGAATAAAACCGGTAAAATCCGGCGTCACCGGGAGCAAAAAATCATTTGCTCCCCATATCATAGTATAAGAACGCATTTTCGCGCAAAGGGAGGAAAACTATGGGAAAATATTTTGGCACCGACGGCTTCCGCGGAGAAGCCAATGTGGATCTGACCGTGGAGCACGCCTATCAGGTAGGCCGTTTCCTGGGCTGGTATTACGGCCAGAAGAATGCAGACACCCGCTGCCGGGTAGTGATCGGCAAGGACACCCGCCGCAGCAGCTATATGTTTGAATACTCGCTGGTGGCCGGCCTGACTGCCTCCGGAGCAGATGTATTTCTCCTTCACGTGACCACTACCCCCAGCGTCTCCTACGTGGTACGCACCGAGGGCTTTGACTGCGGCATCATGATTTCCGCCAGCCACAACCCCTTCTATGACAACGGCATCAAGGTCATCAATGGCAATGGCGAAAAGCTGGAGGAGAGCGTCATTGTCGAAATCGAGAAATATCTGGACGGCGAAACCGGCCCCATCCCCCTGGCTACCCGGGAGAAAATCGGCCGCACCACCGACTTTGCCGCCGGACGCAACCGCTACATCGGCTACCTGATCTCCATCGCCACCCGTTCCTTCAAGAACATGAAGGTGGCCTTAGACTGCGCCAACGGAAGCGCCTCCGCCATCGCAAAGAATGTATTTGACGCCCTGGGCGCCGAGACCCATGTAATCAACATGGAGCCCAACGGCTTAAACATCAACACCAACTGCGGCTCCACTCACATTGAACACCTGCAGAAATTCGTGGTGGACAATGGCTGCGACGTGGGCTTTGCCTACGACGGCGACGCCGACCGCTGCCTTGCAGTAGATGCCAACGGAAACCTGGTGGACGGCGATGTGATTATGTACATCTGCGGAAAATACATGAAAGAGCAGGGAATGCTTCCTCACAATACCGTAGTTACCACCATCATGTCCAACTTCGGCCTTTACAAGGCCTTTGACCGGGAGGGCATCCGCTACGAAAAGACCGCTGTAGGCGACAAATACGTTTACGAGAACATGGCAGCCAACGGCCACGGCCTGGGCGGCGAGCAGTCCGGCCACATCATCTTCAGCAAGCATGCCACCACCGGTGACGGCATCCTTACTTCCTTAAAGGTAATGGAAGTAATTCTGGAGAAGAAGCAGACCCTGGAGAAGCTGGCTTCCGAAGTCGAGATTTATCCCCAGGTATTGAAAAATGTCCGGGTACAGGATAAGCAGACCGCCCAGGATGATGAGGATGTGCAGGCCGCAGTGAAAAAGGCCTCCGACCGTCTGGGTGACGACGGCCGCATCCTTCTGCGCCAGTCCGGCACGGAGCCTGTGGTCCGGGTTATGGCCGAGGCCTCTACGCTGGAGCTGTGCGAGTCCTGCGTGGATGAGATCATTGAGGTGATGAAGGCGAAGGGGCATGTGATTGGGTAGATCGGTTTGCGATAGATGATTTCGGGAATTGTCAATTTGCATGTTTTCTTTAATTTTAGAAGGAGCAGCTGCCGGTTAGGCGGGGCTGCTCCTTTTTGCTGCGATTGTGCATGTCTTTTTTGCTTTTTATCTGGTCTCACTAACTATTTTTAGGGAAGCGATGATTTAATCAGCGTTTCCTTAGCTTCTTCCTGCAGCAGCCAATCCGCTATATCATAAATCTCAACTCCCTCATAGCTGTATTTGGGATGCCTGGTTCGGGCAACGATCATCTTCGGATAAGCATCTCTGATTTTAAGCAGCGGAGAACACTCCCGTTCAAAGGTTTCCTGTCCGGAAATATTGTCACTCACCTGAATGTAAATTTTTTCACTGCCTCTCTGCGCAACAAAGTCAATTTCCTTTTGGTAGAGCTTGCCCACATAAACATCGTATCCCCGGCGAAGAAGCTCGATGCAGACAATATTCTCATAAACTCTGCCATAATCCATATTTCTGCTTCCGAGTACTGCATACCGGATACCGGTATCGCACAAATAGAATTTCTCGGAACTTTCAAGATATTTCTTCCCGCGGATATCATACCGTTTAATATCATAGAACACAAAGGCATTGCACAAATACTTGATATACCTGCCAATGGTTACATGATTGGTTGGCGTTTCATTTGCTTTCAGAAGCTGGCTAACCTTATTGGGCGAAGTCAGATTGCTGATATTATCCATAAGGAACTCACTCAGACGCTGCAGAACCAAGGTATCCGGAAGAGCATATTTCTGTACCAGATCTCTTGTCACAATGGTTTCATAGACTTCCTTAATGTAATTCGTCCTGTCTTTTTCAGTTCTGTAAACATACGATCCAGCTAAGCCGCCCTTCATGGAGTAATCCTCAAAAAGCTTATCCTTATCGCTGACCTCATCATAATACTGGCAATACTCCTGAAAGCTAAAAGGGAACACATGAATTTCGATATACCGCCCGGTAAAAAGGGTCGCCAGATCTGCGCTCAGTAAAAACGCATTGGAACCAGTTACATAGATATCATATTTGCCTTTTGCATAAAGGCTGTTGATTGCCAGCTCAAATTTAGGGCACATCTGAACCTCATCCACAAACAGATAATTCGTTTTTCCCTCTTGATAATATGACTCTACATATGCGTGCAGCGCATGGTATTCCTTGATTTCTTCATATGCCAGATCCATAAAGTCGATAAAAATGATGTTAATATTTTCAAAATGACTTTTCAGATACGCAATATATGCCTGCATCAGCTTCGACTTACCAGAACGGCGAATGCCGGTAATAATCTTGATATCCGGTGTCCCATTCAGTTCAAGGATTCGATCCAGATACTTGGTTCTCGTGATTATCTTCATACGCTCTCCCACTTTCAAAAGTTTAATATTTTTCATTTTTTGAAACCGGCCTACTGTCTATATTATACTTTCCGTAAATAGTATACGCAAGAGAGCGCTTTCGAAAACTTAATTTTTTTCATTTTTCGAAACCGAAAGTGCAGTTTGACCGCCTATCATTTTTCGAAAGCGTTTTGCTGACACGCTTCCCTTAAGCAGGAAACAGCGTCATCGCAATAAGTGTTCCCACTATACCACGGACAATGCCGGGAATAATTCCCGCCTTAAGCACAGTCTTGGCGCTGTAGCCTCCGGCTTCCATGGCCATGGGAACAACCGCCGTGGCAAGAGGAGAAATCAGCGAAGACATTGATGCCAGTGCGCAGAGAATTACCGGCCCTCTCGGGTCACACCCGATGGAACCGCAGGTGATTACAACTAAAGGAATTAGTACTGTAGTAACCGCACGGTTATAAAGGAGCGAGGTCATAATGAAAGCCACCAGATAAAAAGCTCCCCCAATAATGTATCCATTGGAAACGCCGCTTAAAACGGAAGCAATTCCATTTCCCAAAAGTTCAGCTGCACCCGTCTGTCC
>JAGHER010000219.1 GCA_017889125.1 Lachnospiraceae bacterium
GCGCCTTCTAATTTGAGCAGCTCTATTTTTTTCTTAATCCCTCCGGCATATCCGGTCAGACTCCCGTTTGTTCCCACCACTCGGTGGCAGGGGACAATAATGGAGATTTCATTGCGGGCGACGGCCCCGCCTACAGCCTGTGCCGACATACGCTTTAATCCCCGTTTGGCGGCAAGCTGTTTCGCGATTTCCCCGTAGGTCATCGTCTGTCCGTATGGAATGGAATAGAGGATCTCCCACACTTCATTTTGAAAATCTGTGCCGATAAAGTGGAGCGGCACCTGAAAATCCGGCTCTTTCCCGGAAAAATAAATCGTAAGCCATTTTTTTGCCTGTTCAAACACGGGAATTTCTTTTTCTTCGTGTTCTTTTTCCAGATAAAGGGCAAAATATTTTTGCCCCTCAAACCATAGTCCCGTCAAGCCGATTTCATCTGCGGCCAGCAGGATTTCCCCCATAGGAGACTGATAGCGACTGATGTACTGCATAATTAATCCCTCCTCCTGCATTTATTTGCTCTGTCCGTTCCACGATTTACTCCGTTCTTCGGCGCATAATCTCTCATACCGGGGACTGCGCCCCCTGCAGCAGCCCATAAATATAAACTGGCAACACTGCAATAAGGGCTAAACCGCCTGCGGTATTTTTCAAAGAGTTTACGGTCTATTTTTCTGTGATGATAGACCATACGCAAGCCGCGCTGGATTGCCAGATCATCAAAACTGAAAATATCTGGACGCTGCAAGCAAAATAGCAGAATCATTTCCGCAGTCCATACGCCGATGCCTTTTAGGGCCGCCAGCTTTTTTATTGCTTCATTGTCTGGCAATCGGGAAATTTCCTCCAGATCGAACGCTCCGCTTTGCACTTTTTCTGCAAAATCTTTGATGTATTCTGCTTTGCGGAACGTCATGCCGAAAGACTGTAACTTTGGAATATCCGCCGCCAATATGCTTTCCGCAGTCACTTCACCAAATTGTTCTTTCATACGCCGCCAGATAGTCGCCTGCGCCTTTGTTGATATTTGCTGCCCAATGATGTGATGTATGACAGAGGAAAATAGGTCGCTATCCACTTCACGCTCAATATGACCGATTTTTTCAATGACTTCGCCTAGCACCTTATCCTTCTTTTTCAAATACTCGGTTTCCTTATCGCCATATTGGAAATACAATCGGTTCACCTCCTATGTCCTTGACATTTTTTCTGGAATTCATTATGATTTTATCACAAAGTAGTGCTCTGAACTATCGCAAAATCGCCGAATATTATCGTAATATTCCCAAAAAGAGAGGGAGAGAGATTTGGAAAAGGAAGATTATATTAACTCAATCAATTTGAATATCGACACAGATTTTCCGTATCTTGTCCTTGACGTGATTGGGAAAAATTCTTACCCGAGAAATCCAGGATTTCAGGTCATGCACTGGCATGAGGATCTGCAATTTATTTACGTACTGGACGGAATCATTGAAGTCCGGACACTTGATAATTCGGTTCAGATCCAGGCGGGGGAAGCAATCTTTATCAATAAAAATGTAGTACATTTTGTTAGGGAAATTAAAAACTGCCATTATAACAGCTTTCTGTTCCCGCCATACTTTCTTGCGTTTTACGCGGGAAGTCCTGCAAAAGATTTTGTGGACAGTGTTATAACGAATGATCGGCTGCCCATTGTCCATTTTACAGCTGCTGTGGCGTGGCATAAGGAGGTATCGGCACTTCTGCAGCAATTAGTTCTTCTTGAAAAAAACAAGACTAACTTCTATGTGTATGAAGTCTTAGTCAGGTTATCCTCGCTCTGGCTGACCATGTGTAAACATATCACGCTTCCGCAGGAACAGACGGAAAGGGTCATCCATCTCCGTATGCAGAAAATCCTGCGTTTTATTGAAGAACACTTTTCAGAAGAAATTACCCTGTCTGACCTGTCCGCAAGTGCAAATATCAGTAAGTCGGAATGTTCCCGTTGTTTCAAAATAAGCCTGAATACAACACCTTATAAATATTTGACCGAATACCGCCTGTCAAAAGCCGCGCAGCTTTTGGCAAAAACAAATGAGCCTGTGGGAAATATTGCCGCAGCTGTGGGATTTCATCAAATCAGCCATTTTGGCAAATGCTTTAAGGAAAAAACAGGCTGCTCTCCCAAAGCTTACCGGGAAATGGAAAATAGCCATAAACAATAAAGTCTATGGCTATTATCTTGTTTACTGTCCCAACTGATAAACTGCCCAGAAGCCAATATACGGCGCCCTGTAGCCTTCGGTCACCTGGCCCAGCCGTTCCCGGTCATCGTTGATGTAGTAAATGATGCCGTTGTCATATTCGTACCGGTATTCGCCGTCTACCCGGTAAGTGCGGTTGGAATCCTGTACGCGGCCGGATTCATTGACCAGATACAGTGTTCCGTTTACGGAAAATACCTGATAATCCTCGCCGTCCTCTGCAGTCACCAGCTTTCCGTTGCTGTACAGATAGCCATTGCGCACGCCGGTCTGGCCGCCGGTGGTCGTGGTGAAGTAGAAGGTGGAAATCTCGCCGTCCTCTTCCTCCACATTGGTCACCCGGCCGGTCTTCATGGCGCCGTCGGAATCGTCCGCCCCAAAGTAAGCGCTGACCACAGTGCCGTCTGCCAACTGGATTCCCAGAAGGGCGCTCTGCATCCGGCCGTATTCATCAAAGAAATAGCGCTGGCCATTGATGCGGGTGGTGGCGTCCGTCAGCGTGGCTGCGTCAGATTCCAGATAAGCGGGAACGCCGCTGCCGTCAAAATAATACCAGGCGCCGTCGCTCCAGTCGCCTCGGCTGGCATTGCTGGCGGAGGCGGTGTTGAAGCTGAAATCATTGCTTCCATCTTCGGATTCCTCCGGGTCATCGTAAAGGTAGACCCAGCCTTCGGCCATCTGTCCCTGGTTGGGCGCGCCGAAGTATTTTAAGGTGCTGATGCCGGTAACATCATCCTCTGCCTGGCTGGCCACTCTGGCCCAGCCGGTGGCCATAACGCCGTTTTCATCGAAGTAATACCGGTAGCCATTGATATTCCGGCTCACATAATTATCCTCTTCCCCGGCCCGCACGGCCCTGCCGTTTGTTCCAAAGTAAAACCAGGTGCCATATCCGCTGTCATCCACCTCGTATACGGAGCCATCCTCCTGGTCATCCTCCTCCTGGTCATAGAAGAGACAGAGCCAGCCGGTTTTGGCCGCACCGTCATCGGGGTCGCCAAGATAATACAGGTTTTCATTGTCATTGTACCAGCCGGACAGCATGGAGCCGTCAGAGTCAAACCGGTAGCGCTGGCCGTTGATGGTGGCCCACTCTTCCGACAGGATGCGGCCATTGCTTCCCACGTAGAACCATCCGCCGTCAGGGTCCGGGGCATTGCCGCTTCCATCCTCGGAGTAAATCCACCGGTCCGTCACCCGCACCCCGTTGATGTCCACATAGTACTCGTCATCCACCCACTGGTCTCTGGCCATCACCCCGTCGCTTCCCAGATAAAAATAATATCCGTTGGACTGCCGCCATTCGTTAGTCACCCGGTTTCCGGAATTGTCCAGATAGAGCCAGTCATTTCCCTGCTGCACCCAGTCTGCCATAGCTGTCATGGAGGCCCCTGCGGAAAGGAGGCAGGCCGCTCCGAATACAGCCGTCAATCGCGTCATTTTTGTCATCTTCATCACTCCTTCTTTCTTTTCGGATGTCTATAGAATACCGGGAAAAAATAACAGGCAGATAACACATAAATAAAAGAATTCTAAACGGCCCTTTCCCTTTCTTTACGAAAATCCGGGGATTTTTACGGAAATCTGCCAAGTTTTTACGAAATCTGACGGGCTTTTACGAAATTTGACGGGCTTTTACGAAATTTGACGGGCTTTTACGAAATTTGTCGGCTTTTGGCAGAGTGTCTGCTATACTATAAAAAGCAGTATTGTACCGAACGGAGGAACAAGAGAAAGTTAAAGAAAGGTGAGTAAGGATATGGCATATTTCAAATATCAAGATAAATCCATTTTTTATGAAGCATACGGACAAGGCGAGCCGCTTATCTTCCTGCATGGCAACACCGCTTCTTCCAAAATGTCAGAACTTCTCATGCCATTGTATGAAGAAAATTTCAGATGTATTCTGATTGACTTTTTAGGCAATGGGCAGTCAGAACGAGTAGAAAGCTTTTCGCCGGATATGTGGTATGACGAAGCCTTGCAGACGATTGCGCTTGCCGAGCATTTGCAATGCGGAAAGGTAAGTCTTGTCGGAACAAGCGGCGGCGCATGGGCGGCAGTCAATGCGGCGTTGGAACGCCCTGACCTGTTTCATGCTATCATAGCAGACAGCTTTGACGGACGTACCCTCAATGATAATTTTTCCGCTAACCTCTTATCAGAAAGGAAAGCAGCGAAAGAAGATCCACAGGCAAGACAATTTTACGAATATTGCCAGGGTGCAGACCGGGAAAAGATCATTGATCTTGATACAAACGCATTATTGAAGTGTGCAAAGGAAAAGCGTCCGCTATTCCATAAGCCATTGGAGGAATTAAAAACACCCACCCTATTCATGGGAAGCAGGGAAGATGAAAGCTGCCGGTACAACATTGAAGAAGAATACAGAGAAATGGCTTCTCTATGTCCTCAAGCTTCTGTATTTCTCTTTCCAAGCGGAGGACACCCCGCGCTTTTTTCCAATGCGGAAGAAGCCGCAGCACAGATAAAAAAATTCATAAACGAACACATTTCATAAATAAAGAGACGAATTGATTTAACGTGGAACTGAATGGAGAAAAATAATGATTGTAAAAAATGATTA
>JAGHER010000220.1 GCA_017889125.1 Lachnospiraceae bacterium
CACTTCCGGCCTTTTGCTTGACATCCGCACCGCTGGGCGGTATAGTAATAAATATTGATTGAAAAACTTCATGGTATAAATTGGAAGGAACATAGCACTATGGGAAAGATTATTTTAACAGGCGACAGACCTACAGGAAAGCTTCATGTGGGCCATTATGCCGGCTCCTTAAAACGCCGGGTTGAGCTGCAGAATTCCAGAGAATATGATGAGATTTTCATCATGATTGCCGATGCTCAGGCCCTTACAGACAATGCGGACAATCCGGAAAAAATCCGTCAGAACATCATCGAAGTAGCTCTTGACTACCTGTCTGCCGGACTGGATCCTGCGAAGTCTACACTCTTTATCCAGTCCCAGATTCCGGAGCTCTGCGAGCTGTCCTTTTACTATATGAATCTGGTTACCGTGTCCCGCCTTCAGCGGAACCCCACGGTAAAATCCGAGATCCAGATGCGCAATTTTGAGACCAGCATCCCGGTGGGCTTCTTCACCTACCCCATCAGCCAGGCAGCGGACATTACCGCATTCCAGGCCACCACGGTGCCTGTAGGCGAGGACCAGATGCCCATGCTTGAACAGACCCGGGAGATCGTTCATAAGTTCAATACCGTTTACGGCGACACCCTGGTGATGCCGGATATCCTCCTTCCGGAGAATAAGGCCTGCCTGCGCCTGCCCGGCATTGACGGAAAGGCAAAGATGAGCAAGTCTCTTGGAAACTGCATTTACCTTTCCGACACGGAGGAGGATGTACGCAAGAAGATTATGTCCATGTTCACTGATCCCAACCATCTGCGGGTGGAGGATCCCGGCCAGGTGGAGGGGAACCCGGTATTTATCTATCTGGATGCCTTCTGCCGGGATGAGCATTTCGAGAAATTCCTTCCGGAATACAAGAACCTGGATGAGCTTAAGGCCCACTACACCAGAGGCGGCTTAGGCGATGTGAAGGTGAAGAAATTCCTGAACAAGGTTATGCAGGATGAGCTGGCGCCCATCCGTCAGCGGAGAAAAGAGTTTGAGAAGGATATTCCCGCCGTGTACCGGATGCTTGAGGAGGGCAGCCGCAAGGCAGAAGCCGTAGCCGCCCAGACCCTTGCCCAGGTAAAGCGGGCCATGAAGATCAATTACTTCGAGGACCAGGCGCTTATCGAGGAGCAGGCCAAGCGGTTTGGCAAGGAATGATGCGTTTCCTAATTAAATGAAAAAGGGCGCTGTCTCTTTGGAGCCAACCTCCAAAAAAGGCAGCGCCTTTCCCTGTTTTGCTACGGCACGCCGAACCGAAGAAATGCACAAAACCAGTTGAGAGAGGAGGGGCTTTATGGGAACCTGGCACACCAGGGGCTTAAGAGGCTCCGGCCTGGAGGATCTGATTAATCATACCAACGAAAGCTACCGGGAGAAGGGTCTTGCCCTGATTCAAAAGATCCCCACCCCCATCACGCCTATTGAGATTGACAAGGCCAGCCGCCACATCACCCTGGCATATTTTGATCAGAAGAGTACGGTAGACTACATCGGCGCCGTCCAGGGGATTCCCGTCTGCTTTGATGCCAAGGAATGCCGCACGGACACCTTTCCCCTGCACAACATCCATCCCCATCAGGTAGCCTTTATGCGGGAATTTGAGCAGCAGGGGGGAATTGCCTTCATCATTCTTTCTTATACGGGAAAAAATGAAGTTTACTACCTTCCCTTTGACCAGGTGGCAGCCTTCTGGGAGCGGATGGAAGCGGGGGGACGGAAAAGCTTTACCTATCAGGAAATTGACCATTCCTACCGGATCCGCGCCCATCGGGACATGCTGATTCATTACCTGGAGCCCTTAAGCATGGACCTAAAACGAAGAGAAATGGGAAGATCTGGTTGACAATCGTAAGTTCCTCCCATATAATGAAAAAAGCACGCTGTCATGGTAGCACTGCACCACGTGAAAGTGCCTGAAATTATCTGAACAGAGAATGCATCAGGAGACGAGGCGATGCGTGAGGAGACAAGGCAATCGTTTCCCAAAAGAAAATGAGAGAGAAAAGAGAAGGAGAACTCATGGCCATTCAGTTGATTCATACCCCGGAAGGCGTCCGGGATATCTACGGCAAGGAGTGCCGGCAGAAGCTTAAAGTGCAGGAACAGATCCTGAAAGTCCTGTACCAGTATGGCTACCAGCACATCGAGACACCGGCCTTTGAATATTTTGATATTTTCAGCCGCGACCGGGGAAGCGTAAGCTCCCGGGAGATGTTTAAGTTTTTTGACCGGGACAACAGCACCTTGGTGCTGAAGCCGGATATGACACCGGCTATTGCCCGGTGCGTTTCTAAATATTTTCCAGATGAGGGCAGCCTCCTGCGGCTCTGCTATCTGGAGCGAACCTATACCAACAATACCAGCTACCAGGGACGGCTTAAGGAAACCACCCAGAGCGGCGCGGAGATGATCGGTGACGATTCCAGTGATGCCGATGCGGAGATGATCGCCATGGTGGTAGATTGTTTGAAGTCCGCAGGCCTTAAGGATTTTCAGGTAGAGCTTGGCCAGGTGGAATTTTACCGCGGCCTGGTGGAGGAAGCTGGCCTGGACGAGGAGACCCAGGAGCTTCTGCGTGAGCGGATTGAGAATAAAAACTTCTTCGGCGTGGAGGAGGTTTTAGATACCGCAGAGATCTCCACGGAGCAGAAGGCCGCATTCCTGGCCATCCCTCAGCTTTTCGGTTCCATTGACCGGATCCGGGAGGCCAGGGCATTGACCACCAATAAGCGGGCTCTCTTTGCCATCGAGCGGCTGGAGAAGGTTCATGCTATTCTGGAGAATTACGGGCTTTCCGACTACGTCTCCTTTGATTTGGGGATGTTAAGCAAATACCAGTACTACACCGGCATTATTTTCAAGGCATATACCTACGGCACCGGCGATTACATCGTCACCGGCGGCCGCTATGACCGCCTTCTGGAGCAGTTTGGGAAAAAGGCTCCGGCGGTGGGCTTTGCCATTGAGATTGACCGGCTTTTGATGGCTCTGACCAGCCAGGG
>JAGHER010000026.1 GCA_017889125.1 Lachnospiraceae bacterium
CGCAGCCTGCATATTTCGCTGGATGAAGGGATAAACTAGCGGTAAGCGCTGTGGAAGGATGGGGAAACATGGAAGAGAAAACACTTACGTTGCATGAGAAACTGAACGGCCTTCTGGACATTGCGAAGAAGAAAAAGAATGTCCTGGAGGAAAAAGAAATTCAGGAATACTTCCGACCGGAGGTTCTGAGTGCGGAGCAGTGGGACCGGATCTATGATTTCCTGGATGCCAGCCACGTGGATGTGCTGCGGATTTCCGAGGATGACCTGGAGATGGATGCCGATCTTTTTTCCGAGGAAAATCTGGAGAATGAGGAAGAGATCGATATGGAGAATATCGATCTGTCGGTTCCCGAGGGCGTCAGCCTGGAGGATCCGGTGCGCATGTATTTAAAGGAGATTGGGAAGGTGCCCCTTTTGTCCACGGACGAGGAGATTGAACTGGCAAAGCGGATTGAGCTGGGGGACGAGGCGGCGAAAAAGCGGCTGGCGGAGGCCAATCTCCGCCTGGTGGTAAGCATTGCCAAGCGCTATGTGGGGCGGGGCATGCAGTTCCTGGATTTAATCCAGGAGGGAAATCTGGGCTTAATCAAGGCGGTGGATAAATTTGACTACACCAAGGGCTATAAATTCAGCACCTATGCTACCTGGTGGATCCGCCAGGCCATCACCAGAGCCATTGCGGACCAGGCCAGAACCATCCGGATCCCCGTCCATATGGTAGAGACCATCAACCGTCTGATCCGCACTTCACGCCAGCTTCTTCAGGAGCTGGGGCGGGAACCCACTCCGGAGGAGATTGCCGAGAAGATGGATATGCCGGTGGAGCGGGTGCGGGAGATTATGAAGATTTCCCAGGATCCGGTGTCCCTGGAGACACCTATCGGCGAGGAGGAGGACAGTCATCTGGGGGATTTCATTCAGGATGAACATGTGGCCGTTCCTGCGGATGCGGCGGCCTTTACCCTTCTTCACGAGCAGCTGATGGAGGTATTGGATACCCTGACGGACCGGGAGCAGAAGGTGCTGCGGCTCCGTTTCGGCCTGGATGACGGCCGTCCCAGGACACTGGAGGAGGTGGGCCGCCAGTTTAATGTGACCAGAGAGCGGATCAGGCAGATTGAGGCCAAGGCCCTGAGAAAGCTCCGCCATCCCAGCAGGAGCAGGAAGTTAAAAGATTATCTGGATGATTAAAAGATTATTGATGATGGAAAAGGCTGTTTGCGTGACGGAAAAGATTATTGGATGGTAGAAAAGCCTGTCTGAATGACGGGAAGGATTTTTTGTGATAGAAAAGGCTGTTTAGATGACGGAAAATTAATTTGATGATTGACAGGAGAGATTGATGAAATTATCGAAGCGTTTGGAGCTGGTGGCTTCCTTTGTGCCCAGGGGAAGCCGGGTGGCCGATATCGGTACTGACCACGGATATATTCCTATTTATCTGACGGAGGAGGGGATCTGTGCAGGTGCAGTAGCCGCAGATGTGCGGGAAGGCCCTCTTTGCCGTGCCAGAGAGCATATCCGGGAGAGAGGGCTGGAGAGCCGGATTCAGGTTCGCTTAAGCGACGGCCTTAAGGAGATTGGCCCTGATGAGGCGGACACGGTGGTGATTGCCGGGATGGGCGGCCAGCTGGTGATACATATTCTGGAGGACGGACGCCATATGTGGGATACGGTGAAAACCTGGATCCTTTCGCCCCAGTCGGAGCTGGATAAGGTCCGGCGATATTTGGAGGAACAGGGATTTTTCATTTCCCGTGAGGCCATGACTTTGGATGAAGGGAAATACTATACGGTGATGGGGGTTCGCCGGGGGGATGGGGACAGCGAAGATTGCCGGAAATGTGGAGCCTTCCGGAACGGTGAAGCCCCCCTGAACAGCGAAGCCCCCCGAAACGGTGAAGTCCCCCGAAACGGTGAAGTCCCCTGGGGATACGAAAAGCCCTGGGAATACCTTTACGGGAAGCTCCTGATTGCGGAGAAGAATCCGGTGCTCCTGGACTATCTCTGCCAGGAGGAGGGACGCCTTAAGGGGATACTTAAGGCCCTGGAGGCACAGGATACGCCGGGGGCCAGGACAGCCAGAGAGACGGCCTTGGAACAGCTTACGTGGATAAAGGAGGCAAAAGATGCGATGTGATGCCATTTTAGCGGTACTTAAGGAGCTGGCGCCGGAGGAGATGGCCTGCAGCTGGGATAATCCGGGGCTTCTGGCCGGGCGCAGCGACAAGGAAGTGAGAACCATCTATCTGGCTCTGGATGCAGAGGATCAGGTGATCGAGGATGCCATTTCGGCGGGGGCGGATTTACTGATAACCCACCACCCGCTGATTTTCAAGCCCCTAAAAAAGATAAATGACCAGGATTTTATTGGCCGGAGAGTGCTGCGGATGATTCAGGCGGACTTATCCTATTACGCCATGCACACAAATTTTGACAGCGCCCCCGGCTGTATGGCTGATCTGGCAGCTGCCCGGTTAGGGCTTAAGGACTGCCGGATACTGGAGCCGGAGGGAGAGCTTCAGGGGCAGATGTACGGCATTGGAAAGGCCGGGAAGCTTTCTGCGCCCCTTACCCTGGGGCAGCTGGCGAAGCTGGTGAAGGAGCGGTTCGGCCTTCCCTTTGTGACGGTGTACGGTGATCTGGAAGCGGAAGCCCTTCTTACCGACTGTGCCCTTTCCCCTGGCTCCGGCGGCAGCATGATTGAGGCAGCTCTGGGGCAGAAGACCCAGGTGCTCATTACCGGGGACATTGGCCATCACCAGGGAATCGACAGCCTGGCAAGAGGGATGGCGGTGATTGATGCAGGCCATTATGGTCTGGAACACATTTTTATGGAGTTCATGGAATCTTATTTAAAGGAAAAACTGGGAGATGCAGTGGCTGTTCGAAAAGCTCCGGTGATTTTCCCGGCAGCGGTGGTGTAGATGTAGATTGTGAAAGGGCAGAGCAGAAATAAAGACAGGAGGCATTTATGGTCCAGATTGTGATTAACGGAGAGAAAAAAGAATATCCCTTCGGCACCACATGGCTGACGGTTGCCCAGGAGTATCAGCCCCAGTGGGAGGAGGATATCCTTCTGGTGCAGGCAGACGGAAAGCTGCAGGAGCTGCATAAGAAGGTGACGGAATGCAGTGACCTGCGCTTTATCACCGCCAGGGACGGTGCGGGACAGCTTACCTACCGCAGAAGTCTGACCTTCCTTATGCTGAAGGCCTTTTACGATGTGGCTGGAGTGCGGCACATCCGAAAGCTTACGGTGGATTTTTCTTTGGGGAACGGACTGTTTGTGAATCCATCCCTTGACTTTATTCTGACTCAGGAGTTTCTGGATCAGGTGAAGGAAAAGATGAAGGAGTATGTGGCACAGAAGATTCCCATTATGAAACGGAACATGCCCACCTCCGAGGCCATCGAGCTTTTTCACCGGCACGGGATGTATGACAAGGAGCGGCTTTTCCGTTATCGTCGGGTGTCCAGCGTGAACATTTACAGTATTGGCAGCTTTGAAGATTATTTTTATGGCTACATGGTGCAGAATACGGGCTATCTGAAATATTTTGATCTTGTTCTCTATCATGACGGCTTTGTACTTCTTTATCCTCAGGATGATCCCAAGCGGGTAGAGCCCTTTGTTCCTAAGGATAAACTGTTCAGCGTGCTGAGCGAGACCTCCAAATGGGGCGAGCGTCTGGATCTGGCCAATGTGGGAAGCCTTAACGACCGGATATCTCAGGGAAAGGCCGGGCAGACCATCCTCATCGAGGAGGCGCTGATGGAAAAGCGCATCGGGGAGATTGCCAGCCGCATAGCCGCAGAGCCCTCCAAGAAGCTGGTGATGATCGCCGGGCCATCCTCATCGGGAAAGACCACCTTTTCCCACCGGCTCAGCATCCAGCTGATGGCCATGGGACTTAAGCCCCATCCCATTGCAGTGGACGATTACTTTGTGAACCGGGTGGACAGCCCGCGGGATGAGAAGGGAAATTACAATTACGAGGCCCTGGAGTGCCTTGATCTTAAGCAGTTCAATGAAGACATGACCAGGCTTCTTAAGGGTGAGCGGGTGGAGCTTCCCCACTACAATTTTATTTCCGGAGAGCGGGAATATAAGGGCGATTATCTGGCTCTGGGACCGGAGGATATCCTGGTGATCGAGGGCATCCACTGCCTCAATGACCGGCTGTCCTACGCCCTTCCCCAGGAGAGCAAGTTTAAGATTTACATCAGCGCCCTCACTTCCTTAAATATCGACGAGCACAACCGGGTGCCCACTGCAGACGGTCGGCTGATCCGCCGGATGGTGCGGGACGCCCGAACTAGAGGGGCCTCGGCCCAGGACACCATCCGCATGTGGAATTCTGTCCGCCGAGGTGAAGAGGAGAATATTTTCCCCTACCAGGAGCAGGCCGATGTGATGTTTAATTCCGCCCTGGTCTATGAATTGGCGGTGCTTAAGCAGTACGCAGAGCCGATCCTTTTCGGGATTCCCACAGACAGCCCGGAGTACACCGAGGCCAAGCGCCTGCTGAAATTCCTGGATTACTTCCTGGGGGTCAGCAGTGAGGATGTGCCGAAAAATTCCATTATTCGGGAGTTTATTGGGGGGAGCTGTTTTCGGGTGTAG
>JAGHER010000221.1 GCA_017889125.1 Lachnospiraceae bacterium
AAAGAAACTGATTGGATAACAAGGAATATGGAGAGTTATATTATGCAGGGGAACACAAAAACTATTGCTTCTTTTGCAAAGAAAGCATCATCAGTAGTACATGAGCGAGAAATTGTGCGGACGGTTACGCATTGTGATGTGGTTGAATTAAACAAGACAATTGAGCCCAAAATAAGACAGAACGAACGAGAGCGCACTGCCAGTATGCATGCAGCGGCCCGTTGTATTGTGGGTGGCAAGTAAACTGTTTCGATACTTCAAAGAAGGTATCGATAAAGGATGCCTCAGAAAAAATACTTGCGTAATTTCTGCGCATACTATATGATAGTCATAGAACGTGCGACTGGCGGATCAGTGGAGAAAACCACAGGGAGCACGTGGAAGAATGACAGCCGACCGCCTGGGCAGCTTTTTTTGGCGCGCTCAGGCGGATTTTTTATTTAATAGAAAACGGCATTTCCTAATTAAGTAATATGCTCCGCAAAAGACGCACGCCTTTTATCTTATTTAAAAAAGAAACAAAACCGGCTTCAAACAAGAAAGGAGAATTTTACCATGCAGATGCTTTCATTGGCAGAGGAGTTAAAGAACAATGCATATCCTGGAAGAGGGATTGTGATTGGAAAATCAGAGGACGGAAAGAAAGCGGTGACCGCGTATTTTATCATGGGCCGCAGCGAGAACAGCCGCAACCGGATTTTCGTGGAGGACGGAGAAGGGATCCGTACCCAGGCCTTTGACCCGTCCAAGCTTACGGACCCCAGCCTGATTATCTACGCACCGGTTCGGGTTTTGGGAAATAAGATCATCGTGACCAATGGCGATCAGACCGACACCATCTACGAGGGCATGGACAAGCAGCTGACCTTTGAGCAGTCTCTGCGCTGCCGGGAATTTGAGCCGGATGCACCCAACTACACTCCCCGGATTTCTGGAATCATTCACCTGGGGAACGGCGGCTTTAATTACGCCATGTCCATCTTAAAGAGCAATAACGGCAATCCCGATTCCTGCCAGCGCTATACCTTTGCCTACGAGAATCCGGCAGCAGGAGAGGGCCATTTCATCCACACCTATATGCATGACGGCAACCCCCTTCCCAGCTTCGAGGGCGAGCCAAAGCTGGTGGGCATTTCCGGCGGAATCGATGAGTTTACCAGCCTGCTCTGGGAGAACCTGAACCCGGAGAACAAGGTGTCTCTGTTTGTGCGCTTCATAAACCTGGAGGACGGAAGCAGTGAGACCAGAATCGTGAATAAGAATCAGTAAACCTGCACAGAAAAAGAGTACGGCAAATCGGAATAATCTAGACGAGTGAGAAAAAGGAGACGGATCAATCATGAGAGAACTTGAATTAAAATACGGATGCAATCCAAACCAGAAGCCTTCACGGATTTTTATGAAGGGAGACCGGGACCTTCCCATTCAGGTGCTCTGCGGAAAGCCTGGCTACATTAATTTTCTCGATGCTTTTAACGGCTGGCAGCTGGTGCGGGAATTAAAGAAGGCCACCGGCCTTCCTGCGGCCACATCCTTCAAGCATGTGTCTCCCGCCGGTGCGGCAGTGGGCCTTCCTATGGATGAGGTGCTGAGAAAGATTTACTGGGTGGATGATATGGGCGAGCTGTCTCCCCTGGCCTGTGCCTATGCCAGAGCCAGAGGCGCTGACCGGATGTCCTCCTTCGGCGATTTCATTGCCCTTTCCGATGTGTGCGATGTGGATACTGCGCGGATCATCAAGAGAGAGGTTTCTGACGGCGTGATTGCCCCCGGTTACGAGCCGGAGGCCCTGGAGATTCTGAAGGAGAAGAAGAAGGGAAATTACAATGTGATTCAGATCGATCCGGATTATGTTCCCGATGCCATCGAGCGCAAGCAGGTATTCGGCATTACCTTTGAGCAGGGCAGAAATGAGCTGGATATCAATGAAGCCCTTCTTGCCAATGTGGTGACCGATATTAAGGAAATCCCGGAAAGCGCAAAGCGGGATCTGCTGATTTCCCTGATTACCCTAAAATACACCCAGTCTAATTCCGTCTGCTACGTGAAGGATGGCCAGGCCATCGGCATTGGCGCAGGCCAGCAGTCCAGAGTGCACTGCACCAGACTAGCCGGACAGAAGGCGGATAACTGGTTCCTGCGCCAGGCTCCTCAGGTGCTGAACCTTCAGTTTGTGGACGGCATCAAACGGGCTGACCGGGACAATGCCATCGACGTATACATTGGCGAGGAGTACATGGATGTGCTTGCAGACGGCGCCTGGGAGAGGATCTTTAAGGTAAAGCCGCCGGTATTTACCAGAGAAGAAAAGCGGGCCTGGCTGGATCAGATGGAGGGCGTTGCCCTGGGCTCTGACGCCTTCTTCCCCTTTGGTGACAACATTGACCGGGCTTACAAGAGCGGTGTAAAGTATATTGCGGAGCCGGGCGGATCTGTCCGTGACGATCAGGTAATCGAGACCTGCAATAAGTATGGCATGGCCATGGCCTTTACGGGAATCCGCCTGTTCCATCACTAGAGACTATGCGCCCGGCGGGACTTTTAGAATAAGGAAGAGAGGTGCAGACATATGGGATTGGTATATGCACAGGGAAACCGGGAATATCACATCGATGTAGCGCCCGGCGAGGTGGGCCGCTATGTGATCCTGCCCGGCGACCCGGGCCGCTGTGAGAAGATTGCGGCACATTTTGACCATCCGGAAAAGGTGGCCCAGAACCGGGAATTTACTACATACACCGGCACCCTGGATGGTGAGCGGGTCAGCGTCATGTCCACGGGCATCGGCGGCGCGTCGGCTTCTATTGCTATGGAGGAATTGGTGCACTGCGGCGCCGATACCTTTATCCGGGTGGGCACCTCCGGCGGGATGCAGCCGGAAGTACTGGGCGGTGATGTGGTGATTGCCACGGGAGCCATCCGTTTCGAGGGGACCAGCCGGGAGTATGCTCCCATTGAGTATCCGGCGGTGGCGGATTTTACGGTGACGGCAGCCCTTAAGGAGGCGGCAGAAGCGCTGAAGCTTCCTTATCATGTGGGAGTCGTGCAGTGCAAGGACAATTTCTACGGCCAGCATTCCCCGGATACCATGCCGGTATCCTATGAGCTGAACAATAAATGGGAGGCCTGGATCCGCTGCGGCGCTCTGGCATCGGAGATGGAGTCGGCAGCCCTCTTTATCGTGGCCGGTGTGCGCCGGGTGCGCTGCGGTGCGGTGCTTCTGGCGGTGGCCAATCAGACACGGCGGGCTATGGGCCTTCCTGATGAGCAGGTTCATGACACGGAGGCAGCTATCCGGGTGGCGGTGGAGGCCATCCGCAGGCTGATCCGCCAGGACCGGGAGAGAAACGATAAGTAAGGGTTTTGGTTCAATAGCAGAATAATTAATCGCATGAAAAGGCAAAGGCGGAATAAACATGGAAGAAGTTTTGGTAATCGGCATTGCCGGAGGATCAGGCAGCGGCAAGACCACCCTGACCAACCAGATTGCAAGCCAGTTTCAGGATCATGTGACGATTCTGAAGCATGACAATTATTACAAGGCTCACGATGACATGACCTACGAGGAGCGGACGCACCTCAATTATGATCATCCCAATGCCTTTGACACACAGCTGATGATCGAGCATCTGCGCAGGCTTAAGGCCGGGGAGCCGGTGGAGTGCCCCATTTACGATTACAAGGTGCACAACCGGAGCAAAAATACCATTACCATCGTGCCCGGCAAGGTGGTGATCGTGGAGGGAATACTGATTTTTGAGAACAAGGAGCTTTGCGACCTGATGGATATCCGCATTTTCGTGGACACGGACAGCGACCTGCGGATCATCCGGCGGATCCAGCGGGATGTGATGGAGCGGGCCAGGAGCCTGGAGTCCGTCATCAGCCAGTACCTGAACACGGTAAAGCCCATGCACGAGGAATTTGTGGAGCCCAGCAAGCGCAATGCCAATATCATTGTGCCGGAGGGCGGGTACAATCAGGTGGCCATGGAGATGATCCAGAATCAGATCCGCACCCATCTGGGGATGCTGAAGCCCCAGTGATATCAGCGTTCCCGCAGAAAATGAATTAATCTGTAATTTCTTAACGGAATATTTACAAAAAAATGAAAAAAACACAAGACAATTGCAAGAAAATGCAGTATAATGACCAGTGGAAAAGGGAGTAGCTTCCACTGCTAAAGGGTGGATTCTTTGGCGTCAGAACGATACGCTTTCATGGCAAAAGTCTTGGAGCGATCCGCTGGGAATTGAAATAGCAAGACTTTTACCGCAGGGCTTTGGCCATGCAGTAAAAGTCTTTTTCAAATTTCAGGCAAGGGTTTCAGGCGGAGAGCAGGCCTTTGGGAGATGAAGCCTCCGATTTTCGAAAAAATACAGGAGGAAATGGTATGGAATATTTAGTTGAAGGCATCATGGCGGTCACATGGCAGCAGATCGTGATGTATGCGGTGGGAATCGCGCTGATCTGGCTTGCGATTAAGAAGGAGTATGAGCCGTCTCTGCTTCTGCCTATGGGCTTTGGCGCGATTCTGGTCAATCTCCCCAACAGCGGCGTGATTAATCAGATGATGTCCGGCGTAGGCGAGGTAAACGGTGTTGTACAGTGGCTCTTTGAGGTAGGAATTGAGGCCGCCGAGGCTATGCCCGTTCTGCTGTTTATCGGTATCGGCGCCATGATCGATTTCGGCCCCCTGCTGTCCCAGCCCGTTATGTTTCTTTTTGGCGCAGCGGCACAGTTTGGAATTTTCTTTGCCATCTGTGTGGCAACCCTTATGGGATTCGATTTAAAGGATGCGGCATCCATCGGCATCATCGGTGCGGCGGACGGCCCTACCTCCATTCTGGTATCCCAGGTGCTTCACTCCAATTATATCGGCCCCATTGCGGTAGCCGCCTATTCGTACATGGCACTGGTGCCCATCGTGCAGCCCTTTGCCATTAAGCTGGTAACCACCAAGAAGGAGCGTACCATCCATATGGAATATCAGCCTGGTTCTGTTTCCAAGACCATGCGCATCGCCTTCCCCATCGTGGTAACCATCATCGTTGGCTTTATTGCTCCCTCCTCCGTAGCGCTGGTAGGCTTCCTGATGTTCGGAAACCTGCTTAGGGAGTGCGGCGTATTAAAGACCATGTCCGACACGGCACAGAATGAGCTGGCAAACCTGATTACGCTGCTTTTAGGAATCACCATTTCCTTCAGCATGCGTGCAGACGCCTTCGTAAATGTGGACACCATCATGATTATGGTAATCGGTCTGCTGGCCTTCGTATTTGACACCATCGGCGGCGTTGTATTTGCCAAGATCGTCAACCTGTTCCGCAAGAACAAGTTAAACCCCATGATCGGTGCGGCAGGAATCTCGGCCTTCCCCATGTCCTCCAGAGTTGTGCAGAAGCTGGCGGCCCAGGAAGAGCCTGGAAACATTATCCTGATGCATGCGGCAGGCGCCAATGTATCCGGCCAGATCGCATCCGTAATTGCCGGCGGTATCGTCATTAACCTGGTAACCAGATTCCTGTAAATCCAGATGGGATTTGCGGAGCGCTGAAAGGAGATTAGATATATGGATCGTTTAATGATTGCCCTTGAGATTATGGCAAAAGGCATGGGCGGCATCTTCGTGGCATGTCTGGTTATTATGGCAGCTGTCTGGGTGATGAGCAAGCTCAGCGGCAGGAATAAATAAGCTTCATAATTAAGCTTTTGAACAAGTCTTTAAATAAGCTTTACAGGAACGAAATAAAATAACCGGCAGGCGCAGATAAAGCCTGCGTAAAAAGGCCTTCCCGGCCTGAATCCCTTTGACACAGGAACCATAAGCTGTGTGGGAGTTTCAGGCGGGAGGGCTTTTTTGCGTCCATTTTCCGCCGGAAATACATATGTCCATAAATGCTTTTTGTTAAAAAGTCGTTTTTTTCTATTGGATGAAATGCTTTCTTTGACATATGGTATGCTATACTGTCATCAGTCAATGAGCTGGGGCTGTCAATCAATGTATACATTGGTTGACAGCTCTTTTTTCGTCCTCAAAATCATTTCTCGCCCCACTTCGGGGCTTTTTTTTCGGCGAATGTCTTTGTTTGCAATGTGTTATCCCCGATTTCTCCCACTTGGAAGAAAATGGATGGATGTCAACTAATGTATACATTCGTTGACAAAGGAGATGCGATGAAGGAGCGGCCATATACCGGATTTTACGCCCGATTTCTCGGGGGATATTCACTGACCTATTACGGCCGGGAGATACGGCTGGATACCAATATGAAAAGCAAATGCATGCAGATTTTTCTCATGCTGCTGAAGGCCGGGGACCAGGGATTGTCCCGGGACGAGCTGATAAAAGGAATGCAGTCCGGCGATGAAAGCCTGGAGCGTCAGGCCAACAGCCTGCGCCAGCAGATTTACCTTCTGCGCCGTGCCGTAGCCCGATCGGATTTCCCGGAGGGGCAATACATAGTGCTGAAAAAATCCCGCTATTATTTTTCGCTGGATTACCATGTGGACTCCGATACGGCTTATCTGGATGAGCTTCTATCCCAAATCCGAACGGCGGCAGCGGAGGAATGGCAGCCGCTGCTGATGGATTTTTGTCAGCATTATACGGGAGAATTTCTTCCCATGCTCAGCGGGGAGGAATGGGCCACCATAGAAGGCGCGCATTATCAGAAATCATATTTCGACTGCCTGAACCGCCTCTGCGGCATGTTAAAGGAGCAGGGGCAGTACGAGACGATCCTGGAGCTTTGCTCCGCGGCCAGCCAGATGCATCCTTACGATGAGTGGCAGGCGGTGCAGATTGACTGCCTGATGTTTCTCCACCGGTACAAGGAAGCCCAGAAGGTCTATGAGGACGCCACCCGCCTTTTCTACGAAGAGCTGGGAGTCAGTTCCATGGACCAGGTGATGGCAAAGTACCGCAGCGAGAGCGGCCAGCTGCTGTATGCGGCCAATGCACTCACCGGAGTGAAGGAAGGCCTGCGGGAGCCAGGTGAAATCCGCGGAGCTTACGAATGCAGCTATCCAAGCTTTCTTGACATTTACCACATCATATCCAGAAATGAGGAGCGGCTGGGAATGGAAAGCACGCTGATGGTGGCGGCGATTAAGGCAGAATCCGGAGAAAAGGACAGTGCAGATGCCGTCTTTGAAAAGAAGATGGAAATGCTGCGCCAGGTCATTTTGGAAGGTGTGCGAACGGGGGATGCCTACACCCGTTACAGCCGGAATCAATATCTGGTTCTGCTGGCCGGGGCCAAAGAGGCAGACGGAAAGAAAGTCGCAGAGCGGCTGGAAAAACGATGGAAGGAGATCAGCGGGGACGGAAAGACCGAGGCCAGTTTCGCGGTATACACGGTGGAAGGTTCCGGGACAGAGGGGTGCAGCAATGCAGAAGAAAGAGACATTTGTCGTGCATGTAATCAGCCAGGAAAACGCCACATGGCAGGGGCAGGTGACCTGGCTGGATGAAAAAGAAACAAGGAGCTTCCGCAGTCTGCTGGAGCTCATCAAGCTGATCGACGGCGCAATGGATGACCGCGAGATGCCGGATGAGGCGGTGCAGGTTTAATGTGGGGTGCAGTATAAATGAAATTCAGGGATGAGAGGATGAAACCATGAATCGGACATTGAAAAAAATATGGAATGGGGTGACCACCCTGCTGGTGGCGGCGGTAGTGATACTGGCCATTCTGCTGACTGGGGTGCGTGTCATCGGATTGACGCCTTATGCGATTCTCAGCGGAAGCATGGAGCCCCAGTACCCGGTAGGTTCCCTGATTTATGTAAAAAAGGTAGATCCCACTTCCATACAGGTGGGCGACAATATCACCTTTGTGATGAATGAGGAACTGATGGTGGCAACCCATCAGGTATATGACATTGACCCCGAGGAGCAGTGCTTTTACACCCAGGGAATTGCCAATCGGGACGATGCAGGAAACATTATCCATGACGGAAGCCCGGTGCATTATGAAAATCTCATCGGGAAGCCCATGTTCTGTATTCCCGGTCTGGGGTATTTTTCCGATTATGTGACCAAGCCTCCGGGAATGTATCTGGCCGCCAGCGCGGCATTGATTGTCCTTCTTTTAACCTTTGTGCCGGACTTAATCGACAAGGCTGATGCCATTGATAAGAAGAAGGCGGAAGAAAAAGCTGCCCGGGAAAGGCTGGAAAACGAAAACCGGAAGGCTAATCCGGAAAACTAACTGGAAAGTGAAAATGGCTTAAGGGCCATAGGTGAGAAGTTAAAGCCTTAGCGGGCTTTGATGATAAAAAGAAAAACAATGAAAGGGCACGAAATGTGCGAGAAAGGAGAAAACGAGTATGAAGAAACAGATTATTGCAGGTATGGCGGCAGCGATGGTGTGTGTAGGAGCTGTTGGGGGGACGTTTGCGTATTTGACCCAGACGACTGAAACGGTAAATAATACTTTTACGGTAGGGAATAATGTTCAGATTTCTCTGGATGAGGCAAGGGTTACCGAATTAGGTGTTCCGGCAAAAAAGGTCGGCGAAGAAATTGTGGAAGTAGACGACGTAGACCTTGCTGACAAGGTTTTGGGAAACATCTATAAATTAATGCCGAATCATGAATATGTTAAGAATCCGACTGTGCATATTGATGAAGATAGTGAAAAGTGCTATGTGTTTATTCATGTAAATAATCCGATTAGTGCTATTGAGGCATTGAAAGATACAGAAATGGAAAATGGAAGCGAGTACGTTCAGATTGCGGAGCAAATTACTAATAATGGTTGGACGGCGATTACAACGGATGGCTATACTGGCTATTACTACAAGGAGCAGCCAATTGATGGTACTGCCGAAGATTTGGATTTAGAAGTATTTGATAATTTTATGATTACTAAAGATGCGTACATTGACAAGTCCGAAGCTGCAGAGAAGAATGAAAAGAACCTTAATGAATACCTGAATAAACAAATTACAATTACCGCATGCGCTGTTCAGGCTGATGGATTTACTTCTGCTACAGACGCAATGAAGGCATGGCCGAAAGATTTTGGCCCTACAACATCAGTTGAAGGAAGCACCGAAGCTCCTATTGAATAAATACATTACACTATAATTTGTAAATTTATCTATGATATAAAATTAAAATAATGATCGCCGCCTGCCAGCCGAATATTCCAGGCAGGCGGCAAAATGAAGTTTAGTCAACCATTTTCAGAAGAAGGGAGTGCCTTCCTATGAAGAAGAAAACAATCGCCATATTAATGGCAGCGATGCTGGTTTGCGGAGGCGTTGCAGGAGCGACCATGGCCTGGCTGACGGACAGTACAGTCACAATTAGAAATACATTTACAGCAGGTGATGTAGAAATTGAATTGACTGAGAAGAACCCATCAGGAGATGGTAATGTACGCTATGCAAAAATGATTCCAGGTTCAGAAATAATAAAAGACCCGCAAGTGACAGTAAAAGCGGGAAGCGAACCTTGTTACTTGTTTGTAAAAATTGAACCATCAGACAATTACAGTACATTTTTTGGAGAGTTTACTGAAGAGAATGTAAGAATTGGTAAAGATGAATGGCAAGCTTTATCTGTAGACGGAGTAACTAATGTTTATTATCGAATTGTGAATCCGAATAATGGCCAGCCTCTAAATGAAAATAGAGATTTTTATGTGCTAAAAGACAATAAGGTACAAGTTTCGAAAGATGTAACAAAGCAGGACATGGAAACCATAAAAACTTCCGGAAGTTATCCAACCCTCATCTTTACTGCCTACGCAGTCCAACTGGAAAACATTTCTAGTCCTGCAGTAGCCTGGGCTCAGATTTCCCCTACCGAGTCTCCCACCCAGCCATCGACTTAACCAATTTCAACCTCATCAACAAAGAAAGGCGGCATAATCCATGAAAAAGAAAACCATATTATCCTCTGCTCTCGCATTATCCGTAGCAGCAATCCTGGCGGTAGGCGGCTCTTTGGCATACTTTACCGACAATGACGCCAAAGACAACGTATTTACCATGGGAAATGTAGACATTCGGCTGGACGAAGAGTTTGAGCAGAATTCCAAATTGTATCCTGGAGAAGAAAAGGATGCAGTGACAAAAAAGGTAGATGTAACCAATACCGGCTCTGAGGAAGCCTACGTAAGAGTACACATTGCCGTTCCCAGCGAATTGGACAATAACGAATACATCCATCTGGTCAAGCCCAAAGATGGAAGCAAGTGGGACTGGGCAGAAAGCACATATACAACAACAATTAAGACGGAAGAGGATGAGCAGGGTGACGGCATAGAGTACAACGTATATGTTGCAACCTATCAGGATCCACTGGCAGCTGAAGCCAAAACAGCGGAACCGGCAATCACTTCCGTATACATGGACAAAAAGGTAACTAATGAAATTTTGGCCGCGCTGGAAGAGGATGGGATACTTACCGCTTCCGAAAGCGATTCACTTAGAAGCCTGAACATTAAGGTTATGGCAGAAGGCGTGCAGACAGCCGGATTTGGCTCAGCAGCAGCCGCATTTACTGCTGCACTTCCGTACGATGGAAACTCCAATCCATTTATCGGCTACAGTAATCAGTAAAAGGGAAGCATTTCCCAAAGCAGGCGGGCGCGGTTATCCGGACAATCCGGGTAATCGCGGATACCTGCATAATTAATATAGAAATAAAACAGCTTAACTCAGAAAAATAATTGCGAAAGAAGCAATTTCATCATAGAAAAATAAAAGAAAAGGAAGGTGGCAGGAGAGTATGAAGAAAAAAATTGCAGTGCTGGCTCTTGTGCTTGCCGCATTTTC
>JAGHER010000222.1 GCA_017889125.1 Lachnospiraceae bacterium
ATGTCTGGATTGGTTATGAAGCGGTGATTTTGGCTGGTGTATCCATCGGCGACGGAGCGATTATCGGCGCCCGCGCCCTGGTTACCAAGGACGTTCCTCCCTACACCATTGTGGGCGGCGTTCCGGCAAGGGTTATCCGAAAACGTTTTGATCAGGAAATCATTGATACCCTCCTTCAGGTAAGGTGGTGGGACTGGCCAAAAGCGCGCATTTCCCGGCATCTGGATGCCATACAGTCGGGAAATGCGCAGCTTCTTTTGCAAAACCAGGATAGTTAATGAAAAGCGCCTGGCCTGATGCCTTGGATCAGGGCGGGGATGTCTATCCTTTTGCCCATCCTTTTGCCTATACCTCTTCCAAATCGGCTGTGTTAATCAGCGCATCCCTCTGCAGATACTGGATGGCCTTCAGGGCGTATTGATGGGCTTCCTTGCTGGAACCGGCCACAGCGTCTGTCACCACGCGAATATGGTAATCATGCTGGTGGGCATCCACCGCCGTGTAATGAATGCACACATCGGTCAGGCCGCCGATCAGGTACAGCGTATCCACACGAAGGCCCTTCAGCAGGATCTCCAGATCAGTCCCAAAGAATGCGCTGTACCTTCTCTTGGAAATCCGGTACTCTCCTTCCAGAGGGTAAGTCAGCCAGGCATAGTCGGTGTACGGAGAATTTTCCATGCAGTGGATTCCCTCGGAGCCGTCCAGCTCCCGTCCGAAATCAACCATATCTGCCCGGTGCACTTCTTTAATCTGAATCACCGGAAGCTTCTTTGCCCGAAAATATCCAATACCCGCTTTCCATTCCGTATGCATTCCCATCGGGGTTCCTGGATATTATCCTCCCGCAGTTCCTGAAAATCCTCCTGCTGGATATCAATCACAAGCAGGGCGCTGTTTGGTTCAATGTTCATTTTGCAGTCCTCCTTACTCCGCAAACATCGGCGTGGAAAGATACCGCTCTCCAGAATCCGGGAGAAGGGCCACGATGGTCTTCCCCTGGTTTTCCGGCTGGCGGGCAAGCTCTAACGCTGCCCAGAGGGCCGCGCCGGAGGAAATTCCGGTGAGAATGCCTTCCATCTGTACTAACTGCCTTCCTGCGCGGTAGGCGTCCTCCTCGGTTACCGTGATAATCTGGTCATAGACAGAGGTGTCCAGCGCCTTGGGGACGAAGCCTGCGCCGATGCCCATCAGGCCGTGGGCCCCGGCTTTTCCGCCGGAAAGGACGGGTGAGGAGGCAGGCTCTACGGCCACGATGCGCACATTCGGATTCTTCTCCTTAAGGAACCGGCCTGTGCCGGATATGGTTCCGCCGGTTCCCACGCCTGCCACGAAAATATCCACCTTGCCATCTGTATCCTCCCAAATCTCCGGGCCGGTGGCGGCGTAATGGGCTGCCGGATTGGCAGGATTTTCAAACTGCCCGGCAATAAAGCTTCCGGGAATCTGCGCAGCCAGCTCCTCTGCCTTCTGGATGGCTCCGGCCATCCCCTTAGAACCGTCCGTGAGTACCAGCTCTGCCCCGTATGCCTTCATCAGAAGGCGCCTCTCC
Source organism: Lachnospiraceae bacterium (assembly GCA_017889125.1). GTDB lineage: Bacteria > Bacillota > Clostridia > Lachnospirales > Lachnospiraceae > Caccovicinus. The sequence continues at coordinate 1,553 of JAGHER010000222.1, forward strand.
TTGCTCATGTTTTCCGGCATGACGATAATGGTGCGGTAGCCCATGGGAACAGCTACGGCAGCCAGACCGATGCCGGTATTTCCGGATGTGGGCTCGATGATGACCGAACACTCCTTTAACACACCGCGCTTTACGGCATCCCGGATGATGGACAGAGCCACCCGGTCCTTTGCAGAGCCTGCGGGATTGCGAAACTCCAGCTTTGCCAGAAGTCTGGCATTGAGATCCAGCTTCTTTTCCATACGGCCCAGCTCCAGAAGGGGCGTCCTGCCGATTAATTCCTCCATCGATGCGTAAATTCTGCTCATATCCTGCCTCCTTTTCGTCTGCCAACGAAATAAATGCTCTGCCTTTCAGCTGTACAGCCAAAACCAGCCATATTTCCGCGCTGATTGCAAATCCAAAACCAGGCCCGCTTGGAACACTGTCTTCCCGGGCCTGGTTTCGTCTTATGGCTGACGATCCTTCTTTCTTCGGATTATAGCCATTCGCTATGCTGTTGTCAATCGTTTCCCTCAGGTAAAGTTACGCTGTCCGGTGCTGTCCTAAAGTCTTCTCTAAGTCTTTACTAGTCTTACGAAAAACAGCTTACTGCAATTTTTTTTACTGAAGGCCATCGCCTCCGCAGTAGGTGCAGGGCGCCTGACCGATTCCGCTGCAGAAAGGGATCCTGAAACTTTTTTCCGTCATAGGGAAAGCTGTGCATGTTTTCCCTGTAAAAGCAAAGAAGGAACTCACGCACTTCCCGAAAAAGCAAAAAGCAAGCGGAACCCACGGCCCATTTTCCTGCCGTCTCGTTCTGCTTGCTCTTCTTACTTCTATGTCTGCATTAAGATTTTCCAGGCCTTTTATCCGGATTTTCTCCCCCAGCCTTCCTATTCCCGCCTGCTTACGCTCTCCCGTATAATCAGCTTGGCAGGTACAAATATATGCATGCTGATCTCCCGGTTGGAGTAAATGCGCTCCGCCAGGATATTCACCGCCTGAGCTCCCATGAAATTCATCGGAACATGCACCGTGGTCAACGGAGGAAGAAGATATTTCGCCATGGAAATGTCATTAAATCCGATAATGCTGATGTCCTCAGGGATTTTCAAGCCAGCCTCCTGTACGGCCTTATAGCACCCTACTGCCAGAGAATCGTTGGCTGTGAAAATTGCCGTGGGACGATCTGCAAGCTCCAGAAGCTCTTTTCCCAGACGATAGCCATACCTTGGGGTGTAGCCTCCAATTTTAATGTATTCTTCCCGATAAAGTCCCTTGTCCTTCATCCAGGACTTAAAAATAGGCTCCCGCGCATCCGGCACCTCTCTCCCGTCTGCATCAATATCCCGACCGCCGATAAATGCGATCCGGCGATGGCCTTCTTCAAAAAAATACCCCAGAACCTTTTTCACAGAATGCTCAATATCGACCACAACCGAATCGAACATATCCAGATCTCCTTCGGCATCCAGAAATACCGCCGGCTTCTGAAAGGATTTTACCCGCTCAATCATGGATCCGCTGAAGGTTCCAAGGCAGATCAGCCCGTCCAGGTGTGCCACATCCTCCAGAGTATCCTCTTCATTCACCGAATATTTCTTAAATCCTTCCTCTTCGATCTTCTTCTCCACTGCAACGCGCACAGACAGGTAAAATGTGTCCTCCAGCTCCTCTTCCAACGAATAAGAGCACAGCATGCCGATTTTCAGTTTTTTCTTTCGCTTCTTTTTGCTTTTTACCTGATACTCCAGCTTGTCTGCTGCTTCAAATACCCTCTTTTTTGTCTCGTCTGGAACGTTCAGCGTATCGTCATAATTCAGGACTCTGGATACCGTGGTTACGGAAACTCCCGCAAGCTCGGCGATTTCTTTGATTGTTGCCATATTGCTCTCTTTCCTACCCATTTCATTTCCACTTTGCCGGGAAGGCTTTGCTTTCCCGCACCGGACCTGGTAATGCCCGGCAAGTGTTCCTATTATACCACATTGCATTTTGAGCCGCAACTGCCAGATTTGCCTGCTGACAGCAGCTGGCATCAACTAGTACTGTTCATGCCTGACATTTTCACTTGCTGAAAATGCCAGACCAGTACCTGAAAAGTGGCCAAAGAATCCAGCGTGAACTGTAACATCAACTATTCAAAGGGATATCCTGCAAGAAACCGGGCAATCAGCTGGATACTGTTTTCCACATCGCTCTCATCTGCCACCTCACAGGGCATATGCATGTAGCGCAGGGGAAGGGATACCAGGACAATGGGCACGCCCTGATTAGAAAAATGAATCTGGTCTCCATCGGTATAGCTCAGGCGCGAGGCCGACTCCCACTGGATGGGAATGCCTGCTTCCTCTGCGCATGCTGCCATCTGCCTGTTCAGCTTTTTCATCACGATGGGGCTAAAGCAGAGCACCGGCCCTTTTCCCAGCTCCACCGTCCCAGATTCGGCCGGGTTCATGCCCAGGCAGTCGCTGGTATAGGTTACGTCCACCACGATGGCAAGGTTCGGAGAAATGCGGGAGCTTGTCCAGTAGGCGCCGTTTTTCGTCGTCTCCTCTCCCACAGTGGAGGCCGCGTACACCCCTGCCTTGCAGCCCATCTCCCGGGCCCGCTTAAATGCCTCCATAATCACATACACGCCCAGCCGGTCATCCAGCGCCCTGGCAGATAAACGGCCGTTTGCCAGCTGACGGATATGGGTATCCAGTACCAGAGGATCTCCTGGAGACACCAGGCGGCAGGCATCCTCCTTGTCCTTTGCGCCGATGTCCACAAGGAAATCTGCGGGACAGAGATCTTCCTTCTTAAACAGCTTCCGGTCAGCCTCCACAACGCCGCTGATCACTCCGCCGACAGTCTGAATCAATACCTGCTGCCCTGGATAAGTGCCGGGCACAATTCCGCCCCGGGCGATCACCTGGAGTCTTCCCTCATCGGTAATGTTAGAAACCATCAGCCCTATCTCATCGGTGTGGGCGGAAAGCATAATCCGCACCGGGCTTTCCGGGTTCAGGACGCAGACCAGATCGTCCATCTCATCCCGCCGGATTTCATCGGCGTAGGGCGCCATCTCGTGCTCGGTCACCTGCTGGATCTGCTCTTCATACCCGGACACGGAAATACTTCCCAGCAGCGCCTCCAAAAAACCTCGGTTCATTTACTCCACCACCTTCAAGAGATCGGAAAAGCTTTCCAGACAGTAAACCTTGTGGCCCAGCGCCGCGACAGTGCCATCTGCAGCCACACTAGACACACCACCGCCAGCCACCATACTGGCCGCGTCCCCAATGGCCGCGCAGTCCATTCCTCCGGCGGCAGCTGCCTTGACGCCAGCTTCGGCATCCTCCACCACCAGGCAGCCTGCCGGGTCTTCATCCAGATACTCGGCAGCCTTTAAAAAAACCTCCGGATCGGGCTTGGAGCGGGTGATATTGTTGCCGTCGGAAACGGCATCAAAATACTCGCCCAGGCCCAGCTGCTTCAGGATAAATCCGGCATTTTTGCTGGATGAGCCGACGGCCAGCTTAAGACCCCTCTCTCTTAAGGCATCCAGCGTCTCCTTCACCTCCTGGGAAAGGTCGGCTGTACTCATCTGCTTCAGCAGTTCTTTATAAATATCATTTTTCTTCTCTGCATATGCCATCCGCTCCTCCTGGCTCATTTCGCCCTCGTAGCGCTCCAGGATGATGGAAAAACTTTCCATGCGGCTTACACCCCGCAGTCGGTTATTGATGGTCTCATCGAAATAAATCCCCAGCTCATCGGCCACCGCCTTCCATGCCTGGTAATGGTACTGGTCGGTATGGCAGAGCACGCCGTCCAGATCAAAGATTACTGCCCTGTATTTCATGGCTTCCTTCCTCCGTTTCACTCAGATTGGAGATAATCACCGCCGCCAGGATGATGGCGCATCCCGCCACCATCCGCGGCGTAATTACCTCATGCAGGATCACAATGGAGAACAGCGTCCCAAACACCGACTCCATGGATAAAATAATGGCTGCCTTCGTCTCATCCACGTATTTCTGGCAGGCTGTCTGAAGCAGGTAGCAGATGGTGGTGCTGACCACACCCAGGTAAAGCACGCTGAGCCATCCCTGGGCGGTGACGGCAAAGGTAGTCTGCCCGCTGATCAAAAGGCTTGCGGCAGACAGGACAAATGCCGTGGCCATCTGCACGAAATTCAAAACCGTGGCCCTGTAGCGCTTCACAAATTCACTGGTGAAAAAGATCTGGAAGGCAAAGCCTACTGCACACAGCAGAGTAAGGCCATCCCCCAGCCCCAGGGATAAATCTCCGTTTAAGGACAGCAGGGCCACGCCGAACACCGACATAACCGCTCCCAAAATCCCCTTTGGCCCAATCCGCTTTTTCAGGATCACAAAGGCGATAAAGGGCACGATGACCACATTTAAGGCAGTCAGGAAGGCATTCTTCGACGGCGTCGTATACTGGAGGCCGATAATCTGCAGAGAAAAGGCGGCATACAGGGCGATCCCCATCAAAATACCGGCACGGGCCTCCTCCCATTCAACTCCCTTAAGAGAGCCTGCGCTGATTATGCCCATCAGGACAGCTGCCAGAAAGAAACGTACCGTCATAATCTGAAAGGGCTGCATGCTTCCTAACGCCATATCGCTGGCCACAAACCCGCCTCCCCATATGACCGTTACCAGAATAAGACCGGCCACCGCAAGCCACTTTTTCATGAACATATCCTCCCGCTTATCGTTCTGTTTCGCTTATGCTGTTTCACTTATATCTCCGTCTCAATCCCGTTAATATTCACCTTCATATGCTTCCCGGAAAGAAGCTTTGCCTCCACCTGATTGTCCGGCGTCACCGTAAAGGAAATCCAGGAACCAAGATAATGGAGACGGAAGGTCAGGCTCTTCCACTGCTCAGGCATATTGGGCCGGATGTGAAGGATGCCGTCCTCCCCGGCAGACACCCCGGCAAAGCCGAAGATCACCGTCTGCCACACGCCGCCGGTATTGGCCGCATGGATGCCCTCTCTGGTATTCTTCTGCAGGTTCAGCAGGTCAATCATGGCCGCCCGGCGCAGATAGCGGTAGGCCTTTGAATCGTCTCCCACCTTAAGCCCCATCACCGAATAAATGCTTGGACTTAAGGATGAGCCGTGAAGGGTACGCTTCTCGTAGTAGCTGTAGTTTCTCCGAATGGTTTCCGGGGCAAATTCCTCCCCCAGAAGATGGAGAAGCATCACCACGTCTGCCTGCTTGATGATCTGGGTCTGGCTCCGCTTCAGCTGCTCCAGCGCCTTGGGCCGTATGGGCCAGTCATTTTCATCATATTCCTCAATGACCACATCGGCCAGGTCAAAGTATCCCTCAAACTGCTCCAGAAGATCGCTGCCTTCTTTCCTGGGAAGGTAAATCTTCTGCTGTACCTGATCCCATTTTTCCATTTCTTTCCCGGTAAGGCCGGTCTTTTCCAGAAGGGCCTGATACTCCTCGGGATAGCCGGAGGCCATGTCCTGAATCAGGGAAAGGACGTAGCGCAGGTTCCATCTGGCCAGATAATTGGTGTAGAGATTATTGTTTACCGGTTCATGCCACTCATCAGGCCCGGTCACCTGGCGGATCTCATACCGGTCTTTCTCGGCTACATATTCACAGCGGCTTGCCCAGAATCTGGCGGTCTCCGTCAAGATCCCCGCCCCCTTGTGCAGAAGGAAATCCATATCCTTCGTGATCTTCACGTAATCGTAGATTCCGTAGGCCACAGCCGCCGTCACATGGTGCTCATACACGGCCACATAGCAGCGGTAGCAGGTGCCGTCCGGCTCGATGGTCCAGTCCGGGCACTGCTCCGTGCCGTCATCTGCCGACTCCCAGGGATACTGGGCCCCCTGATATCCGTTCTTTTTCGCATTGGCCCTGGCCGCATCCAGCAGATGATAGCGATAGGTTTCCAGATTCCTGGCAGTCTCCGGAAATACCCAGGCAAAGAAGGGCAGCATAAACAGCTCCGTATCCCAGAAGGCATGGCCGCCGTACTCCTCTCCCGTGAGAAGCTTTGCCCCCACATTTACCCGGTCGTCCCGCTCGTTTCCAGTACTCATCAGGTGGAACAGATTAAACCGAACCGCCCGGTCAAGCTCGAAATCTCCCTCAATCCGGATATCGGCAGATTCCCACATGGCCGCGTATACTGCAGCGTGGGCATCCAGCTCGGCATCAAAACCATCCTCCACAAAACGGTCGATTTCTTCCTTTACCTGCACATGAAGTGCATACCGGGGGCATTCTCTCTCGGTATACATGGACACGTACTTCACCAGCTCCACGCACTCTCCCTGCTTCGCCGTAAAGTCGGCAAATTCCACTGCCTGCTCGCCGAAGGCGCTTACTGCACGGTTCTTTAAGGCCGGTTCGCCGTCCTGGTAAGCCTCCACCCGGCAGCCAACACCCACATGGAGGTCATTGTCCCTGGTGGCAGCTTCCATATAGATGCCGTCCTCATCCAGCTTCTCATTTGCCGTAATGCGGGTATGCTTTACCTTAAAGCGGGGCGCGTCATAGAAGTTGATAATGCTTCCGTCGATTATGCTTTCCACCTCGATAAGGCCGCTGTAATTTAACGGCGTCACGTAAAGCCGGATTCCCATACGATGGACATGGCTGCGGCTCACAAACCGTATGCCTTCCACCAGCGTCTCCCTGCCTTTTCTGTCCTTCAGCCGCAGGCGTTTCACTAACGCCGCCCTCTTCATATCCAGGGCACGGGAGTATTCCAGGATCTGGCAGTTCTCTACGCCGATCAGCTCTTTCTCTACATACAGGCGGATTCCCAGCCAGTTAGGGAGAGCTGCCAGCTCCCGCATAAAGGTCTCCGATTTGTCAAATACCCCGTTGATGTACAGGTAGGGAAGAGATGTTTTCATCCCCTCCTCATGACTTCCCCGAATTCCCAGATACCCGTTGGACAGAGCAAACAGGCTTTCAAATTTAAGATTTTCCTCCGGCTCGTAGGCCTCCTCCAAAATCAGCCAGTCATCTGTGGGAAGCTGGCTTCTCAGCTTTTCTGAAAAACGATCCCGAATCATCATTTCCCGCGGCTCCTTTTCTCAACGTCTTATTCTTCATTAGGGAAACGCCGGTTAAGGCGTTTCCCATGCTCATATATCTTTAGTCGCTTAGCAGCGCTTTCCCGCCCGGCTTAGTAACGCTTTCTCGCCTGGCTTAGTAACGCTTTCTCGCCTGGCTGACCAGCTCATCGGCTTTCACGGCCTGGAAGGTGAAGGACATGGCAAAGTCCTGAAGCTTTACCTTGTACTCCTCTAACTGTTCCTCGCCGCAGCTGTTGCTTCCCAATCCAGAATGCAGGTAGTCCAGATGGATAATCACATCCTCCGCCTTTTTTAACTGGAAGGGATGGCAGGCCTCCTCAATACATTCGTCAGTGTAATTGGACAGATTCAACCCCAGAGGCTTTCCCGTCCGGCAAAGAAGCGCATCCTCGCCGTCTCCGATGCCAAACCATCTTACCTGCTCCCTGTGCCCGTTCTCCTGAGGATAGACGTAAGGCGTCTGCATCTCATCCACTGTACTCTCGAAAATGCCCATCCAGCAGGCTTCCCGGCTGTCCGGATAATTTTCTCCCGGCCCCAGACCGTACCAGGCGGTCTTTTGGAAGCTCTGATTTCCCCGCATCACCACGCCCAGACGGGGAAGGAATTCCGGCTGGGTCTTCGCCTCCTGGACAGCCTTTGCCGTAAGGTTTACCTCCAGCTGGCCGCAGGCGTGAACGGTGTATTCGTACCGGCAATGGAAGCCCCAGGACTGGTTCAGGCAGCCAAAATATTTCCCCATCACTACCTGGACTTTCCCTTCCTGCTCCTCCACCTGGACGTACTCCGTCTGCTCACTGGACTTTTGGATGAAGTATTTGTTCATCCAGTCCTCCTTCTTGAACATGTCATTGTCGATGGTGGCCCGGTAAACCGTCATCTCCGGCCCTGCGGTAAGGAAGGTCTTTCCCTGGGCTTCCATGGTCAGCAGGCGGCCGAACACCTTGTGGAAGCGGACGGAAATCCAGCTGTTTTCTACGGTCAGAATACCGGCCTCCTCCTTTACCTGAAGCTTCTCGGAAGCCTCCCGCTCAGTCATGGCGATCCTGCGGATATCCAGGGGGAACTGGGCAAAGGAAATCACATGGCCTTTTGGCGCATAGAGGGAATCCTCCTTCAGGCAGGCCTCCACCCGCAGATAGTAATCGGTATTTTCCTGGGGCACAAAGGCCTTGAAGGGAATCGTCACCGTCTCCTCCTCATGGGCAGGTGCCGATAATCCCTCTACCTCTCCCTGCTGGATGACACGCCCCTCTTCCTCCACATACCATTTCAGCATGATGGTATCCAGGCCCAGGAAATCATAGTAATTTCGCAGGCGGATGCTTCCCTGATCCATGTCGCTTCTGGTAATCTCCACCGGCGCGATCACCTGCTTGTACTCTAAAAGTGCCGGCGACGGGGTGCGGTCAGGCATCAGCACGCCGTCGATGCAGAAATTCCCATTGGTGGGGAAGTCCCCGTAATTGCCGCCGTAACAGTAATAAGGCTCTCCCTCATGCTCAGTGTATAAGCCGTGGTCATACCACTCCCAGATAAAGCCTCCCTGGAGGCGCTTATATTTCCGGTACATGTCCTGATGGGCCTTAAGTCCTCCCGGCCCGTTTCCCATGGCATGGCCGTACTCGCACATAATGTGAGGCTTTTTCCCCTGCCCCTCGGACTCGGCGATCTCTTTGAGCTTCTTCATCCTGGTGTACATGGTGGAGTAGACGTCTGCCGTCTCCGCCTCAAAATCCCCCTCATAATGAATCAGACGGGTATCATCCAAAGCCCGGATGGCCTCAGCGGTGGTCTTAAAGTTGCAGCCGTAGCTGGATTCATTTCCCATGGACCACATGATAATGCTGGGGTGGTTCCTGTCCCGTTTTACCATCCGCAGGCTTCTGTCCTCGTAGGCCGTACGCCAGGAGGGATCGTCGCTGATCCAGGTATATCTGCCCGTCCACTCAAAACCGTGGCATTCCAGATCCGCCTCATCGATCACGTAAAGGCCGTACTCGTCGCAGAGGTCATAGAAATATTCGTTGGCCGGATAATGGGAGCAGCGGACTGCATTCAGATTGTGCTGCTTCATCATCAGCACATCCTCCTTCATCTTCTCGTAGGAGACTGTGCGGCCTTCCCTGGGGTCATAATCGTGGTGATTCGCTCCGTTAAAGAGAATCACCTGGTTGTTCACGCAGATATTGTTATCCTTAATCTCGATCCTGCGGAAGCCGGTGCGCACCTGAATCTCCTGTCCTTCGGTGGTGACCGTCAAGGTGTAAAGCTCCGGCGTCTCCGCCGTCCATACCTTCACCTTAGGCACCTCTCCCTGGATCAGGGCCTTGTGCCAGCTGGCAGAAAATTTCCCTTTAAGGATCTCCTCCCCCTTATACTCCAGCTTCCAGCTTCCCTTCCCTTCCTCACCCTTCAGGGTAATCCGGGCGGAAAGAATGCCCTTCTGGTATGTGTCATCTAAGCTGCCATCCACCTGGCAGTCCAGGATCCCCAAAACAGGCTCACTGATCAGCTCCACATCCCGGAAGATGCCGGAAAACCACCACATATCCTGATCCTCCAGGTATGTGCCGTCGGACCATTTGTATACCCGCACGGTGATGTCGTTCTCCCCTTCCTTTACTAGGGAAGTAATGTCAAATTCGCTGCATATGCGGCTAACCTTGCTGTATCCGGCGTGGGTTCCATTTACCCACACATCAAAGGCGCTGTCCACGCCGTGAAATTTCAAAATGGTATCCCGGGAAAGCCATTCCCCGCTGAGGCAGAAGGTCCGTTTATAAATGCCGGTGGGATTTTCCGTGGGGACATAAGGCGGATTTACCGGGAACAGATAAAGCACATCGGTGTAATGGCACCGGTCATAGCCCCGCATCTGCCATACAGAGGGGACGTCAATCACATCCCATCCCTCTCCGGCCCCCGGCTGTTCAAACCCTTCCGGCGACAGCTCCGGCGCTTCCAGATACAGAAACTTCCAGTCTCCATTTAAGCTCATCCGCGGCGCGGAGTCCCGGTAAAAAGCTGTCCTTCCCTCTCTTCTGTTGATGCCGGAAAGAGTCTGGTCTTCCCATCTTTTTTTGATTCTGCTTGTCGTCATTTTCGTTTCTCCTTGTCCTGGGGAAGCGCAGGTTTGCGCTCCCCTAAACGTTCTCCGGTCACATTTTTCTGTCAGGTTTACCCTAAAAGTCCTGCCGCCGAATAGGCGGCATGTATTCAGGGATGCCTCATGCGCCCGCCAAACTTTTATGGGACGGTGGAACGCCTGCCTGCCGGGCGCATGTAGGTTTACTTAATGGAACCGCTGGTTCCTTCCACGATGTACTTCTGGGCAATGATAAAGATGATGATAGGCGGAATAATCATCACTACCGTAATGCACAGCATGGGCACAATCTGGGTGGAATGAACGCCCTTAAAGGAGGCCAGTCCCAGAGCCAGGGTATATTTGCTTCTGTCCTGCAGGAAAATCAAGGGCCCAAGGTAGTCGTTCCAGACGGTAATCATATTCAGCACGCCCACCAGAATCAGGGAGGGCTTTAAAATCGGCATGAAAATCTTCCAGTAAATCTGGAAAGCATTGGCCCCGTCAATCCGGGCTGCCTCCTCAAAATCCTTCGGCACGCCCATCAGGAACTGCCGCATCAGGAAGATATAGTAGGCGGAACCAAACCAGGCCGGCACGATCAGCGGCTTTAAGGTGTTAATCCAGCCAAAAAGGTTGAACTCCATATACTGGGGAATCATGGTTACATCCCAGGGGATCATCATGGTGGAGAGAAGGATCATAAACAGGATGTTTTTTCCCTTAAACTCATAGCGTGCAAAGCCGTAGGCCACCAGGGAGCAGGAAATCACCTGTCCTGCCGTAGTCAGTACCGTTACCAGGATGGAATTCCACAGATAGGTTCCAAAGGGCTGGGATGTCCAGGCCTTGATGAAATTCTCCGGATGCCACTGGCTGGGGAAGAATTTCGGCGGGTAAGCGATGGCCTCCGCCTCGGACTTGAATGTGGAAAAAAACATATAGGCAAAGGGGGCAAGGAAATAAATTGCCGCAGCCGTCAGAAGGATATAAATAAACACTTTTGATTTTTTCGACAGATTCACGCTTCTTTCCCTCCCTTTCTTTTCTTCTTGGCCCCGCTGTTTTTGGCTTCCGTCTCATAAAATACCCATGCAGAGGAGGAGCGGAATACCAGTGCGGTGAGCAGAAGGATAATGATAAACATCACCCAGGCATTGGCGCTGGCGTAGCCCATCTTGTGGTGCTTAAATGCATTGTTGTAGGTGTAAAGCCCGTAGAAATAAGTGGAATTCAGCGGACCGCCGCCGGTAAGCAGCATAACCAGGGTCACCTGCTGGAAGGAGCTGATGATCGAGGTAATCAGGTTAAAGAGTATGGTGGGCGTAATCATCGGCAGGGTAATGCTGAAAAACTGCTTCGATACGCTGGCCCCGTCTAAGGATGCCGCCTCATAGATGTCGATGGAAATATTCTTGATGTCCGTATAGAAAATCAGCATCATGGTTCCCACGCCGAAGGCACTGGCAAGGATAACGGCCATCAGCGCCCAGGCAGGGTCTACCAGCCATCTTGGGCCCTCAATGCCCAGAAGGGAAAGCAGGTAGTTTAAAATACCGTAATCGCTGTTCAGGATCCAGCCCCAGATGATGGATACCGCTACGCCGGAAATAACTGCCGGGATGTAGAAGATCGTCCGGTAAACCTTCACGCCTCGCACCGGCTGGGTGATCAGCATGGCCAGGAACAATGCGATAATCATATTCAGCGGAACGAAGATCGCTGCATACTTTAAGCTGATAACCAGGGATTTCCTGAACTGATCGTCTTCAGTAAACATCTCAATGTAGTTTCCCAGTCCGATAAATTTCGGATCTGCAGTCAGCGGCCAGTCAAAAAAGCTCATAATTAGGGAAAAGATCAGCGGGCCGATGGTAAATACCAGGAAACCGATGACCCACGGCAAAATAAAGAAATACGGTGTTGCCGTCCTGAAAAATTTCTTTCGGTTCATACAAATCCTCTCCTTCTCCTACTGCACACAGCCCTCCAGCACCTCGTTTACATCCATCAGCGTACTTGGATTAAATGCCTGCTCAAATGCCAGGGACAGATCCTCAGAAACCTCCGACCAGTTTTCAATAATAAAGCTTGCGGGCGTATAGCCGTCGCTCTGCTCCAACATCTCATAGAAGGGTGCGTACTCCGGCTGATCCATGATGCCCTCAGACTCAACTACGCTGTTCAGCACCGGAAGTTCCAGGCCGATCCGCTCTTTGTTGCACTCCTCGCTGGTCCAGAACTTGATGAACTCCCAAGCTGCTTCCTTATTCTTGCTGTCCTTGGACATGGCCACGCCGGAGGAGCTTAAGATGCTGACAGAGGGCTGGCCGCCGAAGGACGGGATCTTGGTCACGCCATAATTCAGTCCGTCCTCATTTAACGAATTGATGGACCAGGAGCCGTAGATGTACATGGCAACGGTCTGGGCACGGAATTCGTCGGTTCCGCTCTTCTCGGTGGCCACTGCGCAGCCTTCCTTTTCCATATCCTGGAACATCTGGAATACTTCCTTTGCTGCATCGGAATTGATGCTGCCTGCCATATTGCCCTCGCCGTCACAGTAGGCTGCGCCGTTGCTCCACAGATACATCTCAAAATCATAGGGATCCGGCTTCATGGAGAAGGCAAAGCCCTTGGCATTAGTCTTTTCGGAAATCACCTTTGCCGCTTCCTTAAGGTCCTCCCAGGTCCAGTCATCGGTAGGCTCCTCCAGGCCGGCCTCTGCAAAGATGTCCTTGTTGTAGAACAGGGTGTGGGTGGTAAAGCCTACGGGGATACCGTAGATCTGGCCATCCATAGCATTGTAATTCCACAGGGTGTCATAAAAGTTCTCCTTGTAGTCCGCGCCCTCCTGCTCGATGTAGGAATCCAGCGGCTCCAGTCCGCCGTAATAGGACGGATAGTTCCACATGTACATTACATCCGGTGTGTCGCCTGAGCCCATGCCTGCGCTGATCTTGGTATCAAAATCACTTCCATAAGCCTCCAGCGTTACCTCAATGTCCTCGTGAGTCTCATTGAACCGGTCTACAATAGCCTGCTGGCGATCCACATCCTCTGCCACGTCCCAGGAAGCAAAACGGATCTTTGTCTTTCCCCCCGATGTGGAAGCACTCTCACCGCCGCCGCAGCCTGCCACTGCAGCCGTTGTCAGTACCAACACACAACCTAATGCAACGTTTCTCTTCATAAAATTTTCCTCCTGTTCAATTGGTAAATTTACCATATCATTTTACTAAGTAAATGTAAATAGTTTTATTATTTAAGTTGTGTTTTTCTACGTTTTTTACAGGTTGTTTGCACTATAATTGTACAATATGCGCAAATCTTTTCTTTCATCTCCCTGATTTTCCTTTTGCAACGCAACACAATCCCAAGTAAAATAGTTATAATTTTACCTTTTTACTTTTTATCATTTTACTACAATGCAGCAGAAAAAGGCGTCGGTCTGAAGTCTCGCTCCAGGCCGACGCCTTCTTTAATCTGTATTCATTTACCCCTATAGTTATTCTCTCAGAGGCCAAACATTATTTTCTTTTGAGTACCACGCTCTCATAAGGCCGAAGTTCCTTCAAAAGCTTCTCCGATCCGCCCTGATAATTCCCCAAAAGCACCTCATAGTCCCCTCCATCGAGATCCCAAGGAAGCGCTTTCTCCTCTCCGCCGAAATTATGGATGCACAGGATCTCCTCTTCTCCCAGCACCCGGCGGAAGGCGAGAAGCTGCGGATCCTCTGTGGGAAGGAACTCGATGCTTCCCTCAGCGATGGCTTTCTCTTCCTTTCGCAGGGCGATCAGCCTGCGGTAGAAGTAAAGGATAGAGTCCTCATCGGCCATCTCGGCTTCCACATTGATCGTCTTATAATTCTCAGGAATGGAAATCCAGGGAGTACCTGCGCTGAATCCGGCATTTTCCTGGCTGCTCCACTGCATGGGCGTCCGTCCATTGTCCCGTGAGCGCTCATTAAGGATGTGCAGAGCTTCCTCTCTGGTCTTTCCTCTCTCCAGCATGATCTGGTAGTAGTTGGTGCTTTCCACATCCCGGTACTGGCTGATGTCGGTGTACCCGGCATTGGTCATGCCCAGCTCCTCGCCCTGGAAGATATAAGGTGTTCCCCGCATGGTGTGAACGGCGGCGCCCAGCATCTTGGCGGATTCCTTCCAGTATTTCTTATCATCGCCAAAGCGGGAGACGGCTCTTGGCTGGTCATGGTTGCACCAGAATACGGCTTCCCAGCCATTATTCTTCTCCATGCCTTCCTGCCAGCCTACGAAAAGCTCACGCAGCTTCCCGTAATCTGCAGGCTGCACCTCCCACTTGTCTCCATCCTTGTAATCTACCTTCAGATGATGGAAATGGAAGCACATGGCTAACTCCTTTTCCTCCGGATTGGTGTAGCGGATGCAGTTGTCAATGGAGGTAGAAGACATCTCGCCTACGGTAATCATGCCGTGGATTCCCGTATCCCGAACCAGCTCCTTTAAGTACTCATGGACATGGGGGCCGTCGGTGTAAAAGCGCCGTCCGTCGCCCTGATCGTCGCTCTCTAACACCTCAGGCTTGGAAATCAGGTTTACCACGTCGAAGCGGAAGCCCTTAACGCCCTTCTCCTTCCAGAAACGGATCACGTTTTTTAATTCTTCCCGCACCTTTGGATTATCCCAGTTTAAATCGGCCTGGGTCCGGTCAAAGAGATGCAGATACCACTTGCCCAGGGAAGGAACGTACTCCCATGCGTTCCCGCCAAATTTGGACTCCCAGTTGGTGGGAGGATTTCCGGGCTCCCCATCCCGGAAAATGTAGTAGTCCTGGTACTCCTTCTCTCCTGCCAGCGCCCGCTTGAACCATTCGTGCTCCGTGGAGGTGTGGTTAAATACCATGTCAAACATGATGCCGATTCCCCGCTCAGAAGCCTTGCGAATCAGCTCTTCTGCGTCCTCCATGGTGCCGAAGGCCGGATCTACCTGATAATAATCCGCAATGTCATAGCCATTATCTCTCTGGGGCGAAAGGAAAAACGGTGTGCTCCACACGTAATCCACGCCCAGCCACTGCAGGTAATCCAGCTTCTCGATGATCCCGCGCAGGTCTCCGTAGCCGTCTCCGTCGGAATCCCGGAAGGACTTCGGATAAATCTGATAAACAACCTTATCTTTTAATGACTCCATAGCTCCCTCTCTTCCTTTCTTGCTTCTGCATAAAGGACAGGCCCTTATATGCCTTTATAAAATTCCCTTAAATTATTTGCTTCCTGAACCCTTATTTCCCCGGTGGGGACCAGCCCCGCAAGACTGACCCCCACCGAAATGAAATCCCTCAAATTTTTAATGGCTCCGGCTATTAATCCTCGTAACGGATAATGTCGGTCTCTTTTGCCTTGGCAGCCATGCCGGTAACCATCTGGATGTTCTTTGCGCTTCCGGGGCCGGTGACCACGCAGATGATGGTGTCGGGATATCCAGCCTTCTTGATCTTCTCCCGGTCAAAGCGGATTAATGGTGTTCCGGCCTTTACATACTGGCCCTCAGTTACCATGTATTCGAAGCCGTCGCCCTTCATATTTACCGTATCCAGGCCAACGTGGAGAATTAACTCCATGCCATTGTCCAGAACCAGTCCGCAGGCATGCTTGGAATCCTGAATCAGCGCGGTTGCCTTTCCGTCTGCCGGTGCGTAGACAACGCCGCTTTCCGGACGGATCGCAAGGCCGTCGCCTAAAACGCCGGAGGAGAATACGCCGTCATTTACCTCTGCCAGGGTAATTACCTGACCGTCTGCGTAGGCCTTCATGGTCTTCTCGCCGCTCTCTACGGCTGCCGGTGCACTGGCCTTCTCAGCGGAAGCAGACTGTACGGTCGCCTCGGCAATCTCTTCTGCAATGGCATCTGCTGCACCGCCTTCTGCGGCCAGCTTCTTCTTTCCTACTGCTACGGTTAACACAAAGGGAATCACAATCGCTGCCAGCATGCTGACGGCAAAGCTTCCCATATACTCCGGCTTAATGGACAGGATGCCGGGGATACCGCCTACGCCGATGGCATTTGCCGTGGTGGATGTGGATACACAGATCACTGCAGCCACTGCGGAGCCGATCATACCGCAGACAAAGGGGAATACGTGCTTTAAGTTTACACCGAAGATGGCCGGCTCGGTTACACCAAGGTAACAGGAGATGCAGGAAGGAACATTAACCTCCTGAGCCTCTGCATCCTTTCTCTGCAGATAAATCATCGCCAGAACTGCGGATCCCTGAGCGATATTGGACAGAGCGATCATGGGCCACAGCATGGTGCCCTCATAATCGGCAATCAGCTGCAGGTCGATGGCATTGGACATGTGGTGAAGTCCGGTGATCACCAGGGGGGCATACACAAAGCCGAATACCGCGCCGAAGATCACCTTAAAGGAACCGGTAATTCCTGCGTATACTACGCTGGAGATGGCGGAGCCGATGGCCCAGCCGATGGGGCCCAGTACAAAATGAGCGGCAACAACGGCAAGCACAAGGCTGCAGAAGGGAACCACAACCATGGAAATGACCTGAGGCGTGATCTTCTTAAAGAACCGTTCCAGATAGACCAGACAGAAAGCCGCCAGGATGGCCGGGATCACCTGTGCCTGATAACCGATCATCTTCACCTGCATGAATCCGAAATTCCATACCGGGATGTCTGCCGCTGCTGTGGTACCTACAGAGTAGGCATTTAACAGCTGGCCGGATACCAGGGTAAGACCAAGGACAATACCCAGCATCTGGGTGGTGCCCATCTTTTTCGTTACTGACCAGCAGATACCTACCGGCAGCATGTGGAATACGGCTTCACCGATCAGCCACAGGAAGCTGTCCACGCCGCTCCAGAACTGGCTGATATCGCACAGAGTCTTTGTGCCGTTCTCAAAAAGGTACATGCTGTCGATACAGTTGCGGAAGCCCAGGATCAAACCGCCGGTGATGATGGCCGGAATCAACGGAGCAAAAATCTCAGCCAGCGCGCCGATCATCCGCTGAAGCACGTTCTGATTCTGCTTGGCCGCCTGCTTTACCGCATCCTTGGACACACCCTCGATGCCGGCTACCGCCGTGAAATCCTTGTAAAACTCGGCTACCGTGTTGCCGATGATGACCTGGAACTGTCCTGCCTGGGTAAAGGTTCCCTTTACCACCTTCATGGCCTCGATGGCCTTTACGTCAGCAGCGGACGGATCGTTTAAGACGAACCGCATTCTGGTGACGCAATGGGAGACTGCAGCGATATTGCTTCGTCCGCCCACCAGCTTCAGTAATTCTTCTGATTCTGCTGAATACTTTCCCATATTTCCTCCTCCAGATTTGCTGTTTTCCTTTTGAGCGCTCAACTTGTTTAAACATGTTTGATGGTTTAGTTATATCATACTTGTTTAAACAAGTCAACCAGAAATTTGTTCTTTTTTCATTTTTTCACAGGATGTTCCCGGCTGTATGCTCCTGCCTTTTTCTTTTCATCTGTGTTCCCGGCTGCATATTTCTGGGATTTTTTTCAGAATTCTTCTTGACTATTCTGCTGTTTTCTTTATAATTGTAGATAACACGTTTAAACAAGTTGGAGGGAGTATGCCAAAATCTAAGTTCGAAACCATCTACAGAGACTTAAAGCAAAAAATCGAATCCCAGGAATACCTTTACCAGGAGCTGCTCCCTTCTGAGAACAACCTGGTTTCCATTTACGATTGCTCCCGCAATACGGTCAGGCGGGCCATCGGCATGCTGGCGGAGGACGGCTATGTGCAGTCTCTTCACGGCAAGGGCGTCCGGGTCATCTACCAGCCGGTAGCCCAGACGAATTTTACCATCGGCGGCATCGAGTCCTTCAAGGAGTCCGCCGCCCGCAACCGGAAGCATGCCTTTACCCGGGTGGTGAATTTTACGGAGATTACCAGCGATGAGCGGATTTTCCGCAAGACCGGCTTCGTCCCGGGCACCCCTCTTTATTATGTCCAGCGGGTGCGGTATCTCAACGGGACGCCGCTGATTTTTGACAATAACCTGTTTCTGCGGACGGCCATTCCCGGCCTTACCCGGGAGATCTGCCAGAAGTCCATTTATGACTATATTGAGAACAAAATCGGCATGCAGATTGTGACCAGCAAGCGCACCATGACGGTGGAGCGGGCCACACCGGCAGATGAAGCTTATCTGGAGCTTAAGGATTTTGACTTCCTTGCCGTAGTCACCAGCCAGACCTTTAATGCCGACGGCGTGATGTTTGAGTACACCCAGTCCCGTCACCGGCCGGATTACTTTTGTTTTCAGGATACGGCAGTCAGACGGAAGCCGCCGGCAGGAGGGACTTCCCAGAAGCTGGCATAAACGCAGTTTTTATTGAAATTTCGATGAAAAATGTAAAGAAAAAATCCGGATGAAAGCGATTTTCCCGCTCTCGTCCGGATTTTTTATCTGAGTACCTATTCCCATATGCACTTTTTTAAATATCGAATTTCCCTTCTGGGTCTTCTTCCTCAAAATAATCCCGGTATTCCACATCGATCTGGTGACGCATCCGCTTCATGCTGAAATACAGATGCTCCTTCAGTGCCTCCTCAAGCCCTGCCGCATCCTTCTCCTCAATCAGCCGGAACATGTGCTCATGCTCCTTGATGATGCGGGTAAAATCGGTCTCTGTCACAAAGTCAAGCATGCGGAACCGGGTGTAATGAAGCTGCTGGGCCTGAAGGATCTCCCAAAGCTTCTGCTTTTTGGTAGCCTCAAACCAGACGCTGTGCATCTGGGCATCCAGACGGTAAAACTGCTCCGGCTTGAAATCCGGCTCCTGAATCACCGCCTGCTGCTTGCGGATCAGGTAGCGGATATCCTCCATCACCATAGGCGCTGCGATTTGCATAAAATCCCGGAGGACCATGGTCTCCACCGCCACCCGCATATAAATCATCTGCTTGATGTTGCTGAGGCTTAATAAGGTCACATAAATCCCCTTGTAGGGAACCGTCAGCACAAAGCCCTGCTCCTGAAGCATCCGCAGAGCATCCCGCACCGGCGTCCTGGACACGCCGAAGCGCTGGCAGAGCTCGGTCTCCTTAAGAAGCTGGCCCGGCTTTAACTCCAGATCCAGTATGTCCTGCTTCAGGCTTTCATACACCATCTCTTCCCGATTCCGATAACGTCCCTCTGCCATATGCGCTCCCTCCGTCTGATTCCGCCAAAAGATATTTTCCTTGTATGAGAAAAAATACAACTTTGCGATATTGAACTTATTGTATACAACTTTTCCGTTTTCATCATAGTATATTTTTTCGGGGTTTGCAAGCAGGTTTTGAAAAATACCTTGTCTCTCTATTGAATGATATATCGCCCTATAGTATAATATTAATGTTACCGCCCCGATACTGGCAACGGGAAGGGGGTGTCTCATATTGGAAATATTAGTTTCAATTCTAGTCTCCGTTATCGCGGATGTAGTTTGTTACTTCATCTGCAAATGGCTGGACGGTGACAAATGAACGGTAACCAGCCTGCGGGCCTAAGCCTTCCCGCTGTAAAATAGGAATAGAAAACCCCAGAGTCTCACCACTCTGGGGTTTTCGCTTGTGCCCATATTGGACTATTAGTTTCAATTGCCTATCGGCATTATAGCATATGCAGATTTTAATTGCAAGATGCAAAAATTAAATTTTTTCCGCAATTTTCCCATCAACGCCAGCTAACCATTTTTCTTTTCCATAGAAATGGTAAACCGCAGCACCTGATCCTTTTCGGCGCTTACGCAGTATTCCGGATACACAGGAGCGCCCCAGCTGTCATCTCCGCCCACGCCCCGCATAGCCGAATAAATGCATACATTGGTGTACTGTGGGGAGGGAAGCTCGTCCCAGTGCATAGCTGTCTCCAGCTCCTCTGCGGTGAAAGGAAGAACGCTGGCCTGGAATGCAGGCCGTGTTTCCTTTTTCGCGCCCCTATTGAAAGCGCCGTTCTCCTCTGCTGCCCCTGCCATAGCTGCTTCTGCCATGGCTTCTGCGGTATCGCCTTCATTAACGCCAGCCTGGAATTTCAGCACATTGCCATTTTCGTCCTCCACCTGGAGCCATCGGCAGCCTGCCCGGCTTGCGCACTCCTGGGGCACCAGGTAGGGCGAGCAGTTTTCTTCCGGCGTCCGGGTATAGATTCCCATTCTGGCCCCTTCCATCCGGTCGGGATAACACTCCTCCGGCCCAAGGCCGTACCAGCTGAAGGTCTTCATCCGGCCGGGAATCCGCAGACGCATGCCAAACGCGGGCATCTGGGGAAGTCCTTTCTCACCGAAATAATGGGCCTCCACCTGGATTTTGCCGTCAGGCGTCACCACGTAGGTTACCTTGGTCACTGCGGCAGGCACCACCGTCAGGTGATAGGTATAGGTTACCGTCACCCTGCCCGGTTCTTCCTTAATCTCCACATCCTGGCTGCCGCATCCAAAGAACATGCCTGCGCCTATCCACATCTGGCTTCCAACGCTGAAATGGTTCCCCCGGTCATTGTCTGTGGTGGCTCTCCAGTATACCGGCACCGGCGGACGGCTGATCCACTCTTTGCCGCCCCGGCGCATGGAGACAATGCCGCCGTCTGTTTTAGAGAACAGCACGGAAAAATCCTCTCCGTGGACGCCGAAATTCACATCGCCGTGAACTACACGCAGGAAATCAGCGCACATTCCACCAGCCGCAGTCTCATCTTTGCAAAGCTCCACTGTCTCCCCAAAGGCCACCTCATATCCAGCCTCGGCCCACAGGGTATCCTCCTTCAGGCAGGCCGACACCCGGAAGGTGTACTCCCCCTGAAGATTTTCCGACACGGCACTCTCCGACATAGCGCTTTCCGGCACAGCGCTTTCCGGCGCAATACCCAGTTCCTCCAGAGAAAAACGCTCCTCTTCCATGGCCGCCACATCTGCCGCAAACCATGACCGGCTGATTTCCCGTCCCTCTAAAAGAACCTGATAGCAGAAGTTAAGGCCTGCAGTGGAGGCAAAACGGCCTTCATTGCGGATGGTCACGCTCTCCCGGTCTGCGGAAAGCTTTAAATCCTGATACAGGTATTTTACCTCCTGGGCCTTCGGCGTTATCGTGCGGTCACAGTAAACGATACCATTTCCGCAGAACTGATAATCCGTGGGACGATCGCCGAAATCACCGCCGTAAGCATGGATTTCCTTTCCGTCACAGTCAATCTTAATCAGCGACTGGTCAATGTAGTCCCAGATAAATCCGCCCTGGTACTGGTCATACCGCTCTAAGTCTGTGTATTTCTTCATGCCGCCCAGGGAATTTCCCATGGCATGCATATATTCGCAGGAGATGTAGGGCTTTGCCGGATTGGAATTTAAGTACTCCTCTATCTCCGCCGGTTTTGCGTACATCCGGCTCTCCATATCGGAAATCTGGTCAAATTCCCGGTTCCAGAATACGCCCTCATAGTGAACCAGACGGCTGTCATCCCGCTTATGGAAATACTGGCTCATGGCCAGGATGTCCTCCCCTGCATAGGATTCATTGCCGCAGGACCAGATGAGGATGGAGGGGTGATTCTTGTCCCGCTCCAGCATGGATTTTGCACGATCTACCACACAGTCCTTCCACTCCGGCAGGCTTCCCGGCACATTCCAGGAGGGCTCGCACTGGCCCATCTTCTGCCAGGAGCCATGGCTCTCCAGGTTCGCCTCGTCAATGAGATAAATACCATACTCATCGCACAGCTCGTACCAGCGGCTCTGGTTGGGATAATGGCAGGTACGGACGGCATTGATATTGTGCCGCTTCATAAAGCGGATATCCCACAGCATGTCCTCCTCCGTCACTGCCCGTCCCTGGTAAAGATTAAATTCATGGCGGTTGATTCCCTTAAACATGATCCGTCTGCCATTGATGAGCATGATTCCATCCTTCATCTCAAAGCGGCGGAAGCCGATCTTTACCGGCACAATTTCCAGGATTTTTCTGGAAGCGGAACAACCGTCCTCCACAATCACTTCCAGGGTATACAGATTCGGAATCTCTGCGCTCCAGGCCTGCACCTGGGGAATCGAGGGAATGGATACAGCCAGAACCCCCTTCACCCCAAGGCCGCCCTCCGGCTCTGCCTGCTGATTCCGGCTGACCGGCATATCCATAAGAACCTCTCCCCCATGATTAAGCAGGCGGATGCGGAAGGCTGCCCTGGCCAGTCCCTGCTCACGGCTTTCCTTCTCTGCAGCTTCCTTTTCCCACTCCTGACCCCAGGTGTCTGCCGCAGACCAGGAAATTTCCACATCCAGCGTGCCGGTAGTGCCATCCTCCAGAAGGCCTGCCTTCGCAAAAACATCCTCCACATGGACATCGGGAAGGGCGTACAGATACACCTCACGGAAGATTCCCGAGAACCGGAAGAAATCCTGATCTTCAATCCAGCTGGCGCTGCTCTTTTTGTATACCTCCACCGCCAGCTTGTTTTTCTTTCCCGGCTCCCAGTACAGATAATCCGTCAGGTCAAATTCGGAAGGGGTGAAGCTGTCCTCGCTGTAGCCCACAAACTGGCCGTTGCACCACAAGTACATGGCCTCCTCCACACCCTGGAAGGAGACGCCCACCCGCTTTCCGGCGAAATTTTCCGGAAGTACAAACTCCTTGATGTAGCTTCCCACCGGATTGTAAAGCTTCGATACCTTCGGCGGCCTTAATTCCTCCTGTCCGTCCCAGGGATACATGGTATTGATGTAATGGCAGCGGTCATAGCCCTGGGTCTGAATATGTCCCGGCACCTGGATCTCTCCCCAGCCGGAGAAATCAAAATCCTCCTGATAAAAATCGGCCGGACGCCCATCAGGATTTTCAGCGTAAGCAAATTTCCAGGCTCCGTTCAGCGAGCAGCGCAGGGGCATCCTTCCGCCTGCCGCCTCTCCCATTTCCATCTCTTCCCTGCTCTCGTACCAGCGGTGATCCGAATGCGCCGCCCGCCGGTTCACCTGAAAGACCTGCGGATCCTCCAGCCAGTCCAGGGTCCAAGTCTGATTCTTCATTTCCTGCTCTCCTTTTTCATGGAATTGAATACTTCTTGCAATTGAATGTTTCATGCAATTTATTCTTATTGTACCAAATCCCTTCTCATCCTTCCATAGAAATCCATCCGAATATCCTGCATTTTTTCTGCTGCATTTTCCGCGTACTACTCCTTAACCGCTCCGGCTGCCACGCCTGCCAGAATATAGCGCTGGAAGAAAATATAAATCAAAATCGTGGGAAGCATGATAATCATGATGCCCGCCGCCAGCGTCTGCCAGGAGCCCTGCTGAGCATTGGCGTAATTCATTAAGAAGGTAGTCAGGGTCCGCAGGGAATTTTTCGGCATGTACAGGTAAGGAATATACATGTCATTGATGATATTGATGGCTTTGATAATGACTACCGTAGCCGTGGCCGGTGCCAGGAGGGGGAAGATAATCCGGGCAAAAAGTCCGAAATAATCGCATCCATCCAGCAGGGCACTCTCATCCAGAGACACAGGCAGGGTGGAGATAAACTGCCGGTAAATGTAAAGCTGCATCAGATCGGAGGCCACGTAAATCAGGATGGGCGCCCCCAGGGAATTGTAAAGGCCAAGGCCATTGATGATCTTAAAGCGGGCAATCTCCGTCACAAAGGTGGGAATCAGCATGCCGGCAAAAAACAAGGCCACGATCACCTTCTTAAACCGGAACTCAAACCGCTCGATGATAAAAGCCGTGATGGTGCCGAACATCACATTGAAAAAGATGCTGACCGCCAGGATGATGGCCGTATTCTTAAAGCCCACTAAAAGGTATTTGTCCGTAAGCACATCCTCGAAATTTTCAAAGGTAATCCGGCTTAAGGGAGGAAGCAGCAGCGGCGAGGTATTGACCATATCCGCCTTGGTCTTAAAAGATGCAAACAGGGTAAGCAGGATGGGAAGCAGCACTACGATCACCATGCCGATGCAGATGATCTGCTTTACCGCCTGCAGAAGAATCCGTTTTTTCATTTATTTGTCTCCTCCTTTCAGCACGATTCCGTGGATAATCTTATTCTGCACCACGTAAATAATCACAATCATTGCCATGATGGCCACAGCCATGGTGGAAGCCAGGCCGAAGTTCGAGAAGGTGAACGCCGTCTTGATGGTGTAAAGGGTGAAGGTAGAGGACGCATAGCCCGGGCCGCCTCCGGTGATGACGAAAGGAATATCAAATACCTGAAGTGCGCCGCGGATATTGTCGAAGAGGATGAAATCCACCATCAGCATAATGGCCGGAATCTGGATGTATTTAAACATCTGCCAGGAATTGGCTCCGTCCACCCTTGCCGCCTCCTGCACATCCTGAGGAAGAGACTGAAGGGCCGCCATAAAGAGGATCACATGATAGCCGGAGAACCGCCAGAGGGATACAAAGGCCAGCACAAAGTTCACAATCTTCGGATCCGAAAGCCAGTTCTGGCTGAGCATTCCCAGATGGAGAAGATCAAGAATGGCGTCAAAGGCTCCGTTGATGGGGGAGAAGAAATAGGAAAAGGCGTAGGCGATGGCAACGCCGTTGATGATGTAGGGCATGAACACCATGGACTTGTAAAATTTCGCCGCCCGAAGCTTGGAAACCAGGAGGACGGCAAAGGCCAGCTCAATGGGAATCATGCACAGATGCACCACGAAGTACACCGCATTGTTTTTTAAGGACTGCCACAAATCCGCATTCTGAAACATGGAAATATAATTTCCCAGACCGATGAAATCGCTTTCCGGCGAGTATCCGTCCCAGTTAGTAAAGCTCATGCGGATCAGGTCAAATGCCGGAAACACCACAAAGGCAACCAGAAGAAACACCGGGATAATCAGAGATACCAGGATAAAACGCCTTCTTTTTTTTGCCAGAGAATTCATAAATTGACTCCTTTCTACTGTCATTTGCTGCTTTACCGTAAAGCGCGGCGGCTGCCCCGGCCGTCCAGCCGTTGCAGCCGCCCATGCCGCAGCTATTCCTTATGGTACAGCTTGCTCACTAGAACCTACTGGATGCCCAGCTTTGCTCTGGCTGCTGCCCACTTGGTATTCAGTTCATCAAATCTTGCCTGCAGATCGAAGCCCTCGGTAAACATTTCTGCGCCCAGCTTCTTATAATCAAATGCAGTCTCGTTCTGGATGGCCTGGAAATCATCTCCGCCGCCGTCATACATTACCAGCTCCATATCCGGCTGTGCTGCATCTGCCTCAGCCAGGATGGGATCCTTCTCCTTGGGGAAGTTGGTCATAGAAGAAGCGCTGGTTACGTAATTGATGTAGCCCGGATACCAGTCCTCGCTGTAGAACCACTCAACGAATGCCTTAGCTAACTCCGGATTCTTGCTGTGGGTAGTCACGCCCATGAAGGAGTCGCCCTGTACGATTACCCGGAAGGGATCGCTCTCGCTGTCTCTTGCCGGAAGGTAGAAGGTTCCCAGCTGGGAATAATCATCCGTACCGTTCTGGATATTCTGCAGTCCCCAGTCACCCAGAGCAAGCATTGCTGCGCCCTTCTGTGCAAAGAGAGCCGTTACCTGATCGTTACCCAGGCCCAGAGGATCCTTGCCGAATACGCCGGAAGTGAAGAGATTATAGGCCTTATTGTATGCCTTGTTGATATCGGTTCCATCTGCGAAGGGAGCGTCAGTCTTTGCCATGTCATTCCAGTTCTGACCATTTCCGCTCTCTAATGCCGGCATAAACTCCATGAAAGGATAATCCGGCCACTCATCCTTTGCACCCAGTGCGATAGCCATAAAGTCCGGATTCTCTGCTCCGTAATAATCCTGCAGAGTCTTGGCTGCCTCTTCTAACTGGCTCCAGGTAGTGGGTACCTCAACACCTGCCTCCTGGAACATATCCTTCCAGTAGTAAACATATTCATAACCGGCGGTCATGGGAACTCCTAAAATCTTTCCGTTTAAAGCATAGCCGGCAGCCAGCTCATTGTTCTTTGCTGCCTCCAGATCTGATAAGTCCAGAAGATAATCCTGGAACCGGGATAAGGTAAAAGGCTTATTAAACATCACGTCCGGCAGCTGGTTTGCGGAAGCCCGCATCTTCATGGCATTCCAGTATTCGCTGTCGTCCTTGATCTTTTCCACCTCAATGTTGGCATCGGGATACTTCTCCTGGAATTTCCCTACCATATCATTCTCATCGATGTACTCCATCAGGTTGTTGTCCCAGATGGCAAAAACCAGATCGCCGCTTAAGTCTGCGGAAGTGCTGCCCTCTTCCTTGGCTGCCGTATCGCCGGCTGCCTCCTGGGCTGCGCCTGCGGTAGTCTGGGTGTTCGCGCTTCCTGAGCCGCCTGAGCAGCCGGCCAGAGCCGCTGCCGCTGCTGCCGCACAGATGGTTAATGCAACTGTTCTTTTCTTCATAAAGCAAATCCCCCTGTTCTTTGATTTTCATTTCCTTTTGACAGGTAAATGTTACCAAAAAACAGAGGGATTTTCCATGAATTAACGTTTGATTTCTTGATATTTCGTTTGATCTTTCGTCACATCCGCTCCCGGATGACTTATCACACCTTCTCCCGTATCGCCCGGCGGCAGTCTCCCGGACTCTGGCCGAAGGTCTTTTTAAAGGTACGGTTAAAATGCTCCGTATTGTGATACCCCACCCGCTGGCTGATCTCATACATCTTAAGATCTGTGGCGCCCATCAGGCTTTTGGCCTTCTGCATCCTAAGCTCCGTCAGATAAGCGGAAAAGGTACAGCCCGCCTCTCTGGTAAAGCGGCTGCTGAAATACTTTTCATTAAGCCCCACGTAATCGGCCACGATTCCCAGAGTCAGCTCTGGATTGGCGTAATTGTCTGCCAGAAACCGCTTGGCCCTAAGAATCAGGTCCGAGGAACGGCTGTCCCTGCGCTTTTCCATGCAGTCTGCCACCCAGCGGAAATAATTGCTCATCCAGATGAGAAGCTCCCGCTTCCCCGAAAGCCGCCCTAACTTCTCCCGGTAATCCACATCGTCAGGAAACAGGCCGAAAAAGTCATCGGAGTACCGCCTGAACATCCGGGCAAGAAGGGCGATGAGAATCAGGCAAAGGCTTAAGGCCTGGGAGAAATCCAGCTCCTCAAGCCGGGAAAGGAACCACTCACGCTCCTCAGAAAGCACCACCTGATCCGCCCCGTACCAGGCAGACACCAGACGTTCAAGTCCCGTCTCCTCCCGGAAAAATACCTCCAGCTCCTCCTGGCGCTCCCAGGCGGCGCACACCGCCCGGCGGCCGGAAAGGGGTGCAAGGTACAAAAGCCGGCTGTCCAATTCCAGAGCCTGCAAAAGGCCATCCCCCTCTGCCGGAAGGCTCACCGCCGCCGACATGGGAAGATTCATAAAATCCATCCAGACCGCCTGCAGCTGGCGCACCACCGAAAGAATGGTACTTCGGTACTGCACAGGATCCCCGGCCCGGTAGGCCAGCACATAATGGAAAGGATCTACCGCCGCAAGATGCCCTCTGGCAGCAATACGTGGAATCTGTCTGGCCAGCTCCAGCACCGGCTTCTGCAGCATTTCCTCCAGATCCTCCCCAAAGCGGGCCGTCTGCTTCTGCACCTCGTCAATCTCAAAAAGCGCCACGCCCCAGGCGCCCTCCAGCTCCTCCAGGCGGAAATTTAACCGCTCCCCACCGGTGAAGGCATCCTCCTTTTTCGGGCCGCTGTCCGGGAAAATCTGCCGGTTCAGCTTTTTCAGAAGTTCCTGTAAGGAAGCCTGGGTCAAGTCGGATTTTAACAGGTAATCAAAGGCCCCCTCCAGAAAAGCCTGCCGCACCAGGGCAAACTCATTGTATCCGGACAGGGCGACAACCACCGGAAGGCGGCCTTCTGTCCGCAGGGTATGGATCAACGATATTCCGTCCAGATCCGGCATCTTCATATCGGTAATCAGCAGGTCTGCCGGATGGCTGCGCAGGTACTCCAGAGCCGGGCGGCCGCCGTGAAAATCTGCAGCCACAGTAAAACCAAAATCCTCCCAGTTTACCAGTGAGCGCAGGGTCACCCGCACGATCATATCATCATCTACGATTACCACCTGATTCATGGTTTTTCTCCTTATGCTCTGCCGGAATCCGGATCCGGACTGTAGTGCCAAGGCCCGGCTGGCTCTCAATCTCCATCCGGAAGGCTTCCTTAAAGTGCAGCTTCAGACGGCTGAATACATTTTCCAGTCCAATGCTGTAATTATCATCTGGTCTTCGCTCCCTGTTCTCCATCACCCGGCTGATTTCCTCTCTGGTCATGCCCCTGCCATTGTCCCGGACCTCCATGCAGAGGGTCTCTTCCTCAAGAAAGCAGCGGATAGTCAGGCATCCGATCTCCTCCTCCAGCTGGGAAAAGCCGTGGACGATGGCATTTTCCACCACCGGCTGCAGCACCAGCCTGGGAATCTGCACATCCTTACATTCCTCCTGAATCTCCCAGACCACCTCAAAGCCGTCGGAATACCGGATCTTCATCAGGTACAGATAGCTTTCCAGCACCTCCAGCTCTTCTCTTACCGTATAAAGGCTTTCATTGCTGCGGAAGGAACAGGTAAGGATGCGGATCAGGGCCTCCGCCATCCTGCGAATCCCCTCAAATTTGGACACCTGGGCCATAAAGCGGATGGAGCTTAAGGTATTGACCAGGAAATGGGGATTGATCTGCGACTGCAGCGCACGCAGCTCCGCCTTCATCTTCTTCTCCTGGGCAGCCTGCCGCT
Organism: Lachnospiraceae bacterium; assembly: GCA_017889125.1. GTDB lineage: Bacteria > Bacillota > Clostridia > Lachnospirales > Lachnospiraceae > Caccovicinus. The sequence goes on from JAGHER010000222.1 coordinate 30,444, forward strand.
CCTGAATGGACGCATTCAGCTGCCGCACCATGCGGTTAAAGGAATGGATCATGCTGCGGATCTCGTACTGTCCCACCGGATCAATATGCATCTCCAGATTTCCCTCCTCCACCTGCTTAAGTCCTTCCACCATGGTATGTACCGGCCGGATGATATTCTGGAGGAAGAACCGGGAAAAGGCCAGATAAAGGAGAAACAGAGTCCCGATCACCAGAAGCATCCACCCGGCCACACGGTTAAAGTCCGCAGTCAGGGAGGAGGTCTTCACGCAGGTGATGATGGTCCATCCTGTTTCCTGAACCGGTGTGGTCATACAGGTGTAATTCACCTTGCTTCTGGAATCCGGCTCCTGGATAAAAGCCCGGGAAATCGCAGGAAGCTCAGTCTGTTGACCGGAAATGGAGAATTCCGGGCCGGAAAAAGTAATCTCCTGGCCGGAAGAAGAAATCTTCCGGTCAGAAAGAAAACCTTCCGCCGCCCGGCTGTCACCGGCGCGGAAGATAATGCGGCCCTCCTTATCCAGAATGACACTTCCGGAAAGCCCGTTTTTCTTATTCCGCAGGTAATCGCCAGCCTGTGTCCGAAACAGCAGCATTACCAGCTCGATCTTCCCCGACCGGTCCACGCCCACTCCCGGAGAAATTCCCACAGCCACAGCAAGCTCTCCCCGCTGGTCCGTGCTCATCACCACCTTGGTTTCGGAAGAATCATAGGTGCCCACAAAGACCTGATTAGGCGTCCTGCATGCCTCTCTGTACCAGTCGGATTCCTTTACCTCCTCCATGGGGATGGCCAACTCCTGCTTTACATAGGTATACCGGCCGTCCTTCATGTAAAACATGCCGGAAATCACCTGCTGCTTTGGCGCCATGGCCACCTGAAACAGCTGATCCAAATGAGTGGAATATTCATACCGCTGCCGTGCATCGTCGGTGTCCGTCATGGCCGCCGTATCCAGCACCTCATTGTTATTCACATACACAAAGTGAGACAGCTGCAGGGAAGCATCCCGCACGCTGTTGTCCAGGCTGTCAGCCACCGCTTCCTGGCTGCTGCGTATAGCCGCTGCAGCAGAATTCAGCATCATTCGGTGAATGACGCTTAAGGAAATCAAAAACACCAGAAGGATGGGGATCAGCACCATCCCGGAAAAGCTGATGTAATATACCTGCTTTAAGGAGCGGTGCCGTCTCATCGGATAAAGTTGGTGTAAATCTTCTTCTCACCAGTTCCCGGCAGGATTCCCTTTTCCTCACCGGCCTTGATGCACTTTAACATCCAGGCCATGTTCCGGCCAAGGCCCCGCAGGATCTGCAAGCCTTCCAGATCCTGCTCCACATCGGCAGGTGTCTTTCCGTGAACCATGTTCCAGTAATTGGAAGACACTACTGGCATCTTGTTAATCATGAAATACTTATTTAATGCATCCAGCGTAGCTGTGGTTCCTGCTCTTCTGGCAGAAGCCACGGCTGCCGCCGGCTTGTAAGCCAGATAAGCGCTGCCGGAATAAAACATCCGGTCTAAGAAGGAAAGAATGGAGCCATTCGGCGAAGCGTAATACACCGGCGAGCCTACGATCAGGCCGTCGGCCTCCTTAGCTAACTCCACCGCCTCACAGACCTTGTCGTCGGTAAACACACAGTGCCCCAGCTTGGAGCAAGCGCCACAGCCGATGCAGCCGTGGATGGCGCCCTTTCCGATGGAAAGGATCTGGCTGTCCACGCCTTCCTCCTTAAGAGCTGAGGCCACCTCTGTCAGCGCACGGAATGTGCAGCCGTTTTCATTTGGGCTTCCATTAATCATCAAAACCTTCATAAATTCCTATCCTCCTGATTTTCTTTGTTGATTTTCCTTCCAAACTTACCTTCCCATCTCCGGCGTCAGCATCTTCACCAGATCCTCTCTGGTCAGAGACGACAGGGAAACCGCTCCCTCTGCCACGATCTGATCCGCCAGATTCTTCTTCGCTTCCTGCAGAAGCATGATATTTTCCTCTATCG
>JAGHER010000223.1 GCA_017889125.1 Lachnospiraceae bacterium
ACTGGAGCATACGGGACTTGAACCCGTGGCCTCCACACTGCCAGTGTGGCGCGCTCCCAACTGCGCTAATGCCCCGAACACATGTAGTATAGCACAAAAAAATGGATTTGAAAAGTGGTTTTTGAAAAAAATATTTTTTTGCAATTTTTTACTCATCAGAAACACTTCTCGCGCTTATTGAGAGAAGTTTATCATTTTCATCACTTGAAAGAGAGGGAGAAATCTGGTATATTGACCGTACAGTTAGTTGAAGCTAACCCGAAGAACGCAGTATGGAAAGCATAGGACGCATAGAAGGCAAGTCATACTGCGCGGGCCGGGGGAAGAGGAGTGGTTAGATGAGCAGAAGAATGATGGAAAGACAGGAAGTGAACAGCGTGTGTGAAGGGCATCCCCGGGATATGGTGTGTCTTAATTGTCAGGCGGCCTTTCAGTGTGCGCCGGTTCTTCTAGGAATTAAGCCGTCTAATCTTTTGATTATTGATACCAGGAATCTTCCTGCGGCCTGCCGTCTCCTGCAGGATACCCGGGTGAGCATCCGGGTACTTCACGGAAGTTTTAGAGAAGGCCGGGGAGAGAAAAAAGGTAAGATGGTTCTTTTCGTCTACCGCCGGGAGCTGATGGAGCCGGTGTTAAGAGACCGGGAGGCAGTGGAGTTTCTGCAGAGCTTAGGTTACCCGGAGTTAGAAGATGCGGATGCTGGTGAAGCCAGCCGGGCACAGCGGGAGCAGTACCTGAACCAGATTCTTGCCCGTCTGCAGAAGCGGTATGCAGGATACATGGAGAAGCGCCTGCCCTTCCCCCACGAGCTTGGCGTACTCCTTGGCTATCCTTTGGCGGATGTGAAGGGCTTTATGGAGCACAATGGAGAGAACTTTCTGTACAGCGGCTATTGGAAGGTATATGCCAATGCCGAGGAAGCAAAGCGCACCTTCCAGCTGTATGACCTGGTGCGGAAGGGCCTGTCAGAGCTGACCGGACGGGGAATGGAAATCGGCGAGGCGGTCAGACAGTGGGAGGACACAGACTGGCGGGAGACCCTGCAGGCGGCGGGCTGACCGGGAAGAGCAAAGACAGTGAAAGCAGCAGAAAGAGAGCGATAGCCGGTGAAAAACGGCGGAAAGAGAGCGATGGCCGGTGAAAACGGCGGAAAGAGAGCGATAGCCGGAAAACGGCAGAAATGGAGGATTAAGATGAGCAAAATTGCAGTTGTATTCTGGAGCGGAACAGGAAATACGGAGGCCATGGCCAATTACGTGGCAGAGGGAATCCAGAAAGCAGGAAAGGAAGCGGAGGTACTTCCCGTGGATGCGGCATCGGCAGCAGAGTTAAAGGATATGCCGGTCTTTGCCCTGGGCTGCCCGGCTATGGGCGCGGAGCAGCTGGAGGAGTCCGTAATGGAAGATTTTGTTGCGGAGGTAGAAGGCTTTGCAGCAGGAAAGACCATCGGCCTTTTCGGCTCCTACGGCTGGGGCGATGGCCAGTGGATGCGTGACTGGGTAGAGCGGATGCAGAATGCCGGTGCAGAGGTGCTGGGCGGCGAGGACGCCATGTGCAATGAAGCGCCTGACGAGGATGCCCAGGCCGCCTGCATTGGGCTGGGAGAGAAGCTGGCGGCGGTATAATCACCGGAAGGGCAATATCCCGCCGGCAATATTCCACCTGCAAAGAGAACTGGAAAAATATCGGAGATTATGTTAGAATAAGGGCAGAACAGAATTGCATAAGAAAGGAAGGTAATATACCATGATTTTTGCATCGACAAAAGCTGTATCTTGCCCTTACAAGTATCCGGAGGCCATCCAGAAAGCCCTTGACTGGCTGAAGGATAAGGATCTGGCATCCATGGAAACCGGCACCTACGAGATCGAGGGCCGCGATATTTATGCCATGGTTCAGGAGGTTACCACCCAGCCCTTCGAGAAGCGCCGTGCAGAGAAGCATGAGCTGTATCTGGATATCCAGTACATCGTATCCGGCGTGGAGCGCATGGGCTATGTTCCCTACACCGGCTCCGAGGAAATCTTGGAGAATCCGGAGGGAAAGGATGCCTGCTTCTACACCAATCTGGAAAATGAGGCCTTTGTGGATGTGACGCCCGGCGCCTACTGCATCTTCTTCTCCAATGACATTCACCGCCCCTGCATCGCAGCCGGTGAGCCTGCAGCGGTAAAGAAGGTTGTGCTGAAGGTAAAGGAAGCGCTGCTTTAATTGCTTAATGGAATCCTCTCTGTTTTCGGACAGAGGGGATTTTTCCCTATTATATATAGAAAGCGAAGGCTTTTACCAGAATCTTTCTTCCGGTATCCTCTTCCCTTTCCGGGAAAAATAGGCTACAATAAAATGAACGCCTGATTATATACAGGAAATTAATGGATTCCAGTGAGGAGAAAGAGCGATGAATATTGCAATCGTTACAGACAGCAACAGCGGCATTACCCAGCAGCAGGGAAAGGAACTGGGGATTTCTGTGATTCCCATGCCCTTTATGATTGACGGCAAAACGTATTTTGAGGACATAGATTTAAATCAGAAGGATTTTTACCAGATGTTAGCCAGCGGAGCGGATATTTCCACATCGCAGCCATCGCCGGAGGCGGTCACCGATATGTGGGACAGGCTTTTAGAGGAGCATGAGGCGGTGGTGCATATTCCCATGTCCAGCGGCTTAAGCGGCTCCTGCCAGACGGCCATGATGTTGGCCCAGGATTATGAAGGGCGGGTATTTGTGGTAAATAATCAGCGGATTTCCGTTACCCAGAGGCAGTCGGTGCTGGATGCCATGGCTATGGCGGAGAAGGGATATACGGCGGAGCAGATTAAGACGCGGCTGGAGGAGACGAAGTTTGACAGCAGCATTTATATAACCGTAGATACGCTGAAATACCTGAAAAAGGGCGGACGGATCACGCCGGCTGCTGCAGCACTGGGCACCCTTCTGCGGATTAAGCCGGTGCTGACCATCCAGGGAGAAAAGCTGGATGCCTTTACCAAGGTCAGGACCATGAAGCAGGCCAGAAGCATCATGGTTTCCGCCATTCAGAAGGATATGGAGACCCGCTTTGGCGATAAGGAGGGAAGGCACACTTACCTGCAGATCGCTCACACAGATAATGAAGCGGCGGCCATGGAGCTTAAGGAAGAGCTTTCGCGGGAGTATCCCTTCTTTGAGGTGCACGCGGATCCGCTGTCCTTAAGCGTGTCCTGTCATATCGGCCCTGGCTCCCTGGCAGTTGCCTGCACGAAGGTGCTGGATTTCTGACAAAGCAGAGGGGAGGACTTGCTATGGCAGGTAAGAGCTGGAGAGCCCGTTTGAAGAATAAAAAATGCAGCATCCGGGTGCCGCTGGTGCTGCTTTTCCTGCTGATCGGCCTGTTTCCGGTGTGCGTTTACGGACGGATACTTACCAGCTCCATGAAAAAGCAGCTGGTGGACAGCCGCAGTGTGGATGTGCAGAACCAGTGCCTGATTCTCAGCAGCAAGATGATGCGGTCAGGATACATGACAGAGACGGTGAAGGATCCTTCCTTTGATACGGAGATCAATGTGACGGCGGATCTTTTTCACGGGCGCATCGTGATTGTGGACAAAAATTACCGGATTGTGAAGGATACCTTCGGGCAGGCGGAGGGAAAGATCGCCATTTCTGAGGAGGTAATCCGCTGTTTTCAGGGTGAGAGCAGCAATATCAATAACATCGAAAAAAAGTATTTCGTCCAGACATTCCCGGTCTATGAGAATACGCCGGAGCGGCGGATTCAGGGAGTGCTGGTGATGGCGGCCTCCACGGAGTATATTGCCCGTCTGGCTGACGGACTGCAGGAGGAGTCCGGCTTCCTGGTAATGCTTTTTGGCGTCTTCCTTCTCCTGGCCTCCATCGGTGCGGCCAATCTTCTGACCAAGCCCTTCCGGGTGCTGATGCAGATGCTGGAGAAGGTGTCGGAGGGGGATCTTGACAGTGAGATCGGCGAATATACGTATCTGGAGACCAGGGGGATTTCTGATGCGGTAAAGCGCACCCTGGCTAAGCTTAAGGCGGTGGATCAGTCCCGCCAGGAGTTTGTATCCAATGTGTCTCATGAGCTGAAGACGCCCATCACCTCCATCCGGGTCCTGGCGGATTCCCTTATGGGCATGGAAAATGCGCCGGTGGAGCTTTATCAGGAATTTATGACGGATATTTCCGATGAGATCGACCGGGAGAGCAAGATTATCGATGATCTTTTATCTCTGGTGAAGATGGACAAGACGGCCCTGGATCAGATGAATGTGGCCCAGGTGTCCGTAAACAGTCTGATGGAAGTGATTTTAAAACGGCTGCGGCCTATAGCCGGAAGACGGAATGTGGAGCTGATTTTCGAGAGTATCCGCGAGGTAACTGCCGATGTGGATGAGGTAAAGCTGTCCCTGGCCTTTAACAACCTGGTGGAGAATGCCATCAAGTACAATAAAGAGGGCGGATGGGTGAAGGTTACCCTGGACGCGGACCACAAGGCCTTTTACGTGACGGTGGCAGACTCAGGCATTGGCATACCGGAGGAGTTCCAGGAGCATATCTTTGAGCGGTTTTACCGGGTGGACAAGGCCAGATCCAGGGAGACAGGCGGAACCGGCCTGGGGCTTGCCATCACCAGAAGCGTGGTGCTGATGCATCAGGGAAGCATCAAGGTGGAGAGTAAGGAAGGGGAAGGAACCGTCTTTACGGTGCGCATCCCCCTGACCTATCTGCCTCCTGCTGCAGGAAAGGCCCTTCCGTCAGCTGTGGGAGCCAAGGGCTCTCCTGCGCTTAAGGGCTTCTGGATGGGCGGCAGCTATGCCGGAAGGAAGGCAAAGGGGACAGAACGAGAGAAAAGGCCTGCTGAGCAGGGAGGAAAGGGGCGCAGCCAGAAAAGGGCGGCCGCCGACTCCGAAGAAAAGAAAAAGGCAGGTGGCGAAGGATGATAAGAGCAGGAATAAGGTGGCTGGCGCTGGTAATCCTTGCAAGCCTCCTTCTGGGAGGATGCCGCAGCCAGGAGGTGCCGGTGTCCAAGCCCGAGGAAAACCAGTATGTAATTTATTATTTGAATACCGGAGTTACCCGGCTGGAGCCGGTGACTTACACTGCAGAAAATACGGACGCCCTGGATCTGATCCAGGAGCTGTACCAGCAGCTTCGGACCGTTCCGGTGGATATGGATGTGGCATCGCCCCTTTCTTCAAAGGTGGAGCTGCAGCGGCTTCAGTGGGATCAGAATGTGCTGTATATGTATTTTGATGCCAATTATACGCTGATGGGCACCAGCCAGGAGATCCTGTGCCGGGCGGCGCTCACAAAGACCATGACCCAGATTCAGGGGGTGGATTACGTCAATATTTACAGCGGGGAGCAGCCCCTTATGGACTCCTCCGGGAATCCGGTGGGGATGCTGTCGGCGTCGGATTTTATGGATAACATCAGCGACGTAAATGCCTATGAGAAATCGGAGCTGACGCTGTACTTTGCTGATGAGTCGGGACAGTATCTTCAGGCGGAAACCAGGGAGGTGATGCACAGCATCAATACCTCCATGGAGCGGCTGGTGGTGGAGCAGCTTCTGGAAGGGCCGGAGACGGAGGGGCTTAAGAGCACCATTCCGCCGGATGCCAGGCTGTTAAATATTTCCGTGACGGACAATGTCTGTTATCTGAATTTTGACTCGGCATTTTTAAACAATACGCTGGATGTGGCAGATGAAATCCCCATTTATTCGATTGTGGATTCCCTGACCCAGCTGACAGCGGTGAACCGGGTACAGTTTTCCGTAAATGGTTCTCCGGCGGTAATGTTTCGGGACAGGATATCCCTGGACGCTTTATTCGAACAGAATATGGATTATGTGAAAGGAGGAGAAGAAGATTAGACGACCGCTTTTTGCGGCAGCGGCGGGCTTTGTACTTGGAGAGGTATGCGCCTGGTGCGCGGAAAGTGGGAAACAGACATGGATATGGACAGCTTTGCCGGCAGCGGCAGCGGTCCTGTTGGTGATTTGGAGCTTTTCGGTATGGAACATGCCGGAAGCGGGAAAGAGAAAAAGCAGAGGTGTGCGCAGGGTGATTCTGCGGATGCTTCTGCTTTTATGCGTTTTTGGCGCCGGATGGTGGAGGATGGAGAGGGCATTCTGCCATCAGCAGCACCTGGAGGCCCGTCTTCCGGCGGATGGAGAGACGGTGCGGCTGGAAGGGCATGTGGTGCAGCTGGAGGAAAAGGAGAGCTGGCATGTGCTTACCCTGGATACGGAAAGGTGGGAAAGGGTGCTGGTTTATGTGGAAAAGGAGAAGGAAGAGGGGAATGAGAAAGAGAAGGAGAATAGGAATGAAAATAAGAATAAAAATAAGAATAAAAATGCGGGCTGGCGGATCGGGCAGCAGGTCCTGGCGAAGGGCCAGGTGAGCCGCTTTGCTGAGGCTGGCAATCCGGGGCAGTTTGATTTAAGCCGGTATTACCGCTCGAAGGGGATTTCCATGACGGTCTTTGCTGATCAGGTGTCTGGAGATGAGGGCAGCTGGCCCTATCAGAATGGACTGTATCAGATCCGGCGGCGCCTGGGCGGCGTCATGGAAGCCATCTGTGCACCGGAGGATCTTGGTATTTTCCAGGCGGCGATTCTTGGAGAAAAGGGGGCGATGGATGAGGATATCCGGGATCTGTATCAGAAAAGCGGGATTTCTCATCTGCTGGCCATCAGCGGCCTTCATCTTTCCCTGATCGGAATGGGCTTTTACCGGATTTTGCGCCGGGCGGGACTGGGATTTGGCGCAGCGGGGGCGGCCGGCGCTGCTGCGGTGATCAGCTACGGCATCATGACCGGGGCATCCGGCTCTGCAGTGCGGGCGGTGATTATGCTGGCCGTGTCATTTCTTGCCTCCTGGCTGGGGAGAACCTATGATTTGCTGTCCGCCCTCTCTCTGGCGGCCCTGCTTCTTTCTGCCTCCAATCCCTTTGTGATCGGAGAGAGCGGATTTCAGCTTTCTTTTGGGGCGGTGTTTGGCATCGGGTTTGTGGGGGAGAGATTAAGGAAGGGATTAAGGCCGAAAGGCGGGCTCCAGGAAAGCTTTCTTACCAGCCTGGGGATTCAGCTGGTTACCGGTCCGATTGTCCTGTGGCATTATTATACGTATCCGGTTTACGGGATTTTTCTGAATCTTCTGGTGATTCCGCTGATGGGGTACGTGATTGTTTCCGGCATACTGGGAATGGGCGCCGGGCTCTTTTCGGCGGCTCTGGGGAGGCTGGCTGTGGGCAGCGGTCATTATATTCTGCTGCTGTACCAGTGGCTCTGTCTTCTTTTTCTGAAGCTGCCGGGAAGCCAGCTGATCACCGGCCGCCCACAGCCAGCACAGATTTTCTGGTACGGGGCAGCGGTGACCGGACTGCTGGCGATAATCAGCTGCGGCAGAGAGAGCGTGGGAAAATGGATATCTCCCCAAAAGAAACGTGGAGATGAACGGGAAGAAAAGCCAGAAAAGCCAGGTGTACGCGGCCTCCGATGGGCGGTATTCCTGACTGGCACGGTTCTGTGCTTTCTTCTTCTGCTTCCATCCCGCCAGGAGGGGCTTACGGTCTGCTTCCTGGATGTGGGCCAGGGAGACGGAGCGGTGATCCGTGGAGATGGCGGAGAAATCGTTTTTTCTGGTCTTTCTGGAGAGGGGGGAGAGATCGCGGAGCCGTTAAGCTCCAGAGGCATCACCCTGCTGGTGGACGGAGGGAGCACCAGCGACAAAAATGTAGGAGAGAACCGTCTGGAGCCGTATTTAAAATACAGCGGGATCAGCGCTGTGGATGTGATTATGGTGAGCCATGGGGACGCAGACCATATCAATGGCCTTTCTTATCTTCTTAAGGAGTGTGAGGAGATAGAAGCGGGATGCCTGGTGCTTCCGGAGGCCGGAAAAGGGGATGAGGCTTATGTGGAGCTGATTTGGGCGGCAGAGGCGCGGGGGATGCCGGTGCGCTACATGGATGGAGGAGACCGGATAAAGGCCGGGGCTCTGGAGCTTACCTGTCTGTATCCGGGGCCGGGGGAGGAGCTTTTAAACCAGGATCGGAACCGGCAGTCTCTGGTGGTGAAGGGGGATTATGAAGGGTTTCATTTCCTTCTTACCGGGGACACCAGCCAGGAATGTGAAAGCCGGATACTGGAACGGGCCCAGGGAGAGGCGAAGGATTTCCTTGGGGAGGTGCAGGTGTTAAAGGCTGCCCATCACGGCTCCCGCTATTCCAGCAGCGCAGCGTTTCTGGAGGCTGTCTCGCCCCAGATTACCGTCCTTTCTTATGGAGAGGGGAACCGGTACGGCCATCCGCATGAGGAGGCGGTGGAACGGATACTGGAGGCTGGAAGCCGGATTCTGGAGACGGGAAAGCAGGGGGCGGTTACCTTTCACATTCAGGATGGGAGGGTCATCTATGGCGGATACAAAGCGGTTTACATGGAAAATTCCCCATGATAAAATAAGGATAGTTTTTTGCTGATAAACAGATAATATGAGGAGGCTTTGGCATGGAAAATTTTGAATACAGCATCCCCACAAGGATACTTTTTGGAAAGGGTACAGAGGAGCAGGCAGGAAAGCTGATCCGGGAATACGGCTTTAGGAAGGTACTTCTTCATTACGGCGGCGGAAGCGTGGTCCGAAGCGGCCTTCTGGACCGGGTGCGGGAGTCGCTGCGGGCAGAGGGAATTGAGTTTGCGGAGCTTGGCGGCGTGCAGGCGAATCCTGTTCTTGGCATGGTGCGGAGAGGGATTCAGATGTGTCTGGAGGAGAAGGCGGAGCTTATTCTGGCCGTGGGCGGCGGAAGCGTTATTGACTCGGCGAAAGCGATCGGAGACGGGGCAGGGAACCCGGACACGGATGTGTGGAAGTATTTTCTTAAGGAAGCGGTGCCGCAGAAAGCTGTCCCTGTGGCGGTAATCCTTACTCTGGCAGCCTCCGGCAGCGAGATGAGCGATTCTGCGGTGATTACCAATGAGGAAAATGGCCTGAAGCGGGGCTTTGGAAGTCCCTTCCACCGGCCGCTGTTTGCTCTCTGCAATCCGGAACTGACCTTCAGTGTCAGCCGTTTTCAGACTGGCTGCGGTACGGTAGACATTATGATGCATACTCTGGAGCGGTATTTTGGCTGGACGAAAGATTCATCCGTCACGGATCGGCTGGCGGAAGGGCTGCTGAAGGCGGTGATCGAGGCAGGACGGAAGGCAGATCAGAATCCTGAGGATTACGAGGCCAGGGCGGCCCTCATGTGGGCGGGAAGCCTTTCCCATAATGGCCTTACCGGTCTGGGGCGGGCCTACATGATGCAGGTTCACCAGCTGGAGCATGAGCTGTCGGGGATGTATCCGCGGATTGCCCACGGCGCAGGCCTTTCTGCCCTTTTCTGCTCCTGGGCCAGGTTTGTGTGCCCGGCGGCGCCGGAGCGGTTTGCCCAGTACGGCCAGCGGGTGTGGGATGTGGAGATGAATGTAGAGAATCCCATGGAGACAGCTCTGGCGGGGATTCAGGCCACAGAGGAGTATTTCCGCAGCCTGAATATGCCCATTTCCCTGGAGGAGCTGGAGGTGGAGCCGGAGCGTTTTGAAGAAATGGCGGAGAAATGCACCAATTTCGGCGCCAGGACTCTGCCGGGCATCCGGGAGCTTGGGAAGGAAGAGATGCTGGAAATCTACCGGATGGCGTATCCGAGGCGGTAATCAATATGCAGACATTAAATCAGGATATTAAAGAACGAAAGTTTAAACGGGCTTATCTGCTGTTCGGTGAGGAGGCCTTTCTGAAAAAAAGCTATAAGAACCGGCTGAAGGAGGCGATTCTGGGAGAGGACACCATGAATTACCATTACTTCGAGGGAAAGGGGCTGAATCTTTCGGAGATTATCGGCCTGGCGGAGACCATGCCCTTTTTTGCGGAGCGGCGGCTGATTTTGATTGAGGACAGCGGGCTCTTTAAAAGCGGCGGCGAGGAGCTGGCTGAGTACCTTCCCCAGATGCCGGATACGGCCTGTATCCTCTTTGTGGAGTCGGAGGTGGATAAGCGCAGCCGATTGTTTAAGGCGGTAAAGAAGGTTGGTTATGCGGCGGAGCTGGGGCGGCAGGACAGCGGCCAGCTGGCCCGCTGGGCGGGGGGAATCCTTGCTCAGGAGGGGAAAAAGATCTCCGGCCCGGTGATGGAGCTTTTCCTTGGCCGGGTAGGCGACGATATGGAAAATATCCGGTCGGAACTGGAGAAGCTCATCAGCTACACCCTGGGGCGGGATGCGATCACCGCGGAGGATGTGGAGGCCATCTGTACCACCCAGGTGACAGGAAAGATTTTTGACATGATTACCGCCATCTCCAGTGGAAATACCAGAAAGGCCATGGAGCTTTATGAGGATCTGCTGATCCTGCGGGAGCCGTCCATGCGGATTCTCTTTCTCATTGCCCGCCAGTTTAATCAGCTTCTGCTGGTTCGGGACATGATGGGAAAGAATATCGGCAGGGCAGAGATGGCTTCCCGGCTGAAGGTTCCGCCATTTGTGGCCGGGAAGATGACGGCCCAGGCCAGGGCCTTCACCCGGGAGCAGATTATGGATTATGTGGGCCAGTGTGTGGACGCGGAGGAGGCGGTGAAGCAGGGGCGGCTTTCTGACCGGCTGGCGGTGGAGCTTTTGATCTGCAGGCGGTATGGCGGAAAGGGCTAGAAGGGCCGCAGTACGCCTCCCTGCAGAGCATGTTTATTTAATAAAAAAAGCCCTGAGCCGACACACCTGCGGCACAGGGCTTTTTCCTATCAAAGTTGTCTATAAATTAAGCAATGGTATTAACAGCTTTGGACAGACGGGCAACCTTGCGGGAAGCATTGTTCTTGTGATATACTCCCTTGCTGGTGGCCTTGTCGATCTCGGAGGTAGCAGCTAATAATGCAGCCTGTGCAGCAGCCTTGTCACCAGCAGCAACAGCAGCGTCTACCTTCTTCATCGCGGTCTTAACCTTAGAGCGGATGGACTTGTTTCTAGCAGCCTTAGTCTCATTTACTAAGATTCTCTTCTTTGCAGATTTAATGTTTGCCATTTCGTACACCTCCATTCATGTGGGTATTTCTTTGTGTTCTCCATCAAAGCCTGGACACGGACAGTTCAATGTTAAACATACCATAT
>JAGHER010000224.1 GCA_017889125.1 Lachnospiraceae bacterium
GAAATGAAAAAGAAAGCAGGGTGAGGAAAGATGGCGTATTTTCCGCTGTTTATGGATTTGACGAAGAAAAAATGCCTGGTTGTGGGCGGAGGAAAGGTGGCCTGGCGGAAGGCCCGGGCCATGGCAGATTACGGAGCCTTGGTGACGGTGATTGCGGAAGCAGCCTGCAGCCAGATGGAGGAATTTGGAAAGCAGGAAGGGCGGCTCCTTCTGCGGAAGGCAGAGCCCCGGGATGCAGAAGGGGCGGATTTGGTTATCTGCGCTTCCGATGACCACAGGCTTCATCAGGAGATCTTTGCCTTCTGCCAGGAGCGGCAGATTCCGGTGAATACGGCAGATGACAAGGAATTGTGCAGCTTTTATTTTCCAGCCCTTGTGCGGCAGAAGGATGTGGTGGTGGGCATTTCCACCGGCGGGCAAAGCCCTGCGGCGGCCCGGTATCTGCGGGAGCAGGTGGAGGAGATGATGCCTCCATTTTTCGGGGATTTGGCAGAAAAGCTGGGGAAGCTGCGGCCTGCTGTCATGGAAAAGGTGGAAAACCAGAAGGAGAGGGAGGAGGTCTTTCGGAAATTGCTTAAAGAGGGTCTGGAGAATGAGGGAAATCTGACCGGCCTGGATGGGGAGGTTTGTGATGGCGGGGAAAAGTTGACCGGCCTGGATGGGGAGGCTTGCGATAGCGAAGGAAATTTGACTGGTCTGGATGGGAATGGCTGTGATTGTGCGGGAAAGAGAACCTTGCCCCTGCGGATCGGAACCCGGGAAAGTGAGCTGGCACTGGCCCAGACCAGGATTGCCGCCCAGGCCATGGAGGCAGCGACTCCGGGGATAAAGACGCAGCTGTGCACCCGGCAGACGCTGGGCGACCGTATTCTGGACCAGCCCCTTCTCTCCTTTGGCGGGAAGGGCGTGTTTGTCTCTGCTTTTGAAGAGGCTTTGCAGAAGGATGAGCTTGATTTTGCTGTCCACAGCGCCAAAGACCTTCCGGCCAGCCTGGCGGAGGGACTGGAGATTGTGTCTGTCCTTCCTGCGGAGGATGCACGGGATGTGCTGGTGATGGCAAAGGGGAGAGAGATTAAGAAAGAGGGAAAAGGAGACAGGAAGGAAAGCGGAAAGGGAGAGGAAAAAGAAGAAGGCCAGGAATGCATCCGCATCGGCACCTCCAGCCTGCGGCGTACCCTGCAGATTGAGGAGCTGGGGAAAAGGCTTTGGCCCGGGCGGAAGGTTGTCTGTGAAAGCCTGCGGGGAAATGTGCTTACCCGGCTTAACCGTCTGGAGAATGGAGATTTTGACGGGATTATTCTGGCTGCCGCCGGACTTAAGCGGCTGGATATTGAGAATACCCGCCCTGGAAGATACACCTGCCGTTATTTTTCCCTGGAGGAAATGATTCCTGCAGGCGGCCAGGGAATCTTGGCTATAGAAGCGCGAAAGGGCAATCCGGTTAATGGGGCTGCCCGCAGAGTGTGTCATAGAGAGACCTGGATCCGCTTTGCGGCTGAGCGCCGCGTCCTGGAGGTGCTGGAAGCCGGGTGCCATGAGCCTGTGGGGGTGCATTGCCGGGTGGAGCTGGAGGATGGGAGACATGTGGAACTGGAAGAAACCGCAGAAACCGCGGAAAGCGCAGATGCGGGGACTGGTGCGTTAAGCTTTAAAGGACGCCTTTTCCTGGATGGGATATTGAAAAGGGAGGAAACCGTGCGGCGGGCGCACACAGAGATTTCCTTTTCTGGTCAGGAGGGCGCGGAAGCTGCGGCCAGGCAGGCGGCGGATCGTCTGGCGGATATGCTTTTGGGGAAAGATGCGGAAAAAGAAATGGCGAAAGGAACGTCCGGCACTGGCTTTGTCTGGCTGGTGGGAGCCGGGCCGGGAGATACAGGGCTCATTACGGTGAAGGGAGCGCAGCTTCTGGAAAGGTGCGACTGCATTGTGTATGACCATCTGGTAGAGAAACGTCTTCTGGAAAGACGAAAAGAAGGCTGTGAGCTGCTTTTTGTGGGCAAGGAAAAAGGGCGCCATTCCATGGCCCAGGAGCAGATTAATGAACTGCTGATTGAAAAGGCTCGGGAAGGCAGGAAGGTGGTGCGGCTGAAGGGCGGAGATCCCTTTGTGTTTGGACGGGGCGGCGAGGAGGCCATGGCGCTGAATGCAGCCGGTATTCCCTGGCAGGTGGTGCCGGGCGTGACCTCTGCGGTGGCGGCCCCTGCGGCGGCGGGCATTCCCATCACCCACCGGCAGGTGAGCCGAAGCTTCCATGTGATTACCGGCCATACCAAAAAGGACGGCGGTCTGCCGGAGGATTTTAACCATCTGGGACAGTGCGGGGGGACGTTAGTATTTCTCATGGGACTGAGCCATCTGGAGGAGATTGCCCAGGGACTTTTAGCCCAGGGGATGCGGGCGGATATGCCTGCCGCAGTGATTCAGGAAGGCACTCTGCCAGGCCAGAGAACCGTGCGGGGGACGCTGGCGGATATTGCAGGGAAGGTCAGAGATGCGGGGATTAAGGCACCGGCGGTGATTCTGGTGGGAGAGACGGCCGGGATTTGCCTGGCATCCGGCGGTGAAGCTGCCGGGAAGGGTTTGGATTCTGGGAATCAACCTACATGCGCCCAGCAGACGGGTGCACCACCAATCCATGAAAGTTTGGTGGGCGCATGGGGCATCCCTGAATACATGCCGCCTATCCGGCGGCAGGATTTTCAGAGTAAACCTTTGAACGGTATGCAGATCGGCGTCACGGGAACAAACTATATGATTGACCGTCTGCGCCCTCTGCTTGAAAATCTGGGAGCCCGTGTAAAAGTGCTTTGCTCCCTGAAAATAATCCCCATAAACCAGGAAGCTCTGGAGGAGAGCTGCCGCCGATTGAATGAATTTACCTGGTTGGCCTTTACCAGTGCCAACGGTGTGCGCCGCTTTCTGGACTGCCTCTGCGGGCTGATGGATGGAAAACGGCGGCTGGATCTGCGCAGCCTGGCCCATCTGCGGCTTGCCGCTGTGGGAAGAGGGACGGCAGAAGAACTTGCGCGGCATGGTCTGTTCTGTGACTATATACCGGAAAAGTTTCATACAAGGGAACTGGCCCAGGGTCTGGCCGAATTTCTGGGGCCTGAGGACCGGGTGCTGATTCCCCGGGCGCTTCAGGGCTCGCCGGAGCTGGGAGAAATCTTATCCGCCGCCGGTGTGGATTTTCAGGAGCTGCCGGTATATGATGTGGAGAGTTGTGGATGTATTGATGATGGAGGCATTGCGGAGGCCTCGGCTGGAGACAATGGGAATGCAATGAGTGGTGCTCCGAGTGCCAGCACCCTAAGTGTGAACACCACAAGTACCCCTCTGGATGCCGCCGTCTTTGCAAGCGCTTCCGGCGTACGGGCATTTTTCGCAGGGGGAAGCAGGGCGCTTTTGGACGGTATTCCGGTGATCTGCATCGGGGAAACCTGCGGAGCGGCGCTTGCGGCCCAGGGGATTGCGCCAGCGGCGGTGGCAAAGGAAGCCACTGCAGAGGGGCTGGCGGATGCTGTGGTCAGATGCTTTGGGAAATCCGTGCAGTAACACAAACGTAAGAAAGTTAAAGTTGTGGAGGTAACAGAAATGAAATTGAAAAATCCTATGCTGGTGGTAACAGATATAGACAAATCAGTTGAGTTTTATAAAAAGGTTTTCGGGCTTCATGTGATTATGGATTTTGGAGCAAATAAAACGTTAACAGGCGGTTTGGCTTTGCAGACAGTTGAAACATATAAAGACTTTATCGGGAAAAGCGATATTTCTTTTGGCGGCAATAACTTTGAAATTTACTTTGAAGAAGATAACTTTGATGAATTTGCGGATAAGCTGAAAGAATGTGATGTTGAATATGTCCACCCTATTGTAGAACATTCATGGGGACAGCGTGTTGTTCGTTTCTATGACCCAGATAAACATATTATCGAAGTTGGCGAGAACATGAAAATAGTATGCAAGCGTTTCTTAAA
>JAGHER010000225.1 GCA_017889125.1 Lachnospiraceae bacterium
AAACTCCCGGATGTAATCTCTTGTCCGGTCAAAATTTTTAATCAGTTCCTGAAATTCCGCCACTGGCCCATCCCCCGTTTCCTCTTCCGCCCTTTACCGACTCACTCTTTGCCGTCTCGCACTTCGCCGTCTCGCACTTCCCCGTCTCGCACTTCCCCGTCTCGCACTTCGCCGTCTCGCACTTCGCTATCTCGCACTTCCCTGTCTCGCACTTCCCTGTCTCGCACTTCCCTGTCTCGCACTTCCCCGCCCTACTCTTCTCTGACGAACTCTTCACCAGCACTCTTTTCCTTAACTCACTCTTTACAGACAAGCATACGCAATTTCCCGTCATCTGTCCAGCCATTTTCCCATCCAATCCTTTTCCTGGTCAGCCAATTTCCTATCCAATCACTTTCCGCCCCATACCCCACCTGCCTTCACCTCGCAACATTTTTTAAATGATTTCCCTTCCAAATTCTGCTACCCTGTAAGTGGAGCTGCTCCAGAGCCAAGGGCGTGCCTTTCCTGGCGGACCCTGGGGCGCCG
Organism: Lachnospiraceae bacterium; assembly: GCA_017889125.1. GTDB lineage: Bacteria > Bacillota > Clostridia > Lachnospirales > Lachnospiraceae > Caccovicinus. The sequence goes on from JAGHER010000225.1 coordinate 529, forward strand.
GCGGCGTACCGCACGGTGTACCGGGCAGACCCAGCATAAAACGATTTGTCGCGGGTTCGAATCCTGCCGTGTGTAAACACGTAGCTAAGCGGGTATAGCAATCGTCTTCTGCACAGGATATGTGCGAAAACTCACCAAACTCTGTATTTTCCCCCTGCCGCCGAAGGTCTAAGGGAACGCTGATTTCATTCGCGGATTCAATCCGCTGGTTCAATCTGCCGGTTCAATCTGCGGATTCAGTCGCCTTCCCCAAGCCTCCCGGCGCCTTAAGAAAGCCTGCGTCTGGTCGGATACCGTCCCGGCAGGGCCGTGAAAGGGAAAGACTTCTGGTCAGAGCAGAAGTCCCTGCTCCCGTCCCGCGCCGCGGCTTAAGACCAGTCCCCTTTCTTAAGGAAAAGGCAGGGCGGAAACACAGATCTAAAAATGGAAAAGAGTACACAGAACAAGACAACTGCCATTTTAATTCAGTAAGGAGTGAAGAAAGATGAAGATTATCATTAAAGATCAGGAATGTGGATATCTGATGAAGAACGGGCGTTTTGATCGGTTTTTAACCCCGGGGAAATATACATATTTTAAAAACTTCGGCTATTCTGTGTCGGTCGTGCCCATGACCGGTAAGGTGGATACCGCCGGGATTCCTATGGAAGTGCTGATGGCCTGCCCGGATTTCGCCTCCCGGGTGGTAAAGGCAGCACTTCCGGACACCTCCATTGCCATCCACTTTGTCAACGGCGCCTTCCGCCAGGTGCTTACTGCGGCGGAAAACTACTTTTGGAACGTTTATGAGCGCAATGAATTTCAGCTCATTGACATCACCGACCACGATATGGCCAAGTCTCTTCCGCGGATGTACATGGATTTGATGCCCGCAAAGTATTACAAAAAGATCGTGGTAAAGGACGGCGAATGCTGTCTTCTCTACTTCGATAACCGGCTGGCAGATGAGCTGGGGCCGGGTACCTACTACTTCTGGAATTACGGTTCCGAGGTTTCCGGCCGCGTCTTTAATCTGAAGCGCCAGCAGCTGGATATCTCCGGCCAGGAGGTGCTGACTGCCGACAAGGTGGCCGTGCGCTTAAACATTGTCTGTACCTACCGGATCACCGATCCCCGGCGTCTCTCCACCCAGTTAGACAATGCCTCCTCCCAGCTTTACACCTGCGCCCAGCTCCTGATCCGTGAGCATGCAGGACGCTTTCGCCTGGATGAGCTTCTGGCCCAGAAGGAGGAAATCGGCGGCCGTATTTTGGAGCAGCTTAAAGAACGTCAGGAGGAGCTGTGCGTGGAGGTGATGGACGGCGGCATCAAGGACATCATCCTTCCCGGCGAAATCCGCGACATCATGAACACGGTGCTCCTGGCAGAAAAGAAGGCCCAGGCCAACGTCATCATGCGCCGGGAGGAGGTGGCCTCCACCAGAAGCCTCCTAAACACTGCCCGGATGATGGAGGAGAACCAGACTCTTTACAAGCTGAAGGAGCTGGAATACTTAGAAAAGATCTGCGACAAGGTGGGCACCATCTCCCTCAATGGGGATCGGGGCGTTTTGGAGCAGCTGACCGCACTGATGGGCGCAGGCTCCCGTTAATCCGGGGGCCGCGCCCATCCCTTTTCGCAATATTCTCTTTTCTTAAAGGCTGCCGGGACACGTATTGCGCGGCAATCCGGCAGCAAATCCTTTGACCGGTATACTCCTCACTCAATCCGACGCAATCTCCACCAGCACCGAAAGCCGCTTCTCGCCCCGCTGCTCCTGGGCATTCTGCATATAGAAATTATTCCGGATCTGGATATCCAGCCGCTCCCCGGCTTCTCCCGGGATTTCCGCATAATACACGCTTTCCGTCACCGGAATGGTCACATACGGCTCCCCATTCACCTGAATTTCCGTCTCCTCCCCGCCGGAAAGAACGCCGGGATACATAAAGGTAAACGCCACCTTTCCCGACTGTCCGCAGAGCACCGTAAAGCTTCCCTCCTCGTCCAGCCAGCCGTCATCGTAGAGGCCGTATTCCACGTCCAGCTTCAGATCGCGGACAAAGCGGGTAATGTCCTGAAAGCCGTCATGCTCCGGATCTTCCCGCAGGATAAGCATCTGATCCGTCACCAGGCCAAATTCCTCAATTCCCTCAATGTGCTTTACCTGCGTTCCCTCCGCCTTCCGCTTGGGATCGTACACCTTAAAAAAGGTTTCCGCCGTAAAGTCGCTCATCTCGTAGGAATTGCCCAGAATGTAAATGGTTTTTCCAAAAATGTCATCGCCGTACCGCTCATAGGTTTCCTCCGCCAGAGAATTGTACCGGGACTGATTGGGCCACAGGTACAGATTCCCGTAATGCCCCCGGAAGAAAACCTCCGCTGGAAGCATCAGCAGCAGATACAAAAGGAATCCGGCGCAGCAGAGAACCGCCGTCCCGCCCCGTTTCTCCTTCCTGCTTACCGGCGCAGGAGAATGCTGGGCCCGGAAATTTGCCTCGGCGCTGTCTCCCGCCTGCTGCATGGATACAGTTTTCTTTTCCCTCCTTGCCCCGTCTCCCAGGCCGAAACGCTTAAAGGGCATAAAGGGTTCCTCCGCCTGCCTGGCCGGAGGCGCCAGCACGCCGCAGATGTAGGCGAGAAACAAAAGGGCCGCCGCGTAAGAAACGTACACCCAGCGCATTTCCACCCGCACCGTCACGCTGGAGGAGCCGATGCAAAGGGCAATAAATGTTAAAAACAAGGCTGCATTGGACAGGCAGCGCCCCCTCCGCTCTTTATCCCGGATTACCACAGCCAGGAACCCGCAGACAAAGGCCAGCAGCACCGCATCCGCCCCGTACACCAAAAGCTTAATCCGAAAGGGCACATCCCCCCAGGCAATGCCATTCAGATGCTCCGGCCCCGCATTGATGCCGAAAATGTAGGCCACCTGGCTGAGGGCGTATTTTATGGCCGCAAACACCGAAAAGGTGTCCGCCACCTGGGTGCCGCCGGTTCCCGCTGGTGACAGGGTGCCAATGGTAAAAAAGCGAACCACCTGGACTACCGCAAAGGCAACCGCAGGCCACAGCCATTTGCGCAGTTCAAAACGGCGGCGCAGCCCCAGCACCAGATAGAAAAGAGGCAAAAGCGCCATATACCGCTCATGGACAAAGCAGATGCCCAGATACAGCCAGCAGGCCCAGTGGAAGTACCAGATTTTCTCCTTCTTATCATTCAGATACCGGTACAGGCACCAGAGAATCCCCACTGCCATCCACAAAGCCATGGTCTCCATCAGCCCGTACATCTGGCCGATCTGATAATAGGACATCCGGGATAAGAGAAAAAGGATCCCCGCCAGAAATCCCGGCAGGCTCCGCCCCGCCAGCCTCCGCCCCAGATAATACAGGTAAAAGGCCAGCAGCCCATTTAACAGGATATTGATGGGAACGATCCAGTTGATATGCGTTCCCACAAGAGCCAGCTCCAGCCAGGCCGCCAGATAGTACAGGAAGCGGAACCTGGTGCTCCCCATGGGAAACACATATTCCATAAAGGACTGCTCGCCGTAGCAGGACCAAAGATAAAGGTCATCCATATACAAGCCCTTGATCTCAATCCCCCGGTTAATCAAAAATGCAAATCCAATTAAAAGCACCGCTGCCATCAGATCATCCCGGATCTGCAGCCTCTGCTCTGCCGTCTCATTTGAAAGTGGTCTCAATTCTCCCGCCTCCTGTGTTACTCAATATTGCCATTTAATTGCTGACTGGCTGGCCATTTACCGCGTAAAACTCTGCCGCGGCCGCCTCGGGCTCCGCGGGAATGCTCCCGTCCAGATTTACCCGCGCCAGCATATTTCCATTCTCCCAGCGCACATCCGCAAGACTTCCGTCCTCAATCATGTACCGCACCACATCGTAAGCCCTTGTCCCCGGCTCCAGCCATCCGGCCTGCACGTAGATATATTCCGTTTTTGCAAACTGCAGAAATTCCTTAAAATAATCCAGGGTCTTTACCAGCCGCACATTTCCGCCGCTTCC
>JAGHER010000027.1 GCA_017889125.1 Lachnospiraceae bacterium
TGGCAGCTTTTCTGACGGCATTGTTATTGACAGCACTTTGCCTATGCCAGGCCGTGTTTGCTGCGGACACAGCGGGAATTGACCCTACACGGCAGGCATCGTTACAGATTGATTTGAAAGAGGTGGGGGTGACCACCACCGACAAGACCGCTACTATCGCCGTATACAAAGCGGGCGAGTGGGACGGCACAAAGGGCCAGTATAAGCTGACCAGTGCCTTCTCCGGTTCCGGTGCGGACATCACGAAGTTAGATACGGGGGCAGCAGTAGCGGCGGCATCCAAGACCCTGGACGAATACGCGATGGCTCAGAACCTGACGGAAGCTGGAAAACAGACCACTTCCAACGGAGAGGCATCCTTTAGCGGCCTTTCCACAGGCCTGTACCTGGTGTGCCAGAGAAAAGGGGAAAGTGATAATGTAACCGTTTCTCCCTTCCTGACCACTCTTCCGGTACTGGATGAGGAGACGGACAGCTGGAATTACACCGTAAAATGCTATCCCAAGAGCCAGGCAGACACGCCTTCCAATCCAGGTGATGATAATCAGGGTGGCGGAGGCGGTGGAACCACCGGTGGAGGCGGCGGAGGCCGTACCCAGAGAGACCCGGGAACCACTACCATGATTGGCGATGACCCGGCCCCCCAGGCAGGCTTAACCAGCGGTGACGGCGAGATCCCCATTGAAATCGAGGAAGAAGGCGTACCCTTATTTGCCCTTCCCAAGACCGGTGATGACAGCGCCACCTACGGCATGCTCATCAGCGTGATGGTATTGGCAGCAGTTGGCGGCGTGCTGATGTTCCGGAAGCGGAAGGAAGCCGCAGAAGGCGGAAATTGAAAGCCGGGAAAAACAAATGTGAAGAAGGCCAAATGCCAGGAAAAGCAGATGCCAGGGAAACGAAAGCCATAAGATCATAGTGACATAAGATCATAGTGACATAAGATCATAGTAACATAAGTTCATAGTAAAAAAAGAAGCGGCAGATTTACGCAGAACCGAGGTGATTCCCCGGCGGCCCCTCCAGGGCCGAAAAGCCTGCGTGAAATCTGTCGCTAATCCTATCCATCCCCCATCCTTTCAATACGTCCATCCCGCCCATCCAACGGCGTAACATTCACACTAAGCACAGAAATGGAGGAAGAACCTTTGGAAATGTGGAAATGCCCCAACTGCGGAAGATCCTTTAAAAAGGCAAATCAATCCCACTACTGCGGGGAAAAGCCGAAGACGATCGATGAGTATATTTTGCGCCAGGACAGCGAAAAGCAGCCGGACCTGCGTCTGCTTCAGCAGGTGTTGCGGCAGGCTTTGCCCGAGGCAGAGGAGCGCATTTCATGGAGTATGCCTACCTATTGGAAAGGGGAGAATATCCTGCATTTTGCCGCGTCAAAGGGGCACATCGGACTTTATCCCGGCCCGGAAGCGGTGAAGGCATTTGAGGAGGAGTTGAAAAATTACAAAACCGATAAAGGCACCATACGCATTCCTTATGGGAAGGTGGATGCGGAATTAGTAGAGCGGATTGCTAGATGGTGCTGGAGTACAGGAAATCATGCATAAGTGTGGAGTTGCCAGACAAAATGGCAGACTCCACACTTTTTTAATCATTTTATTCCTTAGAATAATTTCTTGCTAGGCTGAAAACTTCCCTGTGGAAAGGGGAGCAGAGATATTGAAAATTATTCAAGGAGAATTTATCGGGTAGAGGGATAGAGGCGACATTTTGCCAGTGCGGACAGTAAAAAAATGGAATAATGTGATTGAAGGAAAAAGAGCAGCATGGTAAAATAGGGATAAGGAAAATCGTATTTACGTTTATCAAGTAGTGTTTTAGGCATAGAAAAACCACCCCAAAACTTTGACCGAGCCGAAGGGTGGTAATTCCATTTACTCTTTGAGAGGTCAACCCCTTGTGGGCGGTTGTTTTCCCTTTTTTCTAATATCAATATAGCATAACTGACGGCAGGGTGCAAGCGGGAATACTCAATTTTAAGCAAAACACCGGATTTCACACTTTTTTAATAATTTTATTAGCACTCACCTCTTGACAGTGCTAACAACAAGTGCTATAACTAGGTCAGAACGAAGGAAGGGAAGCAGAAAGGAACGGAAAGGTTCCTGGAAGCTTTCTGAAACATCCCGGTTCCAGGAAACAAGGTAACGAGACATAGACAGTGATAGAAAAGGAGAGATGATATATGTTGATGCCGAGTATCTTTGGAGAGAGTTTACTGGATGATTTGTTCAATTACCCATTTGTTTATGAGGAGACCAGCGCAGGCAGTCTGATGCAGACGGATGTGAAAGACATGGATGACAGCTATGAGATCACCATGAATCTCCCTGGCATAAAGAAAGAAGCTGTGAAGGCCGAGTTAAAGGACGGCTACCTGACGATTTCCGCTTCCACCGCCGCGAATAATGACGAGAAGGACAGCAATGGACGCTACATCCGCCGGGAGCGGCGCAGCGGTTCCTTCAGCAGAAGCTTTTACATCGGCAGCGAGGTGACACAGGAGGAGATCAAGGCGAAATTCGAGAACGGTATCCTGACCATGACCGTACCGAAGAAGGAAGCCAAGCAGGAGATCCCGGAGAAGAGATATATCTCCATTGAGGGATAAAGGTCATGGATTAAACTGCATACAGATAAAGAAATTCGATAGATGACGGATGATTGATGAATAATTGATGAATTTAAGGAGGAATGATTTATGTTAATGCCCAGCATTTTTGGTGAAGATTTATTTGATGAGTTGATGAGAGATTTCCCGTTCTACGATGACCGGGATATGAAGAAGACTGAGCGGAAGCTGTACGGCCACCACAGCAAGAATTTGATGAAGACCGACATTAAGGAAACGGATTCCGCCTATGAGCTGGAGATGGATCTGCCGGGATTTACTAAGGATGAGATTCAGGTGTCCTTAGAGGACGGCTACCTGACCGTCAGCGCGGAGAAGGGCCTGGATAAGGATTCCAAGGAGGAGAAGACCGGCCGTTACATCCGCCGGGAGCGCTATGCGGGAGCCTGCCAGCGTACCTTCTATGTGGGTGAGGATCTGACCAAGGAGGAGATCAAGGGCGCGTTCCAGCACGGCATCCTGAAGCTGACGATCCCGAAGAAGGAAGCAAAGCCTGCTGTAGAGCAGAAGAAATATATTACCATTGAATAATGTGTGATAGCGTTATGTTGATAAAAGGATATGCGAGTCCAGCAGAGAGCCGGAGGATGATCCCGTTAGAGGGAGCCGTCCTCCGGCTCTCTGCGTCTGTTCCCAAATAGTAAAAGAACAGCGCCTGCGGCCTGTGCCGTCCTGGCACATACGGGAATGACCGTCAGCGCTGTCCTTAAGGGAAGGATAGGTAAAAATAAGAAAAGTTAGGGGGGCCGGATGGCTTCGCAGCCATCCGGTTTGAGTATGAAAAAGTTTTCGTTGCTGTTTGAGCAACTGTCTTTAGTATACGGGTTAATTGTGTCCGGAATGTGACCGTATTCTAAAGAAATCTCAAAAATTCGAAAGAAATTCGTAATGGTGAAACCTACTGGAAGGGTTCGATGGTAGGGATCACCTGGTTACCCTCCGGCTGTCCGTCCTCCTGGATCGGTGCTTTGGGAGCCGGTATGGGGGCCGCTGGGGAATTTTCCGCCGGGTTTGTTCCCGGATTTGCCTGTGCGGGGCCGTCGGCTTCCTGGGAGGTTGCAGACGTTTCTTTTTCCTGGGGTTCCCGAGTGGAAGCCGCGCCGGTCTCCTTTGAGGAGGATGCGCTGGTCTCTCGAGAGGATCCGCCGCTGCTTTCCCGTGAGGATGCGGCATCTGTCTCCCGAGAGGCTCCTGTACTGGTCTCTGCCCCGGAAGAGTGCCCGGAGTTATTTTGGCTGTCACCGGAGGAAGTTCCGGAGCCGGTGTTTTCTCTGGAGGTTCCTTCTTCATCCTCCTGGCCGGGCACGTAGTCCTCAGGCATACCGTCTACCGTGGGCGACGGGGTCTCTGCCGGGGATTCCGTCTCGTCAGGATCAAGCTTTACGGTGCCGGTATTCCGCCGGATGACGGGCGCATGGCCCTTGTAGGTCTTTTCATGATCCTTCACCCGCTCGATCTCCACACCGTCCTTTAAGACTACCTTGTAGGTGACCCAGGTGCTGCCCTGGGAGCCGGATTTTTCCAGCTTCTCTGTTCCCGGATCAAGAGTGGCATCTTCAATATAGGTAGGCTCCGGCGGGTCAAGATCCGCCACCTTTTCCGAATACAGATCCCAGACGACGCCGTCCTCCAGCACAGGGATACCGTAAATGGACACGGATGCCTTCTGATTGGAATAGCTGGCCCGCACGCCGATGGCGCCTTCAGAGGTATTCACAAAGCGGAAATCCGGAAGATCCCAGCTGATGGTGGCATCCTGCCCAGGGGTCACGTAGTTGGGTTCAAAGGTGTGGGAACGGCGGTAGGTAATCTCCATGCCTGCCTGGAATGCTACGCGGTAAAGGGTGCTGGAAATCTGGCAGACACCGCCGCCAAGCTCCTGTACCACCTCGCCGCTGTTGTAGGCGGCTGCAGCCTGATAGCCTTTTTCTGCGGTACGCTGGCCTACCACTGCATTAAAGGAAAATTCCTCTCCTGGCTGTACCACAGTGCCGTTGATGGCATCGGCAGACAGCTTTACGTTGGTATTCCGCTTGGAATTATTGGTGGTTGTGGTGGTAAAGGAAGCCAGGGTCTTATAGCGGGCCTGTACCTCGGCGTCGCTTTCTGCCGGAGTTTCTGCGGCTTCCGCCTGGATTACGGCGTCATACTGGCTCTGGGCCAGCGCACTGGTCAGGGCTGATGCCAGCTTTTCCTGGTCTACAGTCAGACCATTTTTCCCCTGGGTAAAGACAAATTTTCCCGTCTGCACATCAAAGTGATCCAGGGTGCTGTTCTGGGGCTTTACATTCAGCCGTTCAGCCAGGGCCGCGGCCTCTTCTGCGGCCAGCTCCTCCATACCGCTGGTGAAATCAAAGGTATAGGTTCCGTTCTCACTGTTCAGGCAGATGTCCTCCAGAAGCCGTCTGGTGCGGATTTCAATGAGGTTGGAAACCGGAACTGTATTTTCGCCCAGCACTGCCGTCATGGACCAGCTGTGGGGGGCGGTGATGGCGGCCACGGATTCCTCAAAGGACAGGCCGTCCAGGGAGATGCCGTTAACCGTAATGTGCCCTTCCGGCATGGCAATGATTTCCGAACGGGAATCAGCAGCGGTCTCATCTGTGGCCGGGGAGTTTGCCCGGCAGGATTTTACCCCCAGAATGACGAGCAGGATCACCAGCAGGACAACCAGCAGCCCGCCTTCAAGCATAAGCTGCTTTTCACGGCGCCTTTTCCATGATGGGGAAGGACGCCGCCTGGAACCGGAGCTGCGGTAAGATGAATTTTTGCGAGATGATTTTTGATTGATGATGTTCACGCCTTTCTATAGAATAAGGAAGCCGATGCACAGGGCAGCGGCTCTGGACAACAAAATATAGCAACACATTGGATTATATAGAAGGCAGGTTCTTATGTCAAGAAGGCGGGCGGTATTTTGGTGAGGGCTTTTCCGGGATTTCAGCGATGATGCAGACTGGCATAATAATGGCTTTCAGCGCTTCAGCCGCTTGGTAATGTCCAGGATAAGCATAAGGTCATTTTCTCTGAGGGGCTCTGCCTCCTCCACGATCTCTCGGATCAACTGAGGATACAGGCAGTCACTATTGAAAAACTGTGCCGGAGACAGCTCAAAATACTCACAGATATTCAAAAACTGAGTCATGGAAGGCAGAGCCTTCCCCGAACTGATGCCCTGGATATAATTTCGGTTCTGGCCTAATTCCAGGCTCATCTGATATTCGGATACGCCCTTGTCTAAACGGAGCTGTGTGATTCGGTCACGAATAAAAGTTTTGTAATCCGTCATTCTTTCTACCTCGTGTTGAAATGAATAAATGCTGCATGTACAAAAATAATACAACCTTATTTTGAACTGATAGACAGATTAAAAACCTTGCATATTGCGAAAAGATGCAATATAATACAGATACAATCTTGCATTTTGATAAAAAAAGAAAGGAGTATGAAAGATGTATTGTGGAAGGTGTGGGAATGAAATTCCCGACAATGCTGCCTTTTGCCCTAAATGCGGCAATGCGGTATCTGGTGGAAGCGGGGGACAGAAATCGGGAGTACCTGCAGAACAGAAGGTGCCTGGAAAAAAGAATCCAGCGCCGGTGTTTGTGAAAGCGGGGGCGGCAGTTGTTGTTATCGCGGTTATTTTTTTAATTGGCTTTCCGATGCTGTTTGGAAGAAGCGAGGAGAAAGTAGTTAAGCAGTATATAGAAGCTGTACTTACTGCAGATGGAGAAAAGCTGTATAAGCTGTTCCCAAAGGTGCGCCAGGAAGCATTCGTAAAGCAGTTCAGTCAGGAAATGGGAATAGACGATGAAGAGGGCGTTATCGATTATTTCAGTGATGATCTGGATCGTCAGCTGGAAGCATTTACATCGCGGTATGGAAGTGATTGGACGTATACATTTAAGACTGTTGAAGAGATGGATTTTACAGAAGAGGAGATTAATGCCAGGAAGGATACCTATCGCAAACGTGGAGTAAGAAATCTGAAGATTGATGCAATGAAAAGAGTTACTGTTGAAGTATATGTTCGATCAAAGGATAAAAGCCAGGAGGATACGGTAAAAAGAGTAGTGGATATAGCTAAAATAGGAAGAAGCTGGTATTTTGTCGGCTTGTGATAAAAGGGGAGATAAATATGGCACTTTGGGATAACTTAGGGAAAAAGACAACAGAGACAACAGCGAAAGCGATTCAAAAAGCAAAAGAATTATCGGATATCACAAAGCTTAATTCCATGATTTCGGATGAGGAAAAGAAAATTAGTAATAATTATTATCAAATTGGCAAGCTTTATGTGTCCATACACCGGACAGATTATGAAGAGGATTTTGCCGGAATGGTGCTGGCCGTGAAAGAATCCGAAGACCGAATCAGCAGCTATAAAATGCAGATTCAGGATATTAAGGGAGTAATAAGATGCGAGAAATGCGGTGCTGAGGTTCCCAGAGGAGTTGCATTTTGCAGTTCCTGCGGTGCGGAAATGCCCAAGGCGGAAACGATTGATTTAAGCAGATACGAAAGATGCGAAAATTGCGGTGCAGTTATAGAAAGGGGGATGCGATTCTGCACATCGTGCGGAAATCCGATGCCTGCAGCAGATAAACCAGTAGAAATGGAAAACGCGGAGGCGACTCCAGTGCAGGAAAAAATCGTCTGCCCCCAATGCGGCGCAAAGCTGAACAAAGGAGTTCAGTTCTGCACGGAATGTGGAACGAAAATACAGAAGTAAAATGCAGAAAGAAGGAAAAGGAAAAATGCAGAAAACAAAACTGGGGATATCCGTGGGACTATTTGGTGCAGGAATTTATTTAATTGGCCTGTTTAGCGGGCTTTTAGCTGCTGTCATACTGGCTGGTTATGTATTACTGTTTGAGGAAAATGAATGGCTGAAAACATGCGCGGTAAAAGCTGTGGCTGTACTGGTGCTCTTTTCTCTGATTATCGCAGGAATTAATCTGATTCCCGATGGACTGAATTTTATTGAGGAGCTTATTGGGATATTTGGAGCAGATGTGCATTTGACGGCTGTCGAAAGAGTATTTTCTGCAATTGTCAGAGCAGTAATGCTTGTTGAAAAAATCCTGGTGATCGGACTGGGACTGAAAGCACTGAATCAAGGTTCGATTTCCATTCCGGCGATTGATCAACTCATAAAAAAATAAGCAGCATACAGCTGGCAGTGGGTACAGAGTTTCTTATTCACTGCCTTTTGTTATAGCAGGGAGCAAAGACATATGGCGAAGTTTTGTGGTAAGTGTGGTTCACGGTTAGATGAGAAAACCGGAGCATGCCCGAAATGTGATGCCGGATTACCGGGCCATTTTTGTGTAAAGCTTGTTGCCATAATGCTGCTTTTAGGTGTATTTGCAGCTGGGGCGGCGGGAATGCTCGTCTATTTTCAGGTGATCGATATCCCCGTAATTTCTTTGATTTTAGAAAAGAACGGGTTAAAGAAAAGGATAGTTATTGAAATCGATCCGATGAAGGATAATTATATTCCGGAGGAAGAGGCAATTGCGTTTGACGAAAATTCAAATTTGTTTTATGCAAATAATGAATTGCTGGTAATCTTTTCTTTAGATGCAGAGGAGAAACAAAAAGAAGAGGTGGCGGCATATCTGGATGGGGAGATTGCCGGTACGATTCCTGGATTAAATTTATGCCAGATCAGAATGGAGGGCAAGTCAACTCTTGAAGAATTAACACATATGGCGGATGAAATAATGCAGGAATTTGAAACCGTCCTTTATGCTACCTATGACACGGCTGCGGTCAATTGTATGTCCTATATCCCCAATGATCCTTGGCGTGGAGATCTGCAAAGGAAGGATTGGGAAGATAGCGCAGTTGATGCAGGACAGAGCAATTGGTGGTTTAAAGCAATAAATGCGCATAAGGCTTGGGATTATAAGGAACTATTTTCTCCGATTTCTATTGGGATTTGTGACGGAGCCTTCGATACGAAACATGAGGAGTTTAAAAATAAAGTTTCCTTTCCTAATAAACTGCTTGAGCGAAGAAATAAAGCTGCACAGTCCGTTAATGAGCATGGAACATTTGTTGCAGGAATAATCGGTGCAGAGGGGGATAATAGGAAGGGGATAACGGGAATCGTCCAGAATTGCAAACTTTTGTTAGCGCCGTATACAGAGGATAAAAATATAGAGAAAGATTTTGCGTGGGACAGCAGTACATATGCAAATCTGAATTATCTGGTGAAGGCAGGCGCCAAGGTACTCAATTTTTCTCAGTCAAAGACGGGATTGCTTGCAGAAAACGAAACGTGTTTTAGTGATGAGATGATAGAACGGGAGGGAATTTTAGCTGCATTGGTGATCGGGCAGCTAATTGCTTCCGGTGAGGAGGATTTTTTAATTGTTCAAAGTGCAGGAAATGGAAATGATAAGGTACACAAAGCAACAGATGCCATACAGGGCGGCTGGTTTGCCAGCATAACCGATGCAACAGTAGAATGTGCGCGGATTTCCATTAAAGAGATTCGCTCTCACGTCATCATTGTGGGCGCTGCGGAAAAGACGGCAGATGGATTTCAATGTACCTCATTTTCAAATTATGGGGAACAGGTTGATCTGTGCGCTCCTGGAGGAGATAGCCAAATATACACGACAAAACCAAGGAGTTTATCGCACGGTGAAATTTTTGGCGGATATGATATGGCCGGAGGAACCTCGATGTCAGCGCCAATGGTTACCGGTGTATGCGCGCTGACATGGTCGGCTAATCCTGATTTATCTGCCGGGGAGGTAAAAAGGATCGTCTGCACAAACAGCCGGATCAAGGTAAAGGCAAATCCAGAAACGCCGTGTAAGTGTTCTTACAATATGGTTGATGCAGAGCTTTCTGTAGAAGCTGCGCTTAATTATGGGATAAGTGTACAGCCGGGAGAGGCTGAACCATTTCACAATGAACGAGACATTGTCCTTGTGCTGGATACATCCGGCAGCATGGGCGGAGATCCCATTCAGGAAACTGAGAAAGCTGCTGAAAAATTTATTGACACCATAGCAGAAGAGCAGGCATGTATCGGCATTGCTGCCTATGATAGCGAAGCACGGCGGATTTCGGGCTTTTCGATGAATAAGGAGCAGCTTTCTGAACAAATTGCGGAAATATCCACCGGCGGGGATACCGATATTGAAGCCGGTCTGGCAGAAGCCTGCGCCATGCTGCAATACAGTGTTTCTCCAAAGAAAATCATTGTTTTGATGAGCGATGGAGAGCCTAACAGCGGAAAGCAGGGCGAAGAGCTTATCGCTTATGCAGATAAGATAAAAGAAGAGGGGATACTGATTTATACGCTGGGCTTTTTTGCGAATCTTGGAGAAAATAAAGCCACTGCCCAATATTTGATGGAGAAGATTGCAAGTGACGGATGTCATTACGAAGTATCCAGTGCGGATGATCTGGTTTTCTTTTTTGAAGATATGGCGGATCAGATTAATGGTCAGAATTATATCTACATTCGCATTGCCTGTCCGGTGGACGTGTCGGTTGCCTATGGCGGTGAAGAATTAAATTCAGCAGAGGAAAAATTAAGTACCAGGACTGCTTTTGGGACACTGACCTTTGAAGAGACGGAAGAAATGAATTCGGAGGAGCCTGCAGATCGGATAAAAGTGCTGCGTCTGAAGGAAGGAATTGATTACCCTGTGCAGATCGTGGGAACCGGGCGTGGAATGATGAATTACACCATAGGATTCATGGATGAGAACGGAGATTACACCGATTTCCGGCGGTTTGAAAAGATTAAAATCACAAGAAAAACGGTTATTGATACGGTTGCTGCTGTATCGGAGGAAAGTGTGCTCAACATAGATGAAAATGGAGATGGATGGTACGATTTGCGGATGAGAGCGAAGCAGAATGAATATGGCAAAGAGGTGCGATTTCCCATAATGTTTTATTTTGCTGGCGGAGCCATCCTGTTCCCTGCATTTATCATTTTTGTCTGTTGGAAAATTCGTAAGAAAAGGAGATAAATGGATATGGCAAAATTTTGCGGAAACTGTGGGGCGAAACTGGATGAGCAGGCGAAGGTGTGCGGAAACTGCGGCACTCCTGTGGAGAAACTTTCAACTGCGGAAAAGCCTTCGAATATGGAAAAAACTTCAAAGGAGTATCTGAAACCAGCGGAGAATCAATCTAAAAGGAAAAAGAGCAAAAGGATACCTGTTCTCTGTGGATGCCTTGTGGTGCTGATTTGTGCAGGTATTGCATTGATGCAGATCCTGCCTTCTGCGACGGGATACAAAAAACTGCTGAAGAAAGTGATGAAGGCGTATGAGGAATACGATATTGATACATTGGTGGATAATTCAAGCGATATGTTTTATTATGCGGACGCAGATTTTGCAGATACTTATTTTGAAGGCAGTGTAGGCCGTTCGCTGGATGCCTTTGAGGCAGCAGTAGGGCACAGCTATCAGATGCGATATGTGGTCAGCGATGATTATGAGCTGGCTGAGCGAAAGAAAAGCGAGATGCTGGATGCAATAGCATCCAGCTATCCAGAGTTTGATGTGGGAATCATTGAAAACGTGAGAATGCTTGAAGTTACGGTTACTGCAGAGAATGATGAGGAAAGTACAGAGCAGGTAATTGAAGTTGCCTTGACAAAGGAAGAGGGGAAATGGAAATTGCTGTATTTGGTGCAGGTAGGATGAGAACGGACGGAGATAGACATGTGCGTGAATTTAAGCGCAGACATATGGATGAACAAATGTCGGAAAAAAGGCGAAGGCTGTCAGTTCTTCGCGGTACAGCTCGCAAGGGAAATCCTTGGGCGCAGCTGGAGCTTGCCCGCATATATATCGAGCCGTGGCTTGAAAGCAGCAGCCCGATTTGTCGGAAAGGCGTATTTTGGCTGGTTTGCGCCTATCTTCACGGAGATGCAGAACCGGAGGCTAGCCGCCGGGCCAGGCAGCTTCTG
Organism: Lachnospiraceae bacterium; assembly: GCA_017889125.1. Lineage (GTDB taxonomy): Bacteria > Bacillota > Clostridia > Lachnospirales > Lachnospiraceae > Caccovicinus. Next base: position 11,601 of record JAGHER010000027.1, read on the forward strand.
CGGCTTATGGTACGCGCAGGACATTCTGGGAAGTATATTAATTGGGAAATTAAATGGGTGCGGAGGTGGTATAAAAAATATTTGCGTATTTTTCCTGCTGCTTAAGATAGAAAATCGCCGTTGTGAAACTCCTTCGGTTATGTTATGGTTGGTATATAACGATTAACAGGAGAGTCAGTCAGATATTCGGGGCAGAAAGCAATGTTGATGGAAAAGCAATTTTGGCGTAAAACCGAATCTGGCAGAGAAGGAGGCAGTGCGCATATGCTTCTGGAAAAATTAAAGGAAGAGAAGGATTTTACCAGCCATGAGCGGGACGTGGCCCGCTACATTCTGAACCATCTGGACGCGGTGCCGGACATGTCCACGGCAGAGCTGGCGGAGGCGGCATTTACCAGCAAGGCCACGGTGGTGCGCCTGACCCGGAAGCTGGGGATGAAGGGATATCAGGAGTTTAAGCTTAAGCTGGTGGAGGAGATCGGGCAGAAGGAGCGGCTGGGGCGGCTTTTGGCCAATGAGCCCATCACGGGGAAAAGCTCCTGCGGGGATATCATCAAGACCCTTCCTGTGCTCTATGACAAGGCGGTGACCAACACCCGGCTGTCCCTGGACAAAAATGTCATCAACCGCATTCACAATGTTCTTAAAAAGGCAGAGTGTATCGACATTTACGGCACGGGCATAAGCTATATCCTGGCTCAGTCAGCGGCCTTCAAATTCGGCACCCTGGGGGTGGAAAGCTCTGCTTACGAGAGCATCAACGCCTACTATCTGGCGGCCCGGAAGAATAAGCGGACGGTGTCTTTTTTAATCAGCCTCACAGGGGCAAATCACTCGTTGATCCGCATGGCCCGCTATCTGCGGGAGGCTACGGGAAATTACCTTGTGGGCGTGGCAGGCCCTCACAATGAGGCCCTGCGGGAATGGTGCGATGAGGTGGTGGAGGTGGCCAACCGGGACTCCCTCCTGAGCCTGGATGTGATCACTTCCTTTACGGGAACCACCTACGTGATTGACATTTTCTTTGCCCTCCTTCTGGCCGAGCGCTATGAGGAACATGCCAGAGACTCTCTGGAGATGCTGAAGCACACCCATCTAATCTGGGATGAAGCTTATCACAAACCGACTTAATCTGGGACAAAGCCCATCACAACCCCGCATCCTTGTAATCTGAACCGCTGTTGCAGAGACAGCGGTTTTTTTCGTCTGTTTTTGAAACGGGGAAACAATCGGGCGCAGGAAGGTTGTCCCGTCCCTTCACGCCGTGCTATAGTCTTGGCAGAAAGCAAAGACAAACTTGTAGGAGGAGAAAAATGGGGAAGTATCAAAAACTGGCAGAAGACATTGTCAAAAATGTGGGCGGCAGGGAAAATGTCACCGGCCTCGTCCACTGCATCACCAGGCTTCGTTTCAGCTTAAAGGATGAAAGCCTGGCCAATGATGATGTGCTGAAAAAGATGGACGGGGTGGTTACAGTAATGAAAAGCGGCGGGCAGTACCAGGTAGTGATCGGAAACCATGTGCCGGAGGTATTCGCTGATGTGATGCCCCTTCTGAATCTGGATGAGAGGGCGGCCGCGCCGGAGGAGAAAAAGTCGGGAAAGCTTCTCGACCGGGCCATTGACGTGGTGTCGGGAATCTTTCAGCCCATCCTGAGCATCATGGCGGCCTGCGGTATGCTGAAGGGATTAAATACCCTTCTTGTGACCTTTGGGTTTTATTCGGCGGAGTGCGGCGGTTACATGATTATCAATGCGGCGGGAGATGCGCTCTTTACCTTCCTGCCTCTGTTCCTGGGTTACACAGCGGCGAAGAAATTCGGCTTAAAGCCCATGCTGGGACTGGCTGTAGGCGCGGCTATGTGCTATCCGGGAATCCAGCTGAGCGCCGTGTCGGCGGGGGCGGAGCCCCTTTACACCGTCCTTGGCTCTACCATGTTCAGCTCGCCGGTGTACAGTGATTTCTTTGGGATTCCGGTGATTTCTGTGGACTATACGGGAACGGTTATTCCGGTTATCCTGGCGGTGTGGTTTGCATCAAAATGCGAGAAGTTCTTCAGCCGGTTCATTCCTGACCTGGTGAAATTCTTCTTCGTTCCCATGCTGACCCTTTTGGTCACCCTTCCGGTGTCCATCCTGTTTTTAGGGCCGGTGGCCACCTTCGGTTCCACCCTGATTTCCGAGTTCACTCTGGCGATCCGCGGCTTCAGCCCGCTGCTGGCCGGAGGTATCGTGGGACTTACCTGGCAGATTCTGGTGATCTTCGGTATGCACTGGGGCTTTATCCCGGTGTACATCAACAATGTGATGACTCTGGGCTATGACAACGTGATGATGCCCTTCTTTGCCTGCACCTTTGCCACCTCTGCGGTGGTGATGGCCATCTTCTTTAAGACGAAGGACAGGAAGCTGAAGGAAATGGCGATTCCGAACTTCATTTCCGGAATCTTCGGCGTTACGGAACCTGCGATTTACGGTATCCTGCTGCCCTTAAAGAAGCCTTTTATCATCAGCTGCATCGCCGGGGGAATCGGCGGAGCATTTTACGGACACTTTAACTTCCGGAAATTTATCCTTGGAGGAATGGGCGTTTTTGAGCTGCCGAATATGATGAATCCGGATGGAAGTATGGGAAATATTCTGGTGGCTTTCGCGGGAATTGCGATTTCTATGGTGGTGGGATTTGTACTTACTATGATTTTTTATCAGGATGAACCGAAGGAAGCGTCTGCATTCCAGCCCGACGCTCCCATCACCGTCTACAGCCCCTTAAAGGGCCGGGTAATCCCCCTTTCTGAGGTGAAGGATGAGGCCTTTGCTTCCGGCATCCTGGGCCAGGGCGCGGCCATCGTGCCGGAAGAGGGCGTCCTTTATGCACCGGCGGACGGAACCATCTCCGCATTCTTCCCCACCGGCCATGCTGTGGGTATGAGTACCGATGAGGGCCTGGAGCTTTTGCTCCACGTAGGCATGGACACAGTACAGCTGGAGGGCAAAGGCTTTAAGCCGTTAGTACAGGCTGGCGACCGGGTAAAGCGGGGCCAGAAGCTTCTGGAGTTTGACATTGATCTCATTAAGAATGCAGGCTATTCCACCGTCACGCCGGTGCTGGTGGCCAATTACCAGAACTTCGGCGGCGTAAACATTGCAGAAAGGGCCGCGGTAAAATCCCAAGTAACTGCTGGAGAGGCATTGCTGGTTATGGGAGGAAAGGAAGAGGCATGATGAGAGAGGACTTTTTGTGGGGAGGCGCCACCGCAGCCAATCAATCTGAGGGCGGCTGGCAGAAGGATGGCCGGGGCATGGCCATCGTGGATGTCCTTCCCCATGGGGAAAGCCGCAAGGCCGTAATGGAAGGGAGCCTGGATTACCGGGCCCTTCCGCCGGACACCTTTTATCCTGGACGGGAGGCGGTGGACGGGTACGGCCATTTTAAGGAGGATATTGCCCTCTTTGCGGAAATGGGATTTCGTTGCTACCGTTTTTCTATCTCCTGGTCGCGGATTTTTCCCACGGGAGAGGAGGATGAGCCAAATGAGGCGGGGCTCCGTTTTTATGAGGAGTTTATTGACGAGCTTCTTCGCCATGGGATTCAGCCGGTGGTGACCCTGTGTCATTTTGACATTCCTCTGGCGCTGGTGGAGAGATACGGCTCCTGGAGAAGCAGGCAGGTCATTGACTGCTATCTGCGCTACTGCGATGCGGTGTTTCGGCGGTTTAAGGGAAAGGTGCGCTACTGGATTACCTTCAATGAGATCAATATGCTGATGCATCTTCCCTTCATGGGCGCAGGCATCCGTTTCGCCCCCGGAGAAAATCCCCTGCAGGTCAAATACCAGGCGGCCCACAATGAGCTGACGGCTTCCGCCATGGCAGTGGGCCTGGGACATGAGATCTGCCCGGACTTCCAGATTGGCTGTATGCTGGCGGCGGGAAGTGTGTATCCTTACAGCTGCCGTCCGGAGGATGTGTGGGAAAGCGTAAAGAAGGATCGGGAGAATTATTTCTTCACCGATGTGCAGGCCAGAGGGGAGTATCCGGCCTACGCAAAGAAGCTTTTTGAACAGGAGGGCATCCAGTTGGAGATGCTGCCTGAGGATCTTAAGGTGTTGAAGGAAAATACAGCCGATTTCATTGCCCTGTCCTACTACAACAGCCGCTGCGTCCGCGCCGATGGCCAGGGGGAGGCCTCCGGCGGCAATGTGTTCGCCTCGGCGAAAAACCCCTATCTGGAATGCAGCCAGTGGGGCTGGCCCATCGACCCCATGGGGCTTCGGATTACCCTGAATACCTTGTATGACCGGTATCAGAAGCCATTGTTCATCGTAGAAAACGGCCTGGGCGCGGCAGATACGCCAGGGGAGGACGGCAGCATCAACGATGACTACCGCATCAGCTATCTGGACGCCCACATCCGCGCCATGATGGATGCCGTGGAGGAGGACGGCGTGGAGCTTTTGGGATACACGGTCTGGGGCTGCGTAGATCTGGTCAGCGCGACGACCGGGGAGATGTCCAAGCGCTACGGTCTGATTTATGTGGACAAGGATGACGCAGGCCGCGGCACCTTAAACCGCCGCCGGAAGAAATCCTTTGGGTGGTATCAAAAGGTGATTGCGACTAATGGGGAGTGCTTGCGGGAGAGGATTCCGGAGTAGTTTTGCGGAAGAATGAGGGGAAGGCAAGAAAAAGAATAGGAGAAATCCATAAAAGGGGAAAATAAAGAAGCAAGTGCGTAAATCGAGGGAGAAAATAAGGGAATCAGATAAGGGAAAACAGAGGAAATATCAGGACACAATATAAGGGAAGATATAAGGGGAAAATTTATAAGGGAAATTTGGCAAAACGGGCGCAGAGAAAAGCTGTGCCCGTTTTACTTTGGAGCCTGGCCCAGATTGGCTACTCCTGACCCAATTCTGCAATCATCTCCTCCAGTTTCTGTACAAACATCCCCACAAAATACCCGTCAATCAGACGGTGATTCACATCGAGGGTCATATTAATCTGATATCTGCCGTTGTTTTCTGTGTATTTCCCCCACACCAGAATGGGCACTGTGTCATCCTTCAGCTTAGGGTCGTTGTAATCCCGCTCATTAGAGCACATGGTGATATCCGCCCAGGGGATGCAGGAAAAAATAATCTGCGGTTCCCCGACGCCTTCCAATGCATCCACAGCCAGTGGATTTCTTAAGCTTTCCTCCCGTGCCTTTTTGGCAAAGGCAATTATATCCCCTTCACAGGGAAGAGATACCATGTGAAAAGCCGTGGCCCCCTTTTTCAGATCCGTAAAGCAGGGTACCCGCCGGTCAACCCGAAATACCCGGTTGTCCTCAATCTCCAATAAAAATTCATCGATGGAATTCAGCGACTGTGTACACAGGTAAATCAAAGAATAATAAAAGGAAATCTGATGCTCACGGGTAAAATGCAGCAGATTGGTGACATCGATATTAAAGGCAACGCAGTAGTGTGGGGTGGAGCATTTGGAGTAGTAGATAAAGTGCTCTTTTCTGTCCCAATTTGTCAGATCAATTTCCTGTCTCATGATGACCTCCTTGGATGTTTTTTATGGGGGATATAAAACCATTATAATGGAGGATAGTGGGGTGGGCAAGAGGGGATGGGGGATGAAAATAGTTTGTTATTGATTTGACTTTTATGCTTATATTAAATATAATATTAAGCAATAAAGTAAAAATACAGGGTGATCTATATGAACTATTCTCAGAAGATTTTAAAAATAGCACAGCAAAATAATGGCATTATCACTACCGAAATGGTTACAGCAATAGGTATTCCACGAGGAAGTTTGAAGTATCTGGCTGACCGCGGAGAATTGGAACGTACCTCGCGTGGTGTCTATACAGTGCCAGGCGTTTGGGAGGATGAATTCGTCAATCTTCAAAGCCGTTATAAACGGGGGATTTTTTCGCTGAGTACTGCATTATTTCTGTGTGACTTGACAGATCGAACCCCGGAAAAATATCATATGACTTTTCCGGGCACCTATAATCTCTCTGGTCCAAAAGCGGAAGGGATTTTATGCTGCAGTGCAAAAGAGCCTTTTTATAGCCTGGGAATTGAAAAGATGCTAACTCCCGGAGGAAATGCCGTTAGAGCATATAGTGCGGAGCGGACGCTGTGTGATATTTTAAGAACAAAAAATCATACAGATATACAAATTGTTTCTGAGGCATTTAAACGATATGTGGCTGATAAAAAGAAAAATATTCCAATGCTTTCCGAATATGCGCGATTGTTGAAGGTAGAAGAAAAACTTAGGTCTTACTTGGAGGTATTACTTTGAAAAATGCAATGCAGTTAAAAGCGATAATAAAGAATATTGCGAAAGAGAAAAGAATATCTGCACAGCTAGTGCTGCAGAACTATATGTTGGAACGTTTCCTGGAAAGGGTGTCAGTTTCCGTATATCGAGATAATTTTATCATTAAAGGCGGATTTCTAATTGCATCTATGGTAGGATTAGACTCCAGAGCGACAATGGATATGGATGTAACCATCAAGAGATACCCTGTGAACATTGGATATTACTACTGGAGATAAAATTACGCCCCGCGAGATTGAATATGAGTATAAATTGATGATGGAAGATCGCAGTATCTGCGTTCTCGCATATAACATGGCAACAATATTAGCCGAAAAATTAGAAACTGTTATTTCGCGGGGGGATCAGAATACCCGGCCGAGAGATTACTATGATATCTATATTTTGACAAAATTGCGGGCTGAGAATATCGATTTAGAAACATTGACATTCGCTTTGGATGCTACAGCTAAAAAGCGTGGCTCATCAGACATTGTCAAGCAGTACCATAGAATTATGGAAATGGTGCGGAATAGCGAGGCGATGACTCGCCAGTGGAAGAATTACCAGAAAGATTTCGATTATGCTGCGGGTATCGAGTTTAAAGAGACGTGTGATGCCGTTATTCGTACTATGGACAGTTTACCTAAGCGATAAGATGGGCGGTACACTTTCCAATCCCAACATGTAAGCTTAACTCCCCACACTGCTATACCGCCCAATCGCCCTGCGCAGCAAGCAGTAGCCCAGCAGCATAAACACTGCAGCATAGATTCCCGCAAAAATTCCAACCTCACCCCCAACTTCACTTCCAGCTCCGGAATCCCCCATCAACCAGCCCGCCGGAAGAATTGCAATAAATTGCAGGGGAAGCACAAAGGTAATCACAAAGGTAATCACTGAGGAAACAACCCGGGGAAATAAATCGCCTGGATAACGGTACAGATCCGTAATATTCATAAACAGATCGAACACGGAATTCGCGTTCACCACCCAGAAGCTGAGCAAATTAATCATCAGGGACAGAGAAAAATAAATCATAGAGCCGCACAGAACGAGAAAGCCAAATAAAGCCAGTCTTCCTGGGGCTATCTCCAGATCCAGACCATTTACCCCCATGGAAAGGAAGCTCATGCCTAAGACAAAATTGCTTATCCCGCTGCCCAGATTTATATCCATGGAAGAAAGGACAAACATTTCTGCCATAGGCTTTGTCAGCAGAAAATCCATATCTCCGCAGATAATCCGTCTGGAAATCGTTGTATGGCTGTTGTAAAAGAAGAACATATATATGCTTTCTGCCAGAAAACTGCACCCAAAGAAAAGCTGATAATGGTGAATGTTCCATCCGCCTAAAGTATCCATATGCCCAAAAAGGATGTTGACAAAGACAATTCTTGACAGATTAAAACAGAAATCCGTGATCAGCCCCGAAAAGAAATTTGCCCGGTAGGCAGAGGCCTTGTAAAAGCTGTTTCGGATGACAATCGATAGTACATGAATATATTTTCTCATTTCTCCCTCTCTGTTGGTCATCCGCCCGCTGATTCATACTTTGCAATTCCCCTGTCCCAAACCAGTCTGCCCATGAAACTCAGGAGAAAAATCCAGAAAATCTGCATGGCGAATTTAAGAAAAATCTGCTGCATGGCTAATTTCCCCATTAAAAGCTGTGCCGGAAAATAAACGGAATAGCTGAATGGCATCAGGGAAAAAAGCCGTTCAAAAAACACTGGCATAACGTCGATGGGAATGACCTCTCCGCTGATTACGGAAATGATAAAGGCTATGGCTGCAAAAAAGCAGGAAATATCCAAAAACCAAAAGGCCAGCAGGCTGATTACGTAATAAATGGTAAAATTCAGCGCCATGGAAAAGAAAACGGCGGCGATGGTGAGAGGAACATTCGCAATGGAAATATGTCCCTCCAGGCGGAAACCCAAAATCCCGCCGGATACGGCAATAAAAACCCAAATGGCAATAAAAACCAATACATAAATAAAGTGAATGACCTTATCGCCAGCAAACATGCTCCCCCAGTAAAGCATATGATCGATTGGCTTTACCAGATAGCGGGATAATGTGCCATCCTTTATTTCTGCAGCAATCCGGTATTGAAAATGACCTGTGCTTAAATAGGCAAATACCATGGAAAAGGTATGGTAAAGGATCATTTCATCGTAGGTATAGCCGCTGATTTTTCCCGTCCCTTCCGACTGGAAGGCAAGCCGCCATAAGCAGAGTTTAATCAAAAAGGGAATCAGCAAAAGCAATAATCCCGAGAAAAACTGAAAGCGGTAAGTAAAGGAAATCTGGATGCTGTTTTGCATGCTGATTTTGTATTTTTTTAATTCCGTCATTCTTTCTGCCGTTCTTTTTGCCATTCCGTCTCCCTTCTGCCCTTTTGCGTTCTCTCTTTTTCTTTCCGTGTGGGATGGTCGATCAAGTCATGACTTTTCAGAGAATAGGCGCAATACTGCATCTTCCATATCCGTTTCATCTGTCCAGAAATCAAGGATCGAAAACCGGTCAACCAGCTCTCGATGAATAGACAAAATATCCTCCGCCGTTACCGCAGGTTTCCCCTTTACCACAGGCTTTCCCCTTACTGCAAGCTTACCCCTTCCATTTTGCAGTCCAAGCACCTTTCCATACCTGCGCAGCTCGCTTTCCGGGAGTTCGCCGGTATAGGTGAAGCAGACTGTTCGCTGGCCGGAATAGATTCCCTTGATATCGTCTGCCGTTCCGTCATAAACGATAGTTCCCTTATGAATCACCAGCAGCTTATTGCACAGCTCTTCGATATCCTTCATGTAGTGGCTGGTGAGGATGATGGTGGTGTGCTCTTCTTTATTAAGTTCCTTGAAAAATTGGCGGATTTTCTGCTGGGAAAGCAAATCCAGCCCGATTGTAGGCTCATCCAGAAACAGGATTTTGGGATTATGGAGCAATGAACCGATAATCTCCATTTTCATCCGTTCGCCCAGAGACAGGTTCCGCACAGGCTTGTCAAGGAGGCCGCCTGCATCCAGCAAATCCACCAGCATATTCAGCCGCTTGACATAGGTTTGTTTATCCATCTGATAAATTGCTCCAAAGAGCGCAAAGCTTTCCTTTGCCGGAAGATCCCACCACAATTGATTCTTCTGCCCCATCACTAAGGCGAACATCTTTTTAAAGGCGGTCTTTCTCTGAGCGGGGATAAAGCCGCCCACGGTAAGCGTCCCTGCGGTAGGACGAATCAGTCCGGAGAGCATTTTCAATGTGGTTGTTTTACCGGAACCATTAGCGCCGATATAGCCCACAATATCCCCTTCCTCCACGGAAAAGCTTATGGCTTTTACCGCCTCGACGGTTTTGCATTTCCGCACAAAAAGGCCTTTTGCGGAGCCGAGGATTCCGTCTTCTTTTTCGAATACCGTATAGGTTTTGGTTAATTCATTTGCCTGAATAAAGGACATAATCCATCCCCCTTTCGTGAAAAATTCTAGCATCCACAGACCGGCTGGGGAAACCGAATGTTCTTTTTATAATTAAACATGAGAAGGGTGCATTTTTGCTCCCGGCAAACACAGTTCCCCGAAAAATAAAAAATGAGCCGGCACAGCCATAGGCCGTACCAGCTCAAGATGATCGAGTCTATATCATTCGTTTTCCTGTGCAGCTTCATTCTGCACATTAATTTTTTGCTGCCGGATAATCCGCTGAATGCTTTTCTGAGACAGAAAGTATTTTTCTGCCAGTGCCGCCACAGACAGTCCGGTCAGGTATTCTGTGTAAATACGGCTGTTCCGGCTGCGCAGCTCTTCGCGGGTAGAAGTGGAAGCGCCCCAGCCTTTTTTCTTTTCAGAAACACGGGGAATGTAGAGAAATTCCCCGTCAATATATTCCTGAATCTTAACTAATAATTCTTCCGGCAGAACCTGTGCTGCTTTTTTGTATCCCATTTTGCTCTCCTTGATTTTTTTGCAGGAACAGCAAAACCATGGGCAGCAGGTATTTGGGCGGAAAACCATTCATGGTAAACCTACATGCGCCCGACAGGCAAGCGCGCCACCGCTCCATGAAAATCTGGCGGGCGCATGGGGCATCCCTGAACGTATGCCGCCTGTCCGGCGGCGGGATTTTCATAGTAACGCTGCCATGGCCTTGCCTAAGCAGCGATATCAATTAGTCCTGGCATAAAACGTAAGCCTCCTTTATCTGCGATTTGGCGGGAAATTTATCTGCAGTTTTGCGGAAACGCCTTTTATTCAAGCTTTCTTATATTCTAAGATCTGGTAAACGGAAACAAAACCTCATCTTCATTTAAGAAGAGAAGATGAGTCCTCCCCCTCCTCCTGCGTCTCCAGCCTGGGCAGGTTCCAGCGGTAATGCATAGCCAGAAAGCGCACGATAATCACCACTGCCAGCCCCAGCATAATGGCGGCCAGATTCCCCATAGGCTCCCAGGTATAAACGCAGATGAGGGCCCCGGCGATGGAGGCGCAGGCGTAAATATGCTTGGTCAGGATGTAAGGCTTTTCCTGGGCCA
>JAGHER010000226.1 GCA_017889125.1 Lachnospiraceae bacterium
CGGGTAACGGTGGATGTGGACTTTTTGCTTCGGCAAATACCTAATACACCAGAACAGTTAAGAGGTATCCTTGAAGAAATTATAGCAGTTCATACCGGCAATGATTTTGTTATCTTTGAGATAAAGGATGTTGCGCCTATTGCCGTCGCTAAAAAGTATGCGGGAATCGGTGCCTCTATCATTGCCCGTATCAAAAACACAAGAACGCCATTCACCATTGACTTTGGCGTAGGAGATGTCATTGTTCCGAAACAGAAAAAGCGTCAGATACCAACACAGCTTCCAGAGTTTGAATCACCAACGGTAAATACCTATTCTGTTGAAACCACCGTTGCGGAAAAACTTGACGCCATTTTGAGCCTGATGGAGTTTTCCAGCAGAATGAAGGATTATTATGATATTTATTATATCGCCAACAAATTTGATTTTGATGGAGAAGTGCTTACCGAGGCTCTCAGAAAAACATTTTCAAATCGTGAACACCGTTTCACGCTTGAGCAATTCAAGCAGGTTATGAGTTTCGCCGACGATGTTGCCATGCAAAAGAAATGGAAGGCCTTTGTCCGTAAGATCAATACCAAGACGGACGATTACGGTACTATCCTGAAAACAATAAGAGATTTTCTTAAGCAACCGTTTACGGCAGCAGTAGAAAACGAAACATTTACCGAGCGCTGGTCTGCTGCCAACAGCAAATGGATTTAATGGGAGGAACAGGAATGAGTACAAACATATCCAAGCAAAAGCGTGAGGATTTACTGAATAAAATCAAAGCCATTCGAGCGTTTATTTCTGCTGCACCGCAAGATGAAAATACCGGAAATCTGCTTTACTATCTTTCCAATCTTGAAAAGATGTAAAGGTATAAAGCCCTTAGCTATGTAATCATTACCCACAGCTAAGGGCTTTGTAATATGGATTTATTTGCTGCATAGCCGCATAAACACTGGATTTTTACGGCGTTTCGTTTTATTCCAACTCAATAATCTCATGACACAAATCCGCATATCTCCCCGGCTGCCCCAGCAGTTCCTCATGCATCCCTCTCTGGATAATCCTTCCGCCCTCCAGCACCAGGATCGTATCGGCCTTGCGCACCGTAGAAAGCCGATGGGCAATGACAAAGGTGGTGCGGTTTTCCATAATCGCATCCATTCCTGCCTCGATATGCTTCTCCGTGCGGGTATCCACAGAGCTGGTGGCCTCATCCAGGATCAGGATTGGCGCCCGGGAAAGGGCGGCGCGGGCAATGTTCAGAAGCTGCCGCTGGCCCTGGGAAAGATTGGCCGCATCCTGCTCCAGCACCGTGTCATAGCCATTTTCCAGCCGCAGGATAAAGGAATGGGCCGAGGCGATTTTTGCCGCCTCCTCCACCTCCTCATCAGTGGCCTCCAGCCGCCCGTAGCGGATATTTTCCCGCACTGTTCCCGTAAACAAATGGGTATCCTGAAGAACCATGGCAATATTTTTCCGCAGGAAATCCCGGGGAATCCGGTCAATGGGCACGCCGTCCACGGTGATTTCCCCTTCCTGAATATCATAAAACCGGGAAAGCAGGTTGGTGACTGTGGTCTTTCCCGCGCCGGTGGAGCCGACAAAGGCAATCTTCTGTCCCGGCTTTGCCTCCAGGCAGATATCCCGCAGGATAGCCTGATCCGGCCGGTAGCCGAAATTCACATGGCTGCAGGTCACGCAGCCCTTAATCTTTTTCAGCTGAACAGTATCCTCCCGCTCCTTCTCCGGCTCCTCGTCTAACACCTGGAAAACGCGCTCCGCACCGGCCAGTGCGGAAAATACATTGTTCATCTGCATGGAAATCTCATTGATGGGACGATTAAACTGCCGGGTGTAATTCACAGAAACCGTAAGTCCTCCCAGGTCAAAGCCCCGGGTCACCACCAGTACCGCTCCCACACAGGCCGTCACTGCGTAGCCCATATTGCAGAGCTGATGGGTGATGGGCCCCATAATACCCGAGTGGAACTGGGCGCGGATCTGGGCCTCCATCAGCTGCCGGTTCAAGTAGGAAAATTCATCCTTGGCAATCTCCTCATGATTAAACAGCTTCACCACCTTCTGCCCGGTGATGGTCTCCTGGGCAAATCCATTTAATGCCCCCAGGTTCCGCTGCTGAGCGCTGTAAGCCTTTCGCCCCGTCTTCATAATCTGGCGGCTCACCAGGGCCAGAAGTGGGGTAAAAAGGATGGTGATGGTTCCCAGAATCACATTGGTATAAAGCATCAGCCCGATTGTTCCCACAATGGTAACCGCCCCGGAAATAATCTGGATAAAGGTGGTATTTAACATCTCGCCCACAGCATCCACATCATTGGCAAAACGGCTCATTATATCGCCAGCCCCGTGATTATCAAAATAAGAAATGGGCAGGGTCTGTAAATGGTCAAAGAGCTCCTTCCGCAGCCGCCTGAGGGACCGCTGGGAAACGCTTAACATAATCCGCTGCTGCATCCACTGGGAAAATACCGACACGCCGTAGACAAAAGCCAGAAAAGCCAGCGCTGCCCCGAAACGTGCCGTCCGCGCCGCCAGGTCTTCCCCCTCTGAAGCCCGGTAAATAAACTGGTTGATGATGGGGCGCAGCATATAGGAAGCCGCCAGGGAAGACACAGAATAAAGCAGTGTCAGCACTGCCGCCAGAGCGATTCGCCCCTTCTCCTTGCTCAGATACCGGATCAGGCGCAGGAGGGTACCTCTGGCATTTTTCGGTTTGCCGTGGGGCCCCATGGCCCGCCCGCGGCCGCCGCCCCGGCCCACATCCATCTCTTTTTTCTGGGGGCCAACCTTGGTGCCCGCATATTTTTTCTGAAGGCGCAATGCCCGTTCCTCATTCATTTTGCACCTCCTGCAACCATCGTTTTTTCACTGACAGCCTCTGCCTCTTTTTCGTCATTTGCTGACCGGCCGCTGTCTGCCGCCCGGCCGCCATCCTCTTTCTCCGACACCTGCGAATAATAAATCTCCTGATAGGGCACGCACCGCTCCAAAAGCTCCTCATGGCGCCCCACGTCCGCGATCCGTCCGCCCTCCATGACGATAATCTGATCCGCTTCCATCACCGAGCTGATCCGCTGGGCGATAATGAGTTTCGTCATTCCGGGAAGATCCTGACGGAATGCCCGCCGGATTTTCGCATCGGTAGCCGTATCCACAGCGCTGGTAGAATCATCCAGAATCAGGATTTTCGGCTGCTTCAAAAGGGCCCGGGCAATGCAGAGCCGCTGTCTTTGTCCGCCGGAGAGATTTACGCCTCCCTGCTCTAACTCCGTCTCATACCCATCGGGAAATTCCTGGATAAATCCATCGGCGCAGGCAATCCGGCAGGCTGCCTTAAGCTCCTCCTCCGCGGCATCCTCACGTCCCCACCGCAGATTTTCCGCAATGGTTCCGGAGAAAAGGGTATTCTTCTGAAGCACCACCGCAGCACCTTCCCGCAGATGATACAGAGAGTACTCCCGCACATCCACGCCGTCCACCAGCACCTGCCCCTGATCCGGATCATAAAGCCGGGAAATCAGGGAAACCATAGTGCTCTTTCCGCTGCCGGTAGAGCCCACGATGCCCACAAACTGTCCCGCCGGAATATGCAGGCTGATATCCGATAAGACCTGCTCCTTGTTCTTCTTAAAATACCGCATGAAAACATGGCGGAACTCGATTTCCCCCCGCTCCACCTTAAGGTCCTTCCTGGATGCATGTTCATCCGTCAGATCCACCCTGGCCTCCATGATTTCCGTAATCCGCCGGTCAGAGGCCGCCGCCCGCGTACCCTGGAGGACGATATTGGCCAGGAAATTGAGGGCCGTAAGGATCTGGGTCAGATAGGTGATAAATGCCGTCAGCGTGCCGATCTCCATGCCGCCGATCATAATCTGCCGCCCGGCAATCCACACCACCGCCAGAGTAGTCACATTGACCGCCAGGGCCGATACCGGCTGCAGCAGGATCATCAGCTCCAGAGCGGAAATGCTCTTTTCCATCAGCTGGTCATTGATGCCGGAAAACTTTTCCTTCTCATACTCCTCCCGGACAAAGGACTTAATTACCCGTTCATTGGTAATGGTCTCGTCAATGCGGTTGTTCAGTCCGTCCAGGCTGGCCTGCATCCTGGTGTACCGGGGCGATGCCGTATGGATGATCAGCGCAATGGCCGCCGCCAGAAAGGGAATCACCGCGCAGATCACCGCCGCCAGCCTTGGACTTAAGGAAAAGGACATGCACACCGCGCCGATCAGCATCACCGGACTGCGGAAGCACCCTCTTAACAGCGTCTGCACAAAATTCTGGATCTGGGTCACATCATTGGTAATCCGGGTAATCAGCGAACCTGTAGAGAACGCGTCAATATTGGCAAAGGAAAAGGTCTGTATCCGTCCAAAAGCCTTCTCCCGCACATCTGCGGCCAGATGGGAGGAGCCCTTGATGGCAAAATAGGCCCCCAGCACGCCGCCGGCCAGCATAATCAATGCTGTCAGAAGCATGTACAGGCCATTCTGCAAAATAAAAGGGATATCCCCAGATGCCGCCCCCCTGTCGATAATATTGGCATTCAAATAGGGAAGAATAAACTCCCCGCAGGCCTCAATAATCATAAAAAACGGCCCCAGGATGAAGCAGTATGCATATTCTTTAATGGAGTCCTTGTACTTTTCCATGGTTTTCCTTTTCCTCTTTTCGCGGCAAACCCGCATTTTTATTGTCTATTCCCGTTCTGCTGTGCTTCTGCACCACCAGCCGGGCGGTCTCCTCCGGCGTAAGGCCAGTCACATCAATATGACAGGTATCTAGCCCCTCATAACAGCCCAGCCGCTCCAAACTCCGTGGAATCACATCCGCCGTCCGGATTCCCTCCTCCACATCCCGCAAAAGCCGTCTGGTCAGCTCCTCCGGGCTGCAGACCAGGGAGAAGGCCTGTGCCTCCCAGTCTCCCGGCTCCAGATTTCCCAGGATTGCATCCAAAATATCCTGCTGGTGCATCACCCAGCAGAACACGATATTTTCATAAGCCGAACAGCGGAGAAACTGGTTCAGAAGGAACGTGATGTTTTCCAATACCATCTTTTTCGTCTCCTCCGTCACCTGAAAGGGATCCATATCCCAGCACCAGTCCCCGTCCAGAAAGACGCAGGCCGGAAGCTCCCGCTTTAACATGCGGCAGACCGTAGTCTTTCCCACGCCCATAGGCCCGCCAATCAGATACAGCCGTTTCATCGGAAACATCCTCCTTTCCCAGCTTTCACAAAATCCCTTTTACCGGTTCCCACCTCACGCTTGCCAAAACACAGCTTGCCCCCATCTACTCATCTCTTTCTCTTCAAATCCCCATTTCAAGAAACTGCCTGCGAAACTCCTCCGCTTCCTCCATGGTATTCTTCCAGCCATATTTCTTAAGATCCACCTGCCAGCCCTCTAAAGTCCAGGAAACCTCCGTCCCTTCCATCTGCAGAAGGCGCATCTGCATGTCAAAGGTATCAAAGGCCGCCGCTCCGCTTAATATCCCTCTGGCATTTACCACCCGATGAGCCGGAATCTCCTCTCCCAGGAGCCCCCGGTTCAGTCCATAGCCTACCTGTCTGGCATGGCGGGGGCGGCCGCAGAGCAGGGCGATCTGCCCGTAGGTCGCCACCTTCCCATAAGGAATCCCGCGGCACACCAGCCCTGCCCGCCGGTAGAAATCAATCTGTGCCGCTCTGCTCACTTCTGCTGCCCTGCTCACGTCTGCCACCCCACTCATTTCTGCCAATCCTCTCACTTCTGCCGTTCCGCCCATCCCTTCAAAAACCAGATTCTACCCGCGCAGTACGGTCACCTGGCAGCACTCCATGGTTTTCAGTGCCGCCTCATGGGTCTCAGGCGTCACTCCAGCACAGCAGGCGGCGTCCGCAAAAATGGGCACCTCCGGAAGCATCGCCTTAATCAGAAGGGCATTGCTGACCACACAGATATCGGTGCACAAACCAATCAGCTCAATGGATGTGATGGGCTCTTTTTCATGGATACCGGCAAGATAGCTGGCCAGCTCCTTAGAGCCAAAGGTTCCCTTTTCAAACACCAGGGCATCCCTCTCCTTCTGGATCTTCTGCAAAGGCCCAATCAGCTCCCAGCCCTCAGTCCCCCGGATGCAGTGCTCCACAGGAAGATTTTTCCCTTCCTGCGTAGCCAGATAATCCGGCCCGTGCGTATCCAGGGTAAATACCACTGTCCCCGCAAATTCCTCCGCCTTTTTCACCACCTGGGGAACGATTGCCTGCGCCTCATCCGTGCCCAGGGCGCCGCTTACAAAATCATTCTGCATATCAACCACAATCAGATAACGATTTTCCATTTGCCATCTCCTCCGTTTTCATTTCAATAAAAAAGTGTACGCCTCCTCTGCTTTTCTTTTTAAAGAAATGTTCATCAAAGCCCCAGACTGTCCACCCACTCTTTTACTGTTTCTGCACTGGCCCGGTTGCTTAACCGCCGCCCCGGACACCAGCGCGTCTCGCCGGAGCAGGATTTCTGCAGAATGCTGTCCGTCTTGCCGAATCCGCTTCCGCCGGAGGTGGCAAAGGGCACTACCGTCTTGCCGGAAAAATCGTATTTTTCCAGAAAACTCTGGATAATTCTGGGAGCTTCATACCACCAGATGGGGAAGCCCACGAAAACCACATCATACGGACTTACCTCCACATCCGGCCCGGCAATTTCCGGTCGGCAGGCCTTATCCTTCATCTCCAGCGTACTGCGGCTCCTGCTGTCCTGCCAGTTTAAGTCTGCCGCCGTATAG
>JAGHER010000227.1 GCA_017889125.1 Lachnospiraceae bacterium
ATTGTCCGAATAGAACGGAAAACTTGTTTATATACTTGACATAATACCGAAAAACGTTTAAACTTATACTGTTGTATTCGTACAATGAAAATTAAATAAGGAGGTGCTCCTGTGTCACCGTTAATAGCATTGGCTGCTTGTATTATCGTTGCCGCTATTACCTGGGTTGTGGCCACTTCTTATCAGAAGAAATCTTACGAGAGTAAGGTTGGCTCTGCAGAAGAAAAATCCAGGGAAATAATAGACGAAGCGTTAAAGGTAGCAGAGACAAAGAAGCGAGAAGCTCTCCTGGAAGCGAAAGAAGAGTCATTAAAGACTAAGAATGAGCTGGAAAAAGAAACAAAGGAAAGAAGAGCAGAACTTCAGCGTTATGAACGACGCGTACTGAGCAAGGAAGAAAACGTAGAAAAGAAGGCAGAGACCCTCGAGAAGAGGGAGACAGGTTTACAGCAGAGAGAGGATGCCCTGAACAAGAGAAGTGCAGAGGTAGACGCACTTTATGATAAGGGGATACAGGAACTGGAGAAGATTTCAGGACTGACCTCCGAACAGGCAAAAGAATATCTTTTAAAATCTGTTGAAGACGATGTAAAGCACGACACGGCAAAGTTAATTAAGGAACTGGAAAACAAAGCCAAGGAAGAAGCAGACCGGAAAGCGAAGGACTATATTGTGACCGCAATTCAGCGGTGTGCAGCCGATCATGTGGCAGAGACCACGGTATCCGTTGTGCAGCTTCCGAACGATGAGATGAAGGGACGGATTATCGGACGTGAAGGCCGGAATATTCGTACATTAGAGACAATGACCGGCGTAGAGCTGATTATTGATGACACGCCTGAAGCTGTCGTATTATCGGGATTTGATCCAATTCGAAGAGAAGTAGCAAGAATCGCATTAGAGCGGCTGATTGTGGACGGGCGTATCCACCCGGCCAGAATCGAGGAAATGGTAGAGAAGGCACAGAAGGAAGTCGAGACCATGATGCGGGAAGAGGGCGAGGCCGCCACTTTGGAGGCTGGTGTCCATGGTATTCATCCCGAGTTGGTCAAGCTTCTGGGTAAAATGAAATTCAGGACCAGCTATGGTCAGAACGCATTGAAGCATTCCATAGAGGTAGCACAGCTTTCCGGTTTACTGGCAGGCGAGTTGGGAGTGGATGTGCGTGTGGCTAAGCGGGCCGGCTTATTACATGACATTGGTAAATCCGTTGACCATGAACAGGAAGGAACTCACGTGCAGCTGGGCGTTGAGTTATGTCGGAAGTACCGGGAGTCTGCTGTAGTAATTAATGCAGTGGAAGCCCATCATGGCGACGTTGAGCCTCAGAGTCTTATCGCCTGCATCGTGCAGGCAGCGGATACCATCTCTGCTGCCAGACCAGGCGCCAGAAGAGAGACTCTGGAAACATATACCAAC
Source organism: Lachnospiraceae bacterium (assembly GCA_017889125.1). GTDB lineage: Bacteria > Bacillota > Clostridia > Lachnospirales > Lachnospiraceae > Caccovicinus. The sequence continues at coordinate 1,420 of JAGHER010000227.1, forward strand.
AGATTAAAGCAGTTAGAAGATATTGCCAACTCCTTCAAGGGAGTGGATAAGTCTTTTGCCATTCAGGCGGGACGAGAGGTCCGCATCATGGTAGTTCCGGAACAGATCGGCGATGACGATATGGTATTGTTAGCAAGGGACATTTCCAAGCGGATCGAGAATGATCTTGAATATCCAGGTCAGATCAAGGTAAACGTAATCCGGGAATCCAGGGTTACCGATTTTGCAAAGTAATACATCTGGAAAATGTAGATGAAAAGGAGGCTGCAGGAAAATTATTTTTCTGCAGTCTTTTTCCATTTATGCGCGCAGATGGCGGTTAGGGAAACGCTGATTAAAGCGTTTCCCGTGCCGGGCATCGGGCGGATATGCCGGGGAGCCGCTGTTGGAGTGTATGGAAACCGGTGTCGGAGTATATGGAAGGAGGATGAATGGAATATGGCATTAATTGGGTTTATCGGTATGGGAAATATGGGATCAGCGATTATGAAGGGGCTTTTGAGCCATGGTTTTGCGGCGGAGGAGCTTTTATTTACTGACGCGGATGCCAGATTGTGTGAGCGGGTCACTCTGGAGACAGGAGTGGCTCATACATTGGATAATCGGGAGTGTGCGGGGCAGGTGAAGTATTTGGTTCTGGCAGTGAAGCCGCAGTATTATGCCGGTGTGCTGAAGGAGATCAGGCCGGCGGGCTGCCCGGGGCAGATTGTGATTTCCATTGCGCCGGGGAAGACGCTGGCTTATCTTCAGGAGGAGCTGGGGGATGAGCGGCGTTATGTGCGGGCTATGCCCAACACGCCTGCGCTCCTGGGCGAGGGGATGACGGGAGTCAGCTATGACAGCGCAGCCTTTACTGATGAGGAAAAGGAGATGCTGTCCCGGTTCTTCTGCTCCTTCGGAAAGATGAAGCTGGTGGAGGAGCGGCTGATGGATGCGGTGGCCTGTGCCAGCGGAAGCTCACCGGCTTACGTGTATATGTTTATTGAGGCTCTGGCGGATGGGGCAGTGAAGTGCGGCTTATCCAGAAAGGATGCCTACGAGATGGTGGCGCAGACCGTTCTGGGAAGTGCGAAGATGGTGCTGGAGACTGGCAAGCATCCTGGTGAGTTGAAGGATATGGTGTGTTCCCCAGGGGGTACGACCATCGCGGCAGTGGAGGCACTGGAGCAGTGGGGCTTCCGCAATTCCATTATGAAGGCCACAGATGCCTGCTATGACCGCTGCCGATCAATATAAAAGGCAATGTAAGAATTCGGGAAATGTAAGAAGATGAAGA
>JAGHER010000228.1 GCA_017889125.1 Lachnospiraceae bacterium
CCCTGCTCATCCAGGAATGCCTTCTGGTAGCTGTGCAGATCCTGAAGCCCCACGTATAAGATTTCATCGGCCTGGAACTTCTTATTTTTCATCAGCGCCGTCATATCCGGCTGGCCGCTGCCCATCAGAGAGCCCAGCACCATGGCGTGAGCATTAGGGTAACCGTCCGCTGGCGTGGAAACATCCGGGTGAGCGTCGATCCAGATGATGCCCACATTGCCGTAAAGTCCGTCAAGATAATCAAAGGGCGCCTGGGATACCACGCAGTTTCCGCCGATAGTGATGATCTTATCCGGCTTTGCCTCCTCGATCACCTTCATGGCCTGACGAATACCGGAAAGCACCTGGTCTTTGGCATAAACACCATCGGTGACAGGGTACTCCTCCTCTCCAGGAGGCGTGATGTCCACCTTAAGTAATGGCTGATGTTCATTTTCCGGAAGAATGTGGGTCAGCAGGCGGGCGCCGAAATAATAAGTCTCAAGGCCTCCGCTGACGTAATCTGGGTAAAGAAGTCGAATTGTCTTCATATTCTGTACCTCACTGAAAATGGATTAAATGATATCGGGTTCGATGGCTTAGGGAAACGCTGGTTAAAACGTTTCCCTGGTTCTGTCAGTCACTGTGTCTTCTTCTCTGTTTGCTGCTGCGCTTCCCTATCCACCAGCCACTGGTCTGCCATCTCCCGCGCGGCCTCCTGTACCTGCCGAATTTGTTCCGCGGTAATCCCGTCCAGGTGAAAGCCGCCGGTGCAGACCACTAGAGCATTCAGGCCTGTGCACAGCCGTTCAGCAATATCCCGGCAGATAAATTCATCCTTATGGCCGCTCAGGTTCATTACCGACGAAGTACAGCTGATTTTCCCGCTGCCGGTGAGGGAGGGTCTGGGCTGGGTCAAAACTGTGCAGCCAATATGAGGACGGTTTCCGCCTTGCAATACCGCCAGCCAATCCTCCCCCAGAGGAATCAGCTCCAGGGTCAGGCTGGCAAAGGGCAGGGTTCGGGTAATCACCTGGCGCGCAGTTTTTGGGTCTTTCATGCTGCTGTTCCTCCTTCTGTCCTATCTTCTATTTTATTTCCCGTTTCATCGCCTATTCTCTCTTCTGGGATTAAACCGTCCCGTCAGAAAGACCGCCCCACCGCCGATACCGGGGAGCCACAATGCCGAAGGGCTCCACCAGCCGTGCGGCAGTATGATAGACCATATCCGCAATGGTTTCTGGATGATGGTAGAAAGTCATCATGGGCGGGATAATCCGCACCCCAGGAATCATAGACAGCTCGTAAAGGTTGCGGAGATGAATAGGGCTTAACGGCGACTCCCGGGCCGACAGAACCAAGGGCCGCCCTTCCTTCAGGGTCACATCCGCCGCCCGCAGCACCAGATTTTCCCCGTAGCCGGCATGAATCCCGGCGATGGTTTTCATGCTGCAGGGGACAATCAGCATCCCTTCTGCAGAGAAAGAACCGCTGGCCGGTTCCGCTCCGATCTCCTCCGGGTCAAAAATCCGGTCCGCCAATGCAAGGACTTCGCTGCAGCCGCCCATCTCCTGCTCCATGGTGAGCCTGCCTCCGCGGGTCACAATCAGGTAAGCAGAAAATTTCCCGCTGTCCTGGATAAGCCTAAGGCACTGGGCCAGGATGGGCATGCCGCTGGCGCCGGTGGCGGCCACGATGATAGGCTTTTTTTCTCTATTCTCTTTATGCTCTTTTGATTCGCTCACAGCTATTCCTCCTACAGCCATTTCTCCGGATCCACTTCCATAAACCGGGAGCGGACGAAACGGTGCTTCTGGTCATAGGGAACCGTGCAGTCGAAAATGGTCTTGCAGGCAATGCCGTGATCCCGGATACTGGGTGAGCAGGAAGGATCATTGGACGGATCCAGCGGATGGCAGCGCACGCCGGGTATGGTAATAATGTCCGCGTCGCCCTGCATCCGCGTATTCATAGCCCAGATCACATCGCTTAAATCAAAGCAGTCCACATCCTCATCCACCAGGAAAATGTGCTTTAACTCGCTGAAGGCAGAGAATGCTAAAAGGGCCGCCTGCCGCTGCCGCCCTTCATCACTGGGGGAGAGCTTTCGAAACTGCAGCACAGCCATGAATTTGCCGCCGCCTGGGGAAGCGCAGTAGACATTTGCCAGCCGTCCTGGCATGGCTTTCTCGATCATGCCGTAAATGCTGGCCTCTGTGGGGATTCCCGCCATGGAAACGTGCTCCTCGCTGGGGCCGATGCAGGTCTGCATGATGGGATTCTTCCGGTGGGTCACTGCCGTAACCTTAATCAGCCAGCATTGATCCGATGCAGGGCCGGTGTAGCCGGGAAACTCCGGCATGGCAAAGCCGGTGTGGCTGTTCTGATCCTCTTTAACCCGGATATGCGGCTGCACCTCCCCTTCAATCACGTACTCCGCATTGGCGATGGCCCGCTGGTTCACCGTCAGGCAGGGACACAGCTCCACCGGCTCGCCCCGCAGTGCGCCCGCCACCGCAAGCTCATCGTAGCCAAGAGGCGTGGTGGGCGGCTCAAAGCAGGAGCCAATCTCAATGGCCGGGTCTACGCCGATGCTGATGGAGATGGGCAGGGTCTTTCCCAGCCGCTCTGCACATTCAGCCATAGCGCCGATATGCCGTGCGCCCGGAGTAAAGAAGATGGACAATTCATCCTTTCCCTGGATGCAAAGCCGGTGAATGGTCACGTCATTCTTTCCGGTCTCCGGATGGGTGGCATAGCACATGCCCAGGGTAATGTAGGGGCCTGCATCATCCGGCGTATTGGTGGGCGCAGGAATCAGCCGGTACAAATCAAAATCCGGATCGGTGACCCGGTGTACCACCTGCTGACAGGGTGCAGGCTCTTTCGTCAGAACCGGAGGGATGGGTGTCTCCACACTGCGATATAAAAGCTTACCCACATCCTCCGGACGGGTATCCAGAAGGGCCGCTACTCTCCTGCGGCTGGCCAGGACGCCGATCACCACCCTGGCGTCCGGATGGCCTTTTACGTTGTGAAAAAGCATAGCCGGGCCTTCCTTTGTGGGGCGCATAACTGTACCGCCTGCCCCCACATGACGGTACACCCCGGCCAGCTCCGCCATAGGCTCTACCTCCACATGGGTCTCAATCAGCTGCCCCTCCATCTCCTGAAGGCGCCTCAGGGCACTTCGCAAATCTCTGACTTTTTCTCCCATTCTTAACCTCCTCGTTTCCCTTTATTTTAATGCACATTCTGCCAGTAAAATCCTGCTGGCTGAATCGGTATAAGTTGTATTTTATTCCTTTTTTGTATAGTTTAGGATAACTCAGG
>JAGHER010000229.1 GCA_017889125.1 Lachnospiraceae bacterium
GACATATTTGCCGAGCGGAGAACTGCCGTCTTCTCTCCTGCCGCCTGCGCCTTTTCGATCTGCTCCTGGCTTAAGCCTGTGGTGCAGAGAACCACCGGGATGCCGCGCTCAGTGCAGTAATCCAGCAACCCGTCCACTGCCTTGGCGGAAGCAAAATCCACCACCACATCCACCGGCTCCTTCACCTCCTTCAGGGAGGCATATACCGGGAAATCCTGCTTCTTCTCTGTATTCAAATCCACACCGGCCGCAATCTCCACCTGGGGATCCTTCTTAGCCAGCCCGGCAATCACCTGGCCCATCGCTCCATTACAGCCATGCAATAATACCTTAACCATCGTTTATCCTCCGTTCCTGCTTACAGAATACCGTAATCCTCCATGGCCTTCTTAAGCTTTTCCTGATTCTGAGGCTCCAGCTCCGTTAAAGGCATCCGTAAGGGGCCCACTTCCTTGCCCATCATGTTCATGGCTGCCTTCACCGGGATGGGATTTACCTCCCTGAACAGCTCAGTAACTAAGGGGATTGCCTTCAGCTGCAGTTCACAGCTGCGCTTTACGTCTCCCTCAAAGTAGGCAGCGCAGATATCATGGGTCTGTCTCGGTGCCACGTTGGAGAGAACGGAAATCACGCCCTTGCCGCCAAGGGAAAGGATGGGTACGATCTGGTCATCATTTCCGGAGTACACATCCACACAGCCGTCTGCCAGATGCATCAGCTTGGCAATGTTGGAGAAATTGGCGCTGGCCTCCTTTACGCCCACAATATTGTCCACCGTCTTACAGAGGGCGGCAATCGTCTCCGGCTGGATGGTCACGCCGGTTCTCCCCGGAATGTTGTAAAGGATCACCGGAATCGAGATGGCTGCAGCTATGGTGCTGAAATGGGCAATCAGTCCATTCTGCGTCGCCTTATTGTAATAGGGGGATACTAAAAGTACGCCGTCTGCTCCGGCAGCCTCTGCCTCCTTAGACAGGTAAACTGCCGTCTCTGTACAATTTGATCCGGTTCCCGCGATTACGGGGATCCGGCCAGCGGTCTTCTGGCAGGTGTAGCGAATCACCTCCAGATGCTCCTCATGGGTAAGGGTAGATGCCTCACCAGTGGTGCCGCAGGCAATAATGGCGTCCGTGCCTCCGGCAATCTGCTCCTCAATAAGCTCTCCCAGCTTATCGTAATTTACTTCACCATTTGCCTTCATCGGGGTAATCAGCGCAACGCCGGCTCCTTCAAAAACTGCCATAATCTTATCCTCCTGTTTATTCTCGCGTATAATTCTCGCGGCTGATTTCGGGGTTTCGTGAAAAGAAAAGGGGCTGACATGTATGGTCAGCCCCCCAAAGCCCGAATCCTTCTCGCTCTTTAAGTAGCTCTCCATCCTGCCGGATGACAGTCACATGGTTCTTCACCATATGCCCAGGAGGGAAATTCCGGATTTCCTTCCTTCGGCGCCTTTCCCTTTTCGCTGCCTTCTCCTGTGTCCGGCACATCTGGCAGCGTACTCATAATCAGCGCGACCTCTACCTTCTGTATTATAGTTTCTGTACTGCTCTTATCTTAGCATTCTTCTGCCGCCTTGTCAACACACTGTCACGGCGATTGCTGCACTTCCTCTGCCCCTCTCTGACCGGCTTATTTTACCTCCTGAAGATAGGTAATGTGACCGGCATAAGCCTCTAAGCCTGCCGGAAGAATCTTCCCCGTAAGGATCAGGGACATCTCCCCTTCCCTGGTCTCCAGCTGCTCAATCAGCTGCTCCTCAGTAATGATCCCGCAGTCTACGATTCCCAGAATCTCATCCAGGATCAGCAGGTCACATTCGCCTGTGGCCATCACCTTCCTGGCAAAATTCAGACCGTTGCGGATATTCATTAACTCCTCCGCCTTCTCCTCCTCAGTGAGGGATTCGAAAAAGGCCGCCGACTTTTCGAAACGGAAAACCTTCATCTCCGGCTCCAGACGCTTTAAAATATCCATCCGGCCTGTATCCAGGCTTCCCTTTAAAAACTGAATCATAATCACACTTTTGTGGTCCGAAATGGCGCTGATGGCCTGGCCTATAGCCGCATTTGTCTTTCCCCTGCCTGGACCGCAGATTATCTGAACTGCTCCATCTTTCATCTGAACGCACCTCATATGATCAAATTGGCCAGTGCGCAAAAAAACCGGACGCCTGCGCCATCTGAATTATATCGCTCATAATATCATACTTTCCCCTCTTTTGCAAACTTTTCTTACGGTTTTATTAATTTTTAATGCCTGCCCACCGGGCATCGCAAAACAATTCTGCCTACTCGCCGCACTCCAACTTGCTGACGGATACCTCGTAGGCCACCCGCTTCTCGCACTCCGTCTCGCTGAGCTTCTTGGTATATTCCCGGCTCTGCACACGTCCCCAGACCTTCACCCGGGTTCCCACCTCAAAGCCAGAGGCAAAGCGGGCGTTCCGTCCCCAGGCAATGCAGGGTATGTAATCCGACTTTCCGTAAGGGCGGTTCACCGCCAGAAGAAGGTCTGCAATCTCCCGCCCCAATGGAGTCTTCCGGTAAACGGGCGGCTTGCAGATATAGCCGTCCAGAAAGATCTGGTTGGTCTTGGTATAGTCGGTAAATTCCTCAATAAAATGAATTTCCCGGACAAAGACGGACAGGATCAGCTTGTTCTTCACGCCCTCGTGCCGGTTGTAGGAGCGGAACTGCCCGCAGGCCTCCACGGTACAGCCCTGGTAATCCTGATCCACCTTCACCAGCCGCTCCGATATCATAAGGGGGATAATGTCGGCCTGCTGGCTTAAGCGGTTCACCTCCAGGTCCACCATATAAAAGCCCTCGCCGAACACCTCGTGGCTGAAGGTGAAGCCGGACACTACCTTTCCGATTACGCATACCTTGTTGTTTTCAATCATTTTTTCTGGCATAGTATTTCTCTCCTCTTTTCATTACAATTAGCTTCCCGGCGATGGATGCCTTCCCACGCCGCTGCACATAAAAAGTTTATGAGCGCTTCTGCCGGAATATTACGCAAAAAAAGAAAACCCCGCCGGAACTTGCCGACAGGATTTTCGGTTTTTCTCTATGATTTTCCTTTTTTCGCGCAGATATGCATTATTTCTTAAAGGAAGCCCGCTTGCGGAGGGTGGGGTCCAGGATCTTCTTGCGGATCCGCAGAGACTTTGGCGTGATCTCCAGAAGCTCATCGGTATCAATAAACTCCAGGCACTGCTCTAAGCTCATGATCTTGGGCGGAACAAGGCGCAGGGCCTCATCGGCGCTGGAGGAACGGGTGTTGGTCAGCTTCTTGGTCTTGCAGACATTGACCTCGATATCCTCAGCCTTGGGATTCTGGCCGATAACCATTCCCGAGTACACCTTCACCCCAGGCCCGATAAAGAGGGTTCCCCGCTCCTGGGCATTAAAAAGGCCGTAGGTGATGGACTCGCCTGCCTCATAGGCAATCAGAGAGCCGGTGGGACGGTAGGTCAGGTCGCCCTTGTAGGGGCCATAGCCGTCAAAAATCGTATTCAAAATACCATTTCCCTTGGTATCCGTCATAAACTCGCCGCGATATCCAATCAATCCTCTGGAGGGGATATTGAATTCCAGGCGGGTGTAGCCTCTGGCAATGGGGGACATGCCGGTAAGCTCGCCCTTTCTGGAAGTAAGCTTCTGGATTACCGCTCCCGTAAAGTCCTCGGGAACATCCACGTAAGCGATCTCCATGGGCTCTAATTTTTGATTCCGTTCATTATACTTATAGATTACCTCAGCCTTGCTGACGGCAAACTCAAAGCCCTCCCGACGCATGTTTTCAATAAGCACGGACAGGTGCAGCTCGCCGCGGCCGGATACCTTAAAGCAGTCCGCCGAATCCGTCTCCTCCACCCGAAGGCTTACGTCCGTATTTAACTCCCTGAACAGACGGTCGCGGATATGGCGGGAGGTGATGTATTTTCCTTCCTGTCCGGCCAGAGGGCTGTCATTGACCATAAAATACATGGAAATAGTCGGCTCGGAAATCTTCTGGAAGGGAATTGGATCAGGATTATCTACGGAGCAGATGGTGTCGCCGATATGGATCTCCGGGATACCGGAAATGGCTACGATGGCGCCGATTCCCGCCTCCTGTACCTCCACACGCTTTAAGCCGTCAAACTCGTAAAGCTTTCCGATCTTGATCTTTTTAAATTTGTCCGGATCGTGGTGGTTTACCAACACGCACTCCTGGTTAACCTTCAGCATGCCGTTGTCCACCTTGCCGATGCCGATGCGGCCTACATACTCATTATAGTCAATGGTGCTGATGAGTACCTGGGTGGGTGCTTCCGGATCGCCCTCCGGTGCCGGAATATAGTCAATGATGGTCTCAAAAAGGGGAACCATGTTCTCCTCTGGATCCTCTAACTCCTTCTTGGCAAAGCCAGCCTTGGCGGAAGCATAGACGAAAGGACACTCCAGCTGCTCATCGGAGGCATCCAGATCCATAAACAGCTCCAGCACCTCATCCACCACCTCCGTAGGACGGGCCTCTGGGCGGTCGATCTTATTGATGCAGCAGATTACCGGAAGATCCATCTCCAGCGCCTTCTGCAGCACGAAACGGGTCTGGGGCATGGCGCCCTCGTAAGCGTCCACCACCAAAACTACGCCGTCCACCATCTTCAGCACACGCTCTACCTCGCCGCCGAAATCTGCATGTCCGGGCGTATCCACAATATTAATCTTCGTCCCCTTGTAAAATACCGCCGTATTCTTGGCCAGGATGGTGATGCCTCTCTCCCGCTCCAGGTCATTGGAGTCCATCACCCGCTCTCCCACGTCCTGATTGGCGCGGAAAACGCCGCTCTGCTTTAACAGCTCATCCACCAGGGTGGTCTTGCCATGATCGACGTGGGCGATGATGGCGATATTTCTCACATCTTCTCTTTTCATCTTCATAAAGGATAAACTCTTCTTTCTATACTTATAACTGTATCTGAAATCACAATTCTACAGTATAGCACCTGACCCGCAGGATTTCAAGAGAAATGTTTCCTAAAACTTATCCCTAAAATTTCTTGTCTTAAAACAGGATCAGCTCTCCCTCATCCAGCCCGTAATCCAGCGGCTCTGACAAAGAAAGGACTGCTGTGCCATTAGTGGCCTCGGTGATTTTCTCCGTGACCTCTTCTCTTCTCTCCTCGGGAACCAGGAGGATCATCTCCACCCGGTCTGTGTACTGGCTGTCCAGCACCGTGATGTCCATCTGGGCAAAAAGGTACTGCAGGCGTCCGGCTGTGGAGTAGTCCACCGTCACCGAAAGCTTCCGCCCCTTCTCCCTGGTAAGGATCCGGCTGGCAGCCAGTCCCTCCTTCACCGCCTGGGAATAGGCCCGCACCAGGCCGCCGGTGCCTAAAAGGGTGCCGCCGAAGTACCGGGTCACCACCACGCACACATCGTGAAGGCCCTGGCCCAGGAGCACATCCAGCATAGGCCTTCCCGCCGTCTGGCTGGGCTCCCCGTCATCACTGCATTTCATCACCTGGTTTCGCTCCCCGCACATGTAGGCGTAGCAATTGTGTCTGGCGTCCCAGTATTTCTTCCGCATCTCCTCAATAAAGGCCGCTGCCTCCTCCTCTGATTTCACCGGGCGGACATTGGCAATAAAACGGGACTTTTTCTCCACGATCTCCCCCTGGCCTCCCGCGTAGCAAATTCGATAAGGCTCTGTCATCTTCCACCGCTCCTTTTCTTAACCCTCAGTACTCCGATTTCTCCGGCTGGTTTGAATCCGCTCCTGCTTTGACGCATTTTCATTTCGACTGGTTTGGGCCAGCTTCTTTTTGACGCATTTTCAATTCGACTGATTTCTGCGCCGGAGACATGCAGATTCAGTTTAACAGAAGGGGACAAAGTTTGCAACAATCTTAGGAAATACTGGTCAAATCTTCATATTATCTAAGATTCCTTACAAATTCTTTTATTAAATTGAATTGATTTCAATTATTTGTTATACTAACCTACGTAGATTTACCAATTGAAGTTAAGGAGGCTTTGCATGAATTCATATAATTATGGGATGGCCGCCACCAGGCGAAAGCTTCAGAGCGCCCGTTCCAATCGGCGCCGGTACAGCAGCCGGCTGTTCCTGAATCTCTTCAAACTCTTCTTTGTGGTGATTCTTTTCCTGTTTCTGGCCGGTGCCGGTATCGGAGCAGGCGTGATTAAGGGAATCGTTGACAGTGCACCAAAGGTAGACCCGGCAAGCTTCGGCCCCAGCGGCTTTGCCACAAAGGTCTATGACAGCCAGGGGAACCTGACGGACACCCTGGTCATGACCGGTTCCAACCGGGAGGAGGCGACCTTTGACGAGCTTCCCGAGGATCTGATCAATGCCTTCGTGGCCATCGAGGACTCCCGTTTCTGGTCCCACAACGGCATTGACCTGCGCTCCATCGCCCGTGCGGCAGTAGGTGTTTTGACCAATGACTACGCAGGCGGCGGCTCCACCCTCACCCAGCAGCTGATTAAGAATAATATCTTCGAGGGCGGACGGGAAACCAGCTTCGGCGCCCGCTTAGAGCGCAAATTCCAGGAGCAGTACCTGGCAGTGCAGTTAGAAAAGGAACTGACAGAATCCACCGGCAGCACGGAGGCAGCGAAAAAGCAGATCATCACCGATTACCTGAATACCATCAATCTGGGAAGCAATACCCTGGGCGTCAAGGTGGCATCAAGACGGTATTTTAATAAAGAAGTTTCTGACCTGACTCTGTCAGAATGTGCGGTGCTGGCCGCCATCACCCAGAATCCTTCCCGGATGAATCCCATCTCCAATCCGGAAAACAACGCAGAACGCCGCAAGATCATCCTTCAGTACATGTATGAGCAGGAATATATTTCCAAAGAGGAGCAGGAGGCGGCTCTTGCGGATGATGTATACACCCGGATTCAGAACGTAGACGTGCTGACCAAGGAAACCACCTCCCACTACAGCTATTTTACCGATGAGCTGGTGGAGCAGGTGATGAATGCCCTGATGGAGCAGCTTGGCTACACGGAAACCCAGGCCCACAATCTTCTTTACGGCGGCGGCCTCACCATCCACACCACCCAGGATCCGGACATCCAGGCCATCGTAGATGAGGAGATCAACAATCCGGACAACTACGATACCGCCAAATATTCCGTAGAATACCGCCTCTCCGTGACCCACGAGGACGGCAGCACGGAGCATTATTCGGAAAATGACCTGGAAACTTATCATAAGACCGTTCTGCGGGACGGCTATGACGGCCTCTACAGCTCTGAGGAAGCTGCCCAGGCAGATGTGGAGCAGTACAAGGCTTACGTTCTGAAAGACACCGACACGGTGATCGGCGAGCGGATGCAGACCATCCTCCAGCCTCAGACCTCCTTCGTCCTGATGGATCAGGCCACGGGACAGGTAAAGGCCATCTGCGGCGGCCGCGGGGAGAAAACAGCCAGCCTTACCTTAAACCGGGCCACAAATGTTCCCCGGCAGCCAGGCTCTACCTTTAAGGTGGTTTCCGCCTTTGCCCCTGCGCTGGACGCCTGCGGCGCCACCCTGGGAACCGTTTATTATGACACCCCCTACACCGTAGGCACCAAGACCTTCCGCAACTGGTACAGCCAGAGCTATCTGGGCTACTCCAGCATCCGGGACGGCATTATTTATTCCATGAATATCGTGGCAGTACGCTGCCTGATGGAGACGGTTACTCCCCAGCTTGGTGTGGAATACGCCAAAAATATGGGGATCACCACCCTGACCAACAGCGACTTAAATGCCGCCACCGCCCTGGGCGGACTGACCTACGGCGTGACGAACCTGGATCTGACCTCCGCCTTTGCCTCCATCGCAAACGGCGGCGTGTACACCAAGCCTCAGTTCTTCACCACCATCCTGGATCATGACGGCAAAGTGCTGATCCAAAATCAGCCGGAAACCCATCGGGCACTGAAGGATTCCACCGCCTTCCTGCTGACCGACGCTCTGTCGGATTCCCTGGAAAGCAACCGGAAATTCGCCCGCTCCGGCGTAAATGTCAACTCCACCAGCACCCGCTCCGCCCTCTCCAATATGTCGGCGGCAGGAAAGAGCGGCACCACTACAAGCAACCGGGATATCTGGTTTGTGGGCTTCACCCCCTATTACACCGCCGGAATCTGGGGCGGCTGCGATGACAATCAGCCCTTAAGCGGCGGCTCCTCCTACAATGGCGGAACCAGCTTCCACAAGGATATCTGGCGAAAGATCATGACCAGGGTTCACGAGGGCCTTGCCGATCCGGGCTTCACCCCGCCGGACAGTGTGGAGACGGCAGTCATCTGCCGCAAATCCGGCAAGCTGGCAGTAAACGGCGTCTGCGACCAGGATCCGCGAGGAAATGCCACCTACACCGAATACTTTGCCAAGGGCACCGTCCCCACAGAGGTTTGTGACAAGCATGTGGTGGTTACCGTCTGCGGCGAATCCGGACAGAAGCCCACGGCCTTCTGCCCCACCAAGCAGACAAAGGTGTGCATTGCCCTGCCTCAGAATGAAACGGGAGAAACGGATGATTCCTACTTTGGGATTCCAGACACCTGTACCATCCACACCAGTATCTCCACCATCATCGAGCCTTCGGAAGGCGATTCGGAAGCGCCAACCACCTCAGAGGATTCCGATACCAGCTTCCGCGGCCCAGGCTATGTACCCACGGTGCCGCAGGTACCTCAGGTGCCATCGTCCATGAGCGGGAGGGGGAGTTCTTCGCGGTGAGAGGACAAGAAAATTTTCCAGATACTTTCTGAATTTATACGAAAATGCAGAAGTAATGCTTAACAGATATTGTTGAACGGCTGACAGAAAGGAAAGGCGGTATGCGTTCTGTAAAGGGACAGCATGCCGCTTTTGATTTTTTTAACTACAGTTTGTGCCTCTCTTTATTTTTACTTCAAAAAAATCAATCGCTTTTCGAAATTACTCACTTATATTTTCCGTATTCTCATTAAGCCGAAGGCCCTGGCACAAAAGGCACAGGATTATCTGAGCACTGCAGTTACCTCCCGCCTGATTTTCCACGGCTTTCATAGTCCTCATCAATCCGTTTTTTCCAGTCTGTTCCCAACGGCGCATTGCTTCGCACTGAGCTGATCGCCGCACTGAGGACTTCATAGTTGAGCTGTGTCCCTTCGCGGTCAGAATGATAATTCACTGCCCGGTCTGCGCCGATTCCAAAAGTCCCGGCAGTTTTTACCGCGTCAATATTCGCACCAAGAAACAGAAACTCCCAGCCATATTTGTTTTTCTGGCGTTCAATCATTTGCTTTACTCTATCTGCTGTATACTGACAGCTTGCATTCTCCATCCCATCTGTTGTAATCACAAAGAGTGTATGCTCAGGCACATCTTCAGGCCGTGCATACTTATGAACATTCCCGATATGGTGGATTGCCCCGCCAATAGCATCCAGAAGAGCGGTACATCCCCCAACAGTATAGTCTCGTTCCTTCATTGGCTTGATTTTTTTAATACTGATTCGGTCATGGAGCACTTTGCTCGCATTGTCGAAAAGGACGGTTGAAATAAGGGCATCCCCATCATTCTTTTTCTGCTTGGCAATCATGGAATTAAAGCCGCCGATGGTGTCTGCCTCAAGTCCATGCATGGAACCGCTGCGGTCAAGGATAAATACGATTTCGGTTAAATTCTTTCTCATCTTCGATACCTCCAAAAACTGTGACTGTCTGGCCTTTACCTTACAGTCACAGTATAGAGGAAATCCTATCCAATTTGGTCGC
>JAGHER010000028.1 GCA_017889125.1 Lachnospiraceae bacterium
CATATGGAGGTTAAATTATGGCGAAAGCACAATATAATGCGGACAGTATTACCGTTCTGGAAGGCCTTGAAGCTGTTCGGAAGCGGCCGGGCATGTATATCGGCAGCGTGGGAACCAAGGGCTTAAACCACCTGATTTACGAGATCGTGGACAATTCGGTGGATGAGCATCTGGCTGGCTTCTGCACGGATATCTGGGTGCGCCTGGAAGCTGACGGCTCCTGCACGGTTCGTGATAACGGGCGGGGCATCCCGGTGGAGCTTCACAAGAAGGGCGTATCGGCAGAGCGGGTGGTATTATCCACCCTTCATGCAGGCGGAAAATTTGACAATGAAGCGTATAAGACCAGCGGCGGCCTTCACGGCGTAGGCTCCTCGGTGGTAAATGCTCTGTCTGCGCGGATGCAGGTGACCATCTGCCAGAATGGGTTCATTTACCGGGATTCCTATGAGCGGGGCATTCCCGTGACGGAGTTAAAGGACGGCCTTTTGCCGGTGGTAGGAAAGACTAAGGACACCGGAACGGAGATTAATTTTATCCCCGATGGGGAGATTTTCGAGCAGACCCGGTTCAAGGCGGACTGGCTGAAGAGCCGCCTTCACGAGACAGCATACTTAAATCCCAGCCTGACCATTCATTATGAAAACCGCAGACCCGGGGAGGAAGAGACGAAGGAGTACCGGGAGCCGGATGGCATTATCGCCTATGTGAAGGAGTTAAATAACGGGAAGACGCCCATACACGATCCCATTTATTTTAAGGGCACCGCCGATAAGATTGAGGTGGAGGCAGCCATCCAGTTTGTGGATACCTTTGAGGAGAACGTGCTGGGCTTCTGCAATAATATTTTTACTCAGGAGGGCGGCACCCACATAAGCGGCTTTAAGACCCGGTTTACCAATCTCATCAATACTTACGCCAAGGAGCTGGGAATTCTTAAGGAGAATACAAAGTTTACCGGGGCGGACACCCGCAGCGGCATGACGGCCATTGTGGCGGTGAAGCACCCGGATCCCATATTTGAGGGCCAGACCAAGACAAAGTTAGCCAGCGCCGATGCGGCCAGAGTGGTGAACAACGTAACCGGCGACGAGCTGCAGCGGTATTTTGACCGGAATTTAGAGGTATTAAAGGGCGTGATTGGCTGCGCGGAGAAGTCTGCAAAGATCCGCAAGGCGGAGGAGAAGGCCAAGACCAACATGCTGACGAAGTCCAAGTTTTCCTTTGACAGCAATGGCAAGCTGGCAAACTGCGAGAGCCGTGATCCGTCCAAATGTGAGATTTTTATCGTGGAGGGCGATTCTGCAGGAGGCTCTGCCAAATCGGCCAGAAACCGCCAGTATCAGGCCATCCTTCCCATCCGAGGAAAGATTCTGAATGTGGAGAAGGCCTCCATGGACAAGGTTTTAGCCAATGCGGAGATTAAAACCATGATTAATTCCTTCGGCTGCGGCTTTTCCGAAGGGTATGGAAATGATTTTGATATCAGTAAGCTTCGCTACGATAAGATTATCCTGATGACCGATGCGGATGTGGACGGAAGCCACATTGATACCCTGCTTCTGACCTTTCTCTACCGGTTTATGCCGGAGCTGATTATGGAGGGGCATGTGTATATCGCCATGCCGCCGCTGTTTAAGGTGATTCCCAAGAAGGGAAATGAGCAGTACCTGTACGATGAAAAAGAGCTGGAAAGATACCGCAAAACCCATACCGGGGAGTTTACCCTCCAGCGGTACAAGGGTCTCGGCGAGATGGACGCCCAGCAGCTGTGGGAGACCACCCTGGATCCGGAAAACCGGGTGTTAAAGCGGGTGGAGATTGAGGACGGCCGCATGGCATCGGAGATTACGGAGATGCTCATGGGCAGCGAGGTAGGCCCCAGAAGACAGTTTATTTATGACCACGCAGATGAGGCGGAGATTGACGCCTGATTTTGTGGACAGCGAGAGGCAGGATAAGAGGGCGCATTTAGGGATAGGGAGATGCTCCGTCCAGGCTGCCCAGCAGAGAGAAGAAAACAGGAGAAATTATGGCAGAAAAGATCATCACAACTGAATATTCCGAGGAAATGCAGCGCAGCTACATGAATTATTCCATGAGCGTAATCACCGCCAGAGCCATTCCCGATGCCCGGGACGGCTTAAAGCCGGTGCAGCGCCGCGTCCTTTACGATATGAGCGAGCTGCGGATCAGCCACGATAAGCCCCACAGGAAGTCGGCCCGTATCGTGGGCGATACCATGGGTAAATACCATCCCCATGGCGACAGCTCCATTTATGAGACCCTGGTGGTCATGTCCCAGGATTTTAAGAAGGGTATGCCCCTGGTTGACGGCCATGGTAACTTTGGCTCCATCGAGGGGGACGGAGCGGCAGCCATGCGCTACACCGAGGCCAGGCTGAAGAAATTTACCGAGGAGGTCTACCTTAAGGATCTGGACAAGACCGTAAATTTTGTCCCCAACTACGATGAGACGGAGAAGGAGCCGGAGGTGCTCCCTGTGCGTGTCCCTAACCTTTTGGTAAACGGCGCCGACGGCATTGCCGTGGGCATGAGCACCAGCATCCCGCCTCACAACCTGGGGGAGGTGGCCGACGCAGCCATCGCCTACATCCAGAACCCGGAGATTTCCACTGAGGAGCTGATGGAGAAGATGCCTGGCCCGGATTTTCCCACCGGCGGCATTATTGCCAACAAAAGCAGCTTAAAGGAGATCTATGAGACCGGTACAGGAAAGCTTAAGCTGCGGGGCCGGTTTGAGGTGGAGCTGGGAAAACGGCGGGCAGACAAGGACAAGCTGGTCATTACGGAGATCCCCTACACCATGATCGGCGCAGGAATCAACAAATTCCTGATGGATATCGCGGATCTGGTGGAGAGCAAAAAGATTCCCGATGTGGTGGACATCTCCAACCAGTCCAATAAAGAAGGCATCCGCATCGTCCTGGAGCTTCGAAAGGATGCCGACATTGACCGGATCATCAACACTTTATATAAGAAGACTAAGCTGGAGGACACCTTCGGCGTAAATATGCTGGCCATTGCAGACGGCCGCCCGGAATGTCTGAGTTTAAAAGGGATTCTCCGTCATTTCCTGGATTTCCAGCATAAGAATACCACCAGGAAATACCAGGCGCTTCTGGAAAAGGAGCTGGGAAAAAAGGAGGTTCAGGAGGGATTAATTGCGGCCTGCGATGTGATTGACCTGATTATTGCCATCCTTCGTGGATCGAAGAACCTGAAGGATGCCAAGGCCTGCCTGATGAACGGCGACATTTCCCATATTCAGTTTAAGACGCCGGGCTTTGAGGAGGACGCGAAAAAGCTTCATTTTACCGAGCGTCAGGCTTCAGCTATCCTGGAAATGCGTCTGTACAAGCTGATTGGTCTGGAGATCCTGGCCCTGGAGAAGGAGCACCGGGAGACCCTGCGGAAGATCCGGGAGTACGAAAAGATCTTAAAGAGCCGCAAGACCATGGATCAGGTGATTATCGCTGATTTGGAGAATATCAAGAAGGAATTTGCTCTTCCCCGGCGGACACGCTTAGAGGACGGCAAGGAAGCTGTTTACGTGGAGGAGGCGCCGGTCTCCCTTCCGGCGGTCTTTGTCATGGACAAGTTCGGCTACTGCAAGCTTTTAGAGCAGGCCGTATACGAGCGGAACCAGGAGACGGCAGACAGCGAGTACACCTATGTGATTCCCTGTATGACCGATCACCGGCTCTGCTTCTTTACGGACACCGGAAGTCTCCATCAGGTGAAGGTCTCCGATGTGCCCTTTGGAAAGCTCCGGGACAAGGGGACGCCGGTGGACAATATCAGCAAATTCGACGGCACAAAGGAGCAGATTATCTATGCAGAGGATGGGGAGGCCATGAAGGAGAAGCTTCTTCTCTTTGCCACGGCCAGCGCTTCCGTCAAGCAGGTGCCTGCATCGGAGTTTGAGACCAACAACCGGACGGTGGCAGCTACCCGCCTTCAGGAGGGGGACCGCCTGCTGCGGGTGATTCCCGTGGAGGGAGAGAAGGATGTAGTCCTTCAGACAGATAACGGCGTATTCCTGCGGTTCCTTTTAGAGGAGATTCCGGTGATGAAAAAGGCCTCAAAGGGCGTCCGGGGTATCCGCCTGGCAGAGGGAGAGACGCTGGAGGAGGTTTACCTTGTGGGCCAGGATCCCATTGTCCGCTATAAGGGCAAGGAGGTTCATTTAAATCGCCTGAAGTTAGGAAAGCGGGACGGAAAAGGAAGTAAAGTCCGTCTATAGCGGACAAATGTATTTTTATCACGAATAAGTATTGCAATTTTTGGCCTTTTGGTATAGGATAAGTGCAATGTCACCTGAAAAGGGAAGCTGCCGCCAGGCGGCGCAGGCCCTGCATGGAAACGTAAATTAGAACGCAGATGAAGCAATGGAAATGCAGATTAATCAATCGTTTCCCCGAGGTGGCGGATTCAGAAAATGCGATAAGAGGAGAGACCATTATGGAAAAGAAGCTGAAAGTTGGCGTACTGGGCGCCACGGGTATGGTAGGACAGCGTTTTATTGCCCTTCTGGAAAATCACCCCTGGTATGAGGTGACGGCTGTGGCAGCCAGCCCCCGTTCTGCGGGAAAGACCTATGAGGAGGCTGTGGGCGGCCGCTGGAAGATGACCAC
>JAGHER010000230.1 GCA_017889125.1 Lachnospiraceae bacterium
CGATTTTTACCAGTGACGAGCTTTGGATTGAGGATGACGGAAGGCGGTATGCCATCATTCCGGATACCCGTGTGGGCATCGGCTATGCCAGCCCTGAGGATCAGATGCGTCTCTGGCGTTTTAAGATCGGAGAAGAGCTAGAGGAGGGGAGGTTAATGCAGAGCGAATGAAGCGAATTGGAATTACCGGCGGTGTAGGCGCCGGAAAAAGCCAGGTTCTTGAACGGCTGTCATCCAGATGGCAGGTGCCCGTGATCCATACAGATTTTGTGGCCAGGGCCATTATGGAGCCGGGACAGGAAGGGCTTAAGCAGGTAGTAGAGGCGCTGGGCAGCTCCTTTCTGGAGCCGGACGGCTCTCTCTGCCGACCGGCCCTGGCGAAGCTGATTTTTGAACAGCCGGAGGCCAGGGAGACAGTGGACCAGATCACCCATCCGCTGGTTTGGCGGCTGGTGCAGGAGGAGCTTGACCGGCTGGAGAACCAGGGAAAGGCGGCTGCCGTTGTAGAGTCGGCTCTTTTTGACCAGGAGTCGGCTGCCATGTTTGATGAGCTTTGGTATGTGTGGGCGCCGGATGAGGTGCGGACGTCCCGGCTGATGGAAAGCCGAGGCTACTCTCTGGACCGGTGCCGCTCCATGATGGCGAGCCAGCAGGGAGATGAGGAATTCCGCCGGCTGGCAGACCGCATCATCGACAACAGCGGTTCCTGGGAGGATACGGCTGCCAGAGTCGACGGGCTGATGACGGAGATTTGCCGTTAATCCGGTTTGGCAGGCAGATTGTCGGGATCACCCTGGAGAATTCACAGAACCATAAGCGAGAATTGATAAAAACACGGAAAATATTCTGAAAATTAATTTAATGACAGAAATTTTAAAAGAAACTATTGACAAAGTGAGATTTATATGGTATCTTTAAATCACAATAAAACTCACTAAGACATGAGGATAAAGAAAGTCTTAAAACTCAAAGATAAGAGTATAAATTATCTGAAAATACTCAAAGAAAAGAGCAGAAGAAACATCTCAGGAACAAGAGATAAAAAGGTTCGTAACAAAACACAGTGGGAAGTGGATAAAAGAACCAAAAAACTCAAGAACAAGAGGATAAAAAGTTCAAACCACAATGGCAAGTGGAAAAAAGCCAAACCTCAATGATAAGAGGAAAAAATATCAGCTCAGATGGCAAGAGCAAAAAAAGCCAAAAACTCCAGGATAAACGAGGATAAAGAATCCAAAAACCTCAATAGGAAGAGAAAAAATCCTAAAAAATGGTCGTTGAGCAGGACCAAGTAAAACTAAATGAAAGCTCAAAAAGAGATGGCTTCTGAAAACAGAGGCCATCTTTTTTGCCGTATTTTTATTTTAGAGGATTTTTTGTGTTGAATTCTCCCTGTTTTTATATTACAATCATTCCGAGACTGTCCGGACGGAGATTCCGGATAAAGTACAGGAAAAGAGAGAACGGAATGAGATTTGTAAGTATTGCAAGCGGAAGCAGCGGGAATTGTATCTATGTGGGAACGGAAAATACCCATATCCTGATTGATGCCGGAATCAGCAATAAGCGGATTGAGCAGGGACTTAATGAAATCGGGCTGAAGGCTGGCGAGCTGGATGGGATTCTGATTACCCATGAGCATTCCGACCATATAAAGGGCCTGAAAATCCTGGCAAAGAAGCATAAGCTGCCTATATACGGCACAGCGGAGACGCTTGAGGAGGTTGCGGCAAAGTCTTCTCTGGAGGAATATCCCCGGGAGCTGCTTCGTCCCATCCTGCCGGATGTGGATTTTTCTGTAGGCGAGCTGGATATTATGCCCTTCAGCATTGATCATGATGCGGCCAATCCGGTGGCCTACCGGGTACAGAATGGGCGGAAATCGGTGGCAGTGGCTACAGACCTTGGGCATTACGACCAATATATTATTGACCATCTTCAGGGATTGGACGCGGTTCTTCTAGAATCCAATCACGATGTGCGGATGCTGGAGACTGGCCCTTATCCCTATTACCTGAAGCGGCGGATTCTGGGGGATCACGGCCATCTGTCTAATGAGACCTGCGGAAGGCTTCTGAACTGTATTCTTCATGAACGGTTAAAGAAGATTCTCCTTGGCCACCTGAGCAAGGAAAATAATTTTGAGGAGCTGGCCTATGAGACGGTGCGGCTGGAGATTACGCAGGGAGAGACGCCGTATCAGGCTGGTGATTTTTCCATTTCCGTGGCTGGCAGGGACAGGATGTCGGAAATTGTGGTGATCTAAGGAAACGCTGATTAAATCATCGTTTCCCTAAGGAGATGCTTCAGGCAGTGTTTCCCGGATATATAGCAATTGAACAGAAGAAAGAGAGGCAGAATATGAAGATTATTATTACGGTAGTAGGAAAAGATACTGTGGGAATTATTGCCCGTGTGTGTACATATCTGGCGGATAATCAGGTAAATATCCTGGATATTTCCCAGACCATTGTGCAGGATTATTTTAATATGATGATGATCGCGGATATGTCCGGCTCGGCCAGACCTTTTGAGGAGCTGACTGGCGGCCTGGATCAGCTGGGTGAGGAAATTGGCGTGAAAATCAAGTGCCAGAGAGAAGAGATTTTTACCAAAATGCATCGGATTTAAGGGATAGCAGAAAACAGATATGGCATAGCGAAGAAAAGGCGGACGAGCGATGATCAATATATATGAAGTAAACGAAACGAACAATATGATAGAGCACGAGAATCTGGATGTGCGGACCATTACGCTGGGAATCAGCCTTCTGGACTGCATTGATTCGGATCTTGCTGCAGTAAATGAAAAAATTTATGAAAAGATTACCAGCACCGCAAAGGATCTGGTATCCACAGGCCAGGCCATCGAGAAGGATTTCGGCATCCCCATTGTCAATAAGCGGATTTCCGTAACGCCCATTGCCCTGGTAGGCGGAGCAGCCTGCCGCTGCCCGGAGGATTTTGTGACCATCGCCCGGACCCTGGACCGTGCGGCCAGAGAGGTTGGCGTGAATTTTATCGGCGGCTACTCGGCGTTAGTGAGCAAGGGGATGACCCATGCCGACGAGCTTTTGATCCGTTCCATCCCCCAGGCGCTGGCAGAGACTGAGCGGGTCTGCAGCTCCGTAAATGTGGGCTCCACCAAGACCGGACTGAATATGGATGCGGTGAACCTGATGGGCCAGATCGTCCTTCAGACGGCGGAGGCTACCAAAGAGGCGGATTCCCTTGGCTGTGCAAAGCTGGTGGTATTCTGCAATGCGCCGGATGATAATCCCTTTATGGCAGGCGCCTTCCATGGGGTGACGGAGGCGGATGCAGTGATTAATGTGGGGGTCAGCGGCCCCGGCGTGGTGAAGGTGGCCCTGGAAAAGGTGCGGGATGCAGATTTCCAGGTACTGTGCGAGACCATCAAGAAGACGGCGTTCAAGATTACCCGTGTAGGCCAGCTGGTGGCTCAGGAGGCTTCCAGCCGTATGGGCATTCCCTTCGGCATTATTGACCTTTCTCTGGCGCCTACCCCGGCGGTTGGCGACAGCGTGGCAGAAATTCTCCAGGAAATCGGACTGGAGCGGGTGGGCGCGCCTGGCACCACGGCGGCCCTGGCCATGCTCAATGACCAGGTAAAGAAGGGCGGCGTTATGGCGTCCTCTTATGTGGGCGGATTAAGCGGAGCCTTTATTCCTGTCAGTGAGGACCAGGGGATGATCGACGCGGTGAATGCCGGCGCCCTTACCATCGAGAAGCTGGAAGCCATGACTTGTGTCTGCTCTGTGGGTCTGGATATGATTGCCATTCCCGGCGACACACCGGCTTCTACCATTGCGGGTATTATCGCTGACGAGGCGGCCATCGGCATGATCAACCAGAAGACCACGGCAGTCCGCGTAATTCCGGTTATTGGAAAAGGCGTAGGTGAGACGGTAGAGTTCGGCGGACTTTTGGGATACGCGCCGGTGATGCCGGTAAATTCCTTCTCCTGCGAGCGATTCGTCACCAGAGGCGGAAGGATTCCGGCGCCGATTCACAGCTTTAAGAATTAAGACGGCAAGAATTCAGAGAGTGCATTTGCAGAAAAATGAATTGGCAGGGGCTGCGGGGATGTTCCGCCGTCCCTGCTTTTGGTATAAAACCGGAGGTATGACAGGCGTCGGAAGCGGCGGATAAAGACTTAGGAGGAAGAGTTGAATGAAATTATATTTAATACGGCACGGGCGTCAGGCCAGCAAGCTGTGCAATGTGGATGTGGATCTGTGCCAGGAAGGATTCCAGCAGGCGGCGCTCTTAGGAGAGAGGCTGGCCTCGGAGGGAATCCAGGTGGTCTTTTCCAGTGCGTTAAAGCGCGCAGTGCAGACGGCCCAGGCGGCCAATCTGTACTGGAATGTGGAGCATTACATGTACCCGGAGCTGAATGAAATTTCCTTTGGAGAGATGGAAGGCTTAAGCGATGAGGAGATTGCTCTGCGTTTCGGAGATTTTCAGAAGGAGCAGGCAAAGATGGAGTATGACATCCCATATCCCGGCGGGGAGAGTGCCGGTGATGTGGTGCGCCGGGTAATTCCGGTATTCCGCCAGATCCGGGAGAGTGGCTGTGAGAAGGCGGCGATTGTCACTCATGGCGGAGTGATCCGCAGCATGACGGCCCATTTCCTGGGGATGGATATGGCGAAATGGCGCACTCTGGGCACCAGCCTGGAAAACTGCAGCATTACCGAATTAAACTATTCACCGTCTCTGCGCCGCTACACGCTGGAGCGGTTTAACGATTATGCACATTTGCAGCCCTATCCGCAGCTTCTGCGGAGCGCCTGGGTAGATGCGGAAAATTAAGGATGTGCACAGATTTGCAAGGAAAGAATGGGAGAGCGTGAGATGGAGATAAAGGAGAAAGAGCGGCTTACGGCGCTTTTTGGCGATTTTCTGGAGGAAAGTCTGATTCAGATCTTTTTTGGAAATCCCGTTGACCGGGAGCGGATGCTTAAAGCCAGGGTGCGGCCATTTTTGTCCGGAGGGAAGCTGCAGTTTCAGCTGGAAGAGTGGGTTGGAAAGCAGGTTTTCCATAAAAATATGGACAGAGAGGGCTGCATCGACTGTCTGCCCGGATTCCTTGAAGAGAACTTCCGCCAGTGTGAGATCCAGTCTGAGAAGGGCTGGGCCCAGGTGCTGGTGAGCCGCCGGGGGACAGTGACCATAAAGCGGAAGAAAGCGGCAGCGGTGCCGGGGATCGGCCAGGATGCGGCAGGCAGTGCCGGACAGGGAAGTGCGGGAAAACCAGCAAGAATTACTTCTGCAGGACTTCAAGGAGGACGGAGCCTTTCTCACAACCGGAAGAAGACTTACGTGCTGGAGGAGGGGATCCCCGTGCCCTTCCTGGTGGACCTTGGGGTGATGACAAAGGAGGGAAAGGTGGTTCATGCACGGTACGATAAGTTCCGCCAGATCAACCGGTTCCTGGAATTTATCGAGGACATTCTTCCCCAGCTTTCCCGGGACAGGGAGAACACCATTCTGGATTTTGGCTGCGGCAAGTCTTATCTGACCTTTGCCATGTATTATTATTTAAAGGTGCTGAAGGGCTACGCTGTCCGCATAATCGGCCTGGACCTTAAAGAGGAGGTTATCCGCCATTGCAATGAGCTGGCAAAGAAATACGGCTACGAGACCCTGGCCTTCTTCTGCGGCGATATTGCCTCTTATGAGGGTGTTTCCCAGGTAGATATGGTGGTGACCCTTCATGCCTGCGACACGGCTACGGATTATGCCCTCGCCAAGGCCGTGTCCTGGGGAGCCAAGGTGATCCTTTCCGTCCCCTGCTGCCAGCACCAGTGGAACAGTCAGACCAGGAATCAGCTGATGAAGCCTATACTGAAATACGGCTTGCTGAAGGAGAGGATGAGCGCTCTTCTCACAGACGGCATCCGGGCAGAGCTTCTGGAGCATGCAGGCTACCGGACACAGATCCTGGAGTTTATCGATATGGAGCATACGCCAAAGAATCTGCTGATCCGGGCGGTAAAGCAGGGGCAGCCAAAGGACAATGAAGCGGAGATCCGGCAGATCCTGGAATTCTGGCAGGCGGAGCCGGAGCTGGCAAAGCTTCTCCTTCCCGGGCGCTTATCTCTGGACAGTGGGAACGGACAATAAGGACAGTGAGACGGAAATTTTTGATTGATTTCAGACAATTTTTGGGGTATACTCAAGAAGAGATTGAAAATAATCATAAAAGGAGGTTTTTCTATGAATGATCAATGGATGAATCAGGCTTATCCAAATGGATCGTCCGTGACGGCTCCGTCAGTTACCCTGGGCGGATATACGGCAAGGACCTTCGGATGGATGTTTGCAGGCCTTCTTACCACCTTTCTGGTGGCTTTTTCTGGATACCTTACCGGCTGGATTGCGCTGGTGACGTATATTCCGGGCTGGATTTACCTTCTGCTGATCGCAGAGGTGGCTACGGTAGTATTTTTAAGTGCCAGAGTGACGAAGATGGGGATTGGCACAGCCAGAGCGCTGTTTTTCCTTTATTCCGCGTTAAATGGAATTGTGTTTTCCCTGTATTTCCTGATCTTTGATCTGGCATCCATGATCCTGGTTTTTGGAGTTACCGCGCTGTTTTTCGGCGTTATGTCACTGCTGGGCATGGTGATGCATCTGGATTTCAGCCGCATCCGTCCGCTGATGATGGGCGGCCTGATTTTCCTTGCAGTGTTCTGGCTGCTGGGTATGTTCATTAACCTGAGCCAGTTCGAGATGATTGCCTGCACTCTGGGCATTTTCCTGTTCCTGGGCTATACCGCATACGATACCAGCAAGATCAAGCAGTTCTACGCGGTTTACAGCCAGGATGAGCAGATGTTAAAGAAGGCATCCATTATTGCCGCTCTGGAGCTGTATCTGGATTTTATCAATCTGTTTGTTTATCTTCTTCGTGTTTTGGGAAAGAGAAAATAATGGCTTTTGCAGCCGGCCTGCCGTCACAGGATGACGATGGGCCGGCTGTATTCATTTTGGGGACTGGAGTTATATTTTTGCTGGAGAAGCGCGTGATAGATGTGGGAGGCATAAATTTCCTGATTCCAAAGGGCGAGAAGGCTTCCGGAAAGCATGCCGGGGCCGCGGGCTGCCTTGGAGATCAGGGGAATTGATGCCTTTTCTTTGATTTCCTTTAACAGCGGGGCCGCGCTTTTTTTGAATCCCAGGATTCTGGCGTAGGCGGGATAGCCTTCCTTCCGCAGCCGGAGCATATCCTGAGCGGTGATGTTCAGGAGCAGGTGGGTCAGGCACCGGCTGATGCGGGTGTAAGTGTACTGGCGGGTTTTTAAGTATGCGGCCCGTTCCTGGAAGGAGGCGGCGCGGAAGGCATCTTCCTTAAGGCGCTGTGCCAGCTCCGGGGAAAAATCCGAAAAGCGCTCAAGGGGAATCTCCTCAAGCAGGCAGGTGAGAAGCTGATACTGGAGGAGGGCGGAGCAGTCATTGGCAGAGAGCGGAAGCAGGCTGCCGGAATGATACAGCTTGTGGAGCACCGGAGGAATCTGCGTCAGGATTTCCGGCGGGAATGGCTCTGCAGATAGATCTGCCGCCTTCCGGATCGCAGAGGCAGAGGCAAAGTCGCTGCGGTTGTCAGGAAGGCAGGGATCGTGATAGCCCCGGCCCTCCCGGCGGATAGTCATCGGCTGGATGGGACTGGAAAGACGGGCAAGGGCCTTTAAGTACTCGATTCCCAGCAGGTTGTTGGCAGAGGCAGCTGCCTCCAGCGCACCGGCGGAGAGACCGCACCCTTCCAAGGCCATGCTTCTGGCCCGGGGGAAGGGAAGCCCCTGACGGAGACCTTCTCGAAGAAGACAGGAAAAGCGGGGGGACTCCCCGGCTAGCATGGCGGCTGCCTCCTGGAGAGGCGTCAGGTCTCCCGCCTCGCTTCCAAAGGAGAGATAGTCAATGCAGCCCAGGCCATGGAACAGAGAGACTGCGCCGCAGGCAAAGTCCTCGGCGCTTCCTGTGGCATAGGCTGCAGGAAGTTCCAGCACCAGATCCGCCCCGCACAGAAGAGCCATGCGTGCGCGCTGGGATTTTTCAAAGATGGCAGGCTCGCCCCGCTGGACGAAATTGCCGCTCATAACCACCAGGATAAAATCGGCTCCGGTGCGTCTTCTGGTTTCTTCAATCTGATATTCATGTCCCCGGTGGAAGGGGTTGTATTCGGCGATGATGCCGGCAGTCTTGATCATGTAAGCACTCCCAAAAATAAAGGCAGATTTTGATATAAAATTAACAGTTTCCGGGTGAAAATTAACTTTTTCTATTATAATCGCTGATAAATGATCCGTAAACCCCGGGATTCCCAAAAAAGATGGTTATGTTTTGTAAAAAATGCAAATTTCTCTTCGGACAAGGGTTGAAAAATTATCAGAAAACACCTAAAATATAAGAAGAATCGCGGCTGTGCAGTATTTTGCTGGCGGCGAAGCGCCAACAAAGGTTGGCTGCATTTTTAAAAAGAATAGGAGAGAGTGAAAAGTTATGAAGTTTTTGGTTGAAACCTCTGCGCGTCACGTACATGTTACCCAGGAGCATCTGGAGATTTTATTTGGCAAGGGCTATGAGCTGACGAAGAAGAAGGATCTTTCTCAGCCGGGCCAGTATGCCTGTGAGGAAAGAGTTACGGTTGTAGGACCGAAGAAGGAGTTAAAGGGCGTTTCCATCTTAGGACCGGTTCGCAAGGATACCCAGATTGAGCTGTCCTTAACGGATGCCCGCTCCATCGGCGTTGCTGCTCCGGTGCGGGAGTCCGGAGATATTGCCGGAAGTGCTGGATGCAAGCTGATCGGCCCTGCCGGTGAGGTTGAGCTGACCGAGGGCGTGATCGCTGCAAAGCGTCACATTCATGCCACCACTGCTGATGCAGAGCAGCTGGGCGTAAAGAACGGCGACATCGTATCCGTAAAGGTAGATACCGACGGCAGAAGCCTGGTATTTGGCGATGTAGTTGTCCGCGTAAGCGACAGCTATGCTCTGGCTATGCACATTGATACCGACGAGTCCAACGCAGCAGGCTGCGGCAGAGAGCAGTACGGCGAGATTGTAAAATAAACCCTCTTGCGTCCCTAGCGGACGTACAGCAAGTAGTTATCAGTTCCGAAGGAGAATGTAAGAAATGAAAATTTTAGTGATCAACTGCGGGAGCTCTTCCCTGAAGTATCAGTTAATCGATATGGATGACGAGTCCGTTATCGCCAAGGGCCTTTGCGAGAGAATCGGTATCCCTGGTTCTAAGCTTACCCACAGTCCATCCGGCAAGGATAAGGTGGTAGTGGAGAAGGATATGCCCAACCATAAGGTGGCCATTGAGATGGTTATGGAGGCTCTGCAGGATCCGAACCACGGCGTAATCAAGAGCACCGATGAAATTTCGGCTATCGGCCATCGTGTTCTTCACGGCGGCATGAAGTTCTATCAGTCTACTGTTGTTACGGAGGAGGTTAAGGCCGTTATCCGCGAGTGCTTCGATTTAGGACCGCTGCATAATCCGGCTAACCTGATGGGCATTGAGGCATGTGAGGCAGCTATGCCGGGCAAGCCCAATGTAGCTGTATTTGATACTGCCTTTGGCATGTCCATGCCGGAGAAGGCTTACAAGTATGCTATTCCGGAGGAGTACTTCGAGAAGTACAGCATCCGCCGCTACGGCTTCCACGGCACCAGCCATATGTTCGTGTCCGGCGAGGCCATCAAGTTCGGCAATCTAGATCCGGAGACGGCGAAGGTTATCGTTTGCCACTTAGGAAACGGCGCCAGCGTATCTGCTTCCGTCGGCGGAAAGTGTGTAGATACATCCATGGGACTTACCCCATTAGAGGGTCTGATCATGGGCACCAGAAGCGGCGATATTGATCCGGCTGTCCTTCAGTTTATCATGAACAAAGAGGGCATCGATATCAATGAGATGCTGAATATTTTAAACAAGAAGTCCGGCGTGCTGGGCATGTCCGGCGGCGTTTCCAGCGATTTCCGCGATATTGAGAAGGCAGCGAATGATGGAAACCATCTGGCAGAAGTAGCTCTTGATGCCTTCGTTTACCGGGTAATTAAGTATGTGGGCGCTTATGCGGCTGCCATGAATGGCGTAGACGCGATTGCCTTTACTGCAGGTGTAGGCGAGAACGATAAGAATGCACGGAAGAAGATCTGCGACAGCCTGGCTTTCCTTGGCGTAAAGCTGGATGAGGAGGCGAATAACGTGAGAGGCGAGAGACGGATTATCTCCGCTCCGGATTCCGCTGTTAAGGTTATGCTGCTTCCCACCAATGAGGAGCTGGCAATCGCAAGAGACACACTGGCCCTGCTGTAAATGGGGGTCTCCCTGCCTGATTGGCAAAGGAGCGGTGCTGGAAATATCACTGCCGGGGAAGTCTGTTTTAGGACAGGCTGTTCCCGGCATTTTTATTTAATAATTCGAGAAAAAATAAGTAAAGCGTATGGTTGATTTGATTATTCTGCTGATTGTGTTTGCGGTCATGATCTTTGCACTAAAGGGCACAATTAAGCATTTTAAAGGAGA
Source organism: Lachnospiraceae bacterium (assembly GCA_017889125.1). GTDB lineage: Bacteria > Bacillota > Clostridia > Lachnospirales > Lachnospiraceae > Caccovicinus. Next base: position 10,560 of record JAGHER010000230.1, read on the forward strand.
AGGCCCCTGCTGCGGAGGGGGAGGCGGCACGCCGGTGCGGGAAGCAGAGAAGCGGCTTGCCAATCCGAAAATCGGAGAAAGGATAATTCGGATCGAGGGGATGCACTGCGACAACTGCCGTCGGAGCGTCTCAAGAGCCCTAAATAAGCTGGATGGTGTGTCTGCGAAGGTGAATCTGAGAAAGAAGACGGCAGTGGTAAGCTATGACCGTGAGATCGATGAGGCAGCGCTGCGAAAAGCGGTAGAAGGGGCTGGATACCAGGTGATATCGATACAGTAGACTGCGCAGCGGTCACGGGAGATAATGGGCAGTATCTGGCCCACAGGGGCTTGAAAAAACGGCAGCATTCCAGTATGATATAGGTAATATGGCGCACAGGTACATGGAGGAGGCTGCGGGGAATATTTGTAATTTTTTAAAATTCCACGAAAATTCAATTGACAAATGCCCCTGTCATATGTATAATATTTAAGGTGCGTATTAGGAGTATATAATATGCTGATTAACTTAACAGAGTTGTTTTCCTGCCAGGGAAAAATGAAGACCTATACCCAGAATCTTGAGATGACCCAGTTTCATGCTCCCAACGGAGATTATGAGATTGTGGAGAAGGAGCCGGTGGTTCTTACCATCACCCACACGGGAGAGAAGAAGCTGGAAATCCAGGGTAAAGTAAAGCTTGCTTTGCAGATCCCCTGTGACCGGTGCCTTGATCCGGTGAAGGTTCCCTTCCATTTATCGATAGACGAAGAGCTGGATATGAATCAGAGCGACGAGGAACGGGTAGAAGCGTTGGATGAACAACCCTATGTAAGCGGTTATAGTCTGGATGTAGACCGGCTGATCGCCAGCGAGCTTATGGTGAACCTGCCCATGAAGGTTCTCTGCAGAGAGGACTGCAAAGGCATTTGCCGTAAGTGCGGGA
>JAGHER010000029.1 GCA_017889125.1 Lachnospiraceae bacterium
GCGGATAAATCACATCGGTATCAATATACGTTAAGAATGATTCGCCCTGAAGCAATGCATGAAGCCGCTCATAAACATCTTCATCTGCATCCGCCAGCACCTCACCGATGATTTCATTGCTGCCGGTAGACTGCCAAAATGCTTTTGGCTGGCAGTGATTTCGGAAATAATTAATCACTGACCAGGGGTTGAATATTTCCGAATCCCCGAAACGGTATCCATCATACCACTGGCAAATCTCTTCGTATTTTTCTTCCGCTCCGTAATAACGGGCCATTTCTTTTACTTCTTCCGGTGTAAATCCAAAATATTCGCTGTACCGATTATCCAAAATCGAATTGACCACAAGATTATTCAGGCCGCTGAAAATACTCTCCTTGGCCACCCGCAGAATCCCAGTCAGAAATCCATAGGAAAGATGCCGGTTATCCTTAAGTCCGCCGAAAAACAGGTTGCGCATAAAAAGGATCACCTCATCATAAAATCCCTTCATGTATCCCTGCTGAATGGGCGTATCATACTCATCAATAATGATAATGGGCGGAATCCCATAATGCTCATCCAGCATTTGTGAAAGCATCTGGAGAGAAAGCATCAAATCTGTGCTTCCCGCCCGCTCTTCCAGGACAGCCCGCAAATATGCTTTTTCATATTCACTGCAGTGCTCACTGTCCAAAAGCTCACGATGCCGTTCCACTTCCTGCCTTAAAATCTTGGCAATCTGGCTGCGGGTTTCTTCCCAGGTCTCCTGCTTTACATCTTTAAATGTAATAAAAATCACCGGATATTTTCCCTGGTAATCACGATATTTTTTCCCGCACTGCCATATTTTCTTATCCTGAAAATAAACGGATGTATCTTCCTGTGTCCGTTCGAAAAAGGTGCGGAGCATATCCATATTCAGCGTCTTTCCGAAACGCCGCGGACGGGTAAACAAAGAAACCATCGGCCGCTCATCCAAAAATTCCTTAATCATCATGGTTTTGTCCACGTAGTAATATTCGGATACAGCAAGACGGTAATCGGAAATGCCAACAGGGAGGGGCAGATTTAAAGGCATTTTCCTTTTTCGGTAGGCGCCGTTCTTTACCCGGCTGTCAGCAGGCTTTGCGGCATCAGCCGGAATCGACCAGCTGCGTCCATTTTTGTATGCTCCCTCAATGCGGCCTTCCTTGCAAAGCACCGTCACCCGGCGCTCTGTGATTCCCCACAGCGCGGCCGCCTCCTTTACGGTCATAACCTCCTTCATTTTTTCACCTCCAAATTCATTGCGGTACAATCTGGCAGAAGTAATGAATACATGCCGTTATTATTAAGTATATTATATGCGTTTTAAAAGAATAAAATCAATATTATTCCGAATAAAATCAGCTTCATTCCGAACAAAACCAAATTATTCCTCCACCCGTATGGCATTGGGATAAATTCTCGCCAGCCGTTCATCGTCAAACCGCTCATCCAGGATTTCCTGATACCAGGAAGCGGCCTCCACGCCCCGACTGCGCTGGTCGCTGCGGATGAGGGCCATGGCCGACACTGCCATATTGCAGCACATAAAAAGCGAAAGAATCCACACCAGCCATTTCCCCGGCCGTCTTGGTATCCGCTCAATCCACCGGGAGAAAATGGGGTAAAAGGCCTTAAACCAGACCACCGCCGCAATGCCCCAGAAGAAGCAGTAAAGCAGGTTGATGCGCCCGCCCAGATTAAAGGGAATCTCACTGTAATCCCAGAAAACCGTGCCGAAAACCATCTCCGTAAGCACGCTGCACAGGTACTCATAAGCGCCGCCTAAGACCGTACCCATCAGGAAAAGGAAGCGGTCAGACCTGTCCTTATACCGGTAAAGGAGCACCGTCACCGCGGCGATTGCAAAGCCCCACACAATGCTGAATGGCCCCCACACCAGGCTGCTGCGGCTCATCCACACCCCTGCCCGCAGGCGGCAGAATATGGTCTCCGTAACGTCTCCCAGAAAGGAACCGATAACAAAAAGCAGGATGATCTTATCCGGGCTGCACCCGGCCGCAAAGCTTTCCTCCCTGGCCCGGCTTTCCTTTCTTTCCACCAGCTTTGGATAAGCCCGCGCAATCCTTCGTCCTACCCAGCCGTACACCCGGTCGGCCAGACGGATGCTGATGGAGGTAAACCAGAAATCAATGGTTCTCCACCGCTCCATCCACTGGCTTTTTCCGGAAATAATCACCATGGTGGCCGCCATATCCACAGCCAGGGCAGCGATAAGGACTAACAGCACCACCTCCCCTGCCTGCTTAGGCAGAATGTGGAAAAGGCGAAGCAGAAGGGGATTCCCCAGCTTAAAGGCCAGTGTCCCCAAAAGTCCCCAGCACAGGGATGCGGGAAGGCAGATATAGCCGTCCAGGTTCCATTTTACATGGGAGTAATCCCACCATTTTCCAAAATATAGCCGTTCCAGCGCATGACCGCCAATCCACTCCACCACAGTGGCCAGGACAGCCGATCCCACAAAGAGCCAGAAAAGGGACAGTTCTTCGCCAGACAGGGTAATCACTATGGCTGTGATGCCGTAAATTACGCAGAGAGGCCCGTTCACCAGGCCCCGATTGACAAACCGGCGCTGCCTGGCGGCAGTACCTGCTGTCTCCAGCACCCATCCGAAAAATGAATAAACAAAAAACAGCCAGAGAAGCTCATAGCCAGTAAAATTCATCCGTTCTCATCTCCTTCTTTCGTTCTGCCTTTATTATACTGGCAGGCTGCGGTCCTGTCACCTGGTATTTCCAGAAACCGGGGCTATCCGCTTCCCCATCTCCTTCTTCTAAAACAGCTAATATGCCGCCATACTACAAAAGCCTATACACATCCCCCAAGATGTCTATAGGCTTAAAGATTTCCCAGGCAGCAAACATCATCTGCCTTCTGTAATCACCGGATACATTTTCGATCCCATCATCTCCCGGCTGATTCCATTCTCATAATATGCAATCTTTGCCGCAGGCTCCGGCCAGGTCAGGTACGTAAGCCCCGATCCCGTCTCCAGAGTAAAAAATATCTGATACTGACTTCCATCCGCAGTCTCCGCATAGTCAGAAAAATCGCCATGGTAAATGACAAATCCGTCCTGTATTACCATCCCTGCCGGAATGCGTATTCCCTCAGGCAGTTCATGGGGCAGCTCCACTGCATTTGCGGATAAGCTGGCCGAACCGCTGCCTCCGCCAAATCCCTGACCCGGTTCCAGATCCACCTGTCCCGTCTTTACCAGGATAAATGTCCCCTCGCCAAATCCTCCCTCCAGCGTCTCCTCTGCGGAAGAATCCAGCAAAAGCTGCAGCTGCTGCCGATCATTCCAGTGAAGAGAAAAGTCAATTGCCATCTCTTCGGCTGTAATGACTTCATCCAGATATTCCGTTCTGGTCTCCGCACCATTTATCACCTTCAGAAAAGGCCTGATGGACGGCATCATCTCCATTTCCAGCACTGCCTGTCCGCGGTCATCAAGGAGCTCCTGGAAAACCTGATTTCCGGCCTGTATACCGGCAGCAATCTGCTGGCCTTCCCTCTGCACCTTTGGGACAGCTCTTATGGTTACCTGTAAACGCCCATCATGAAATGCCGTCTCCACGGCCGTTTCCTGAAAAAGGCTCTCGCTCTTCTCCAGCATATCCGCGATCTGTTCAAGCTCAGCAGACTGCCGGGAAAGCTCCTGATTTGCCTCGCGCAAATTGCTGTCCGCCATAATCCTGGTCTGATCTATGGCATTCTCCAGCCGATCCACCTTTCCCTTGAGGGAAAAAAGCAGAAATACATTGACCGCCAGCAGGCAGATCACCGCCCATGAAAAGACCTTTCCTGGTCCTGTCTTTTTATCTTCCATCCTTTCCTCCTATGTAACCACCATTCCAGTCCACGGAGACCGGCTCCCCGGAAATCCCGGGGACAGGACTCTCCCCGCCCTTTGGCGAACCGCCCCGTAAGACAGCAAAGGAAGTCAGCGCCAGAAGCAGCACAGCCAGAAGAGAGACCAAAACGGCAGAAAGCACCGTCCTGCCTCTAAGGACACACGAACTTTCCTTTAATCGCTGGCTGCCGGTATCCCACCCATCCGTCTCTCGAAATAACTGCTCCATCCTCCGCACAAACCGGCGGGACGGCTCTATGACCGCGTTTCCTGCTTCCTGTTCAAGCTCCTCTAAAAGCGCCTGATCGATCTGCGGAAGTGTCTGATATAAAAGTTCATCCAGCTTGTCTCCCCGCTCCATCTGCAACCTCCCTGCCTCGTCGATTTCCGTACAGACCAGCCCCTCTCCCTCCAGAAGCCGTTTAAGGATCTTCTTCCCCCGGATGAGCCGCAGCTCCACACTGCTTTCAGTAAAACCCAAAAGGCCGCCGATCTCCCCGCAGGATAGGCACAGGGAATAGTTCAGCAAAAAAACATCCCGGTAAGTGCCCTTAAGCTGTTCCACCGTTTTCCATACCAGCTGCTCCGGAATGCTTACAGACCCTGGAGGCCCCATCCGTTCCGGTCTTACCGGCATATCGATTTCTTCCCATAAAGCGGCAGGATAATCCTTGCCCCTCTTTTCCTGAAGCTGATCTGCGGCAGCGTATTTCACCGCAGTCAGCAGATACCGGCGCATCTGGCGGGGATTAAGAGCCCATTTTCCCGTCCCATTCTCCCTTCTGACTGCCTGTGCAAATCCATCGAAAACGGCATCCTCCGCTGCAGGAGCATCGCCCAGAATCTGAATAGCCTGCGCAAACATCAGCGACCGGTTTTCCCGATACAGCTCTCTGGGCGCCTGGCAGAGACTCTCCTTATCCGCTAACCGTAAATCAGCCTTATCCATCGTCATTTTCCCCTTTATCATTCACTATTATCTATGACGATTTAAACGGGCAAAAAGTTACAAAATTTGAAAATTTCTTTATTTTCTGCTATCCGCCGCCTAAGCAGCACGGTTGATTTTCCGGTAAAAGACACCAGCCGTAATCAGCGAGATGGTATCCACGATGGGCTGCACCCACATGCAGCCGTAAAGGCCGAAAAGGCTGTTCATGAAAAAGAGCAGGGGAATGTCCAGCACGCCCTTTCGCAGCACAGAACAGATCAGGGATTCTTTTACCCGCTTCATGGCCTGAAACTGGATAATCATGGGATAGCAGACGGACATCATGGGCATCGCCGTCACCATCCGGCGAAGGAATCCGGCGCTGTAGCGGATAGTCACCTCGTCACGGATAAACAGCCCGGAAAGCTGCGGGGCAAACAGCTCATAAACCACCAGGCAGAGCAGGGAAAAGGACAGGGATACCAGGCAGCCCAGCCGGAATACGCCTCTGCGCCTCTCCTGATTGCCTGCCGCGTGGTTGTAAGCCAGAAGAGGCAGAATCCCATTGGATACGCCGATGGAAAAATACAGGGGAAGCTGATCCAGCTTTTTTACAATCCCCAGAGCCGCCACAGCCTCTGTGGTATACTGGGAGACAAACCGGGACTGGGCCGCAATAGCCACAACCGTCAGTGCATACTGGACAGCCGAAGGAAATCCAATAGAAAGAATGGATTTCAGATAGCTTCCGGCAAAGCGCAGCCTGGCGGGATGAATATTTACTACGGTCTTCTCCTTTTTTGCCGCAGCATAAAGAAGGAAATACAGAGTGGCTGCCAGATTGGAAATGGCAGTGGCCACTCCTGCCCCTACCGCTCCCATACCCAGGAACTGGGGAAGGACAAAGAGGGGATCCAGAAGAATATTCAGGATACCGCCCATGGACACACCGGCAGAAGCCGCTGCCGCCCTTCCCTCCGCCCGCACCAGATTGGCCATAAGGGTATTTAGGATAGTCCAGGGACCGCCGATTACCACCACCCAGACCGCATAGGCAAAGACCGTATCATAGGTCTCGGCTGTGGCCCCGCACAAAAACAGCACTGGCCTGGCAAAGGCCAGAAAAACCAGGGCAAACAGCACTGCGCAGATCAGTCCGCCCCAAAAGGAAATCGAGGATATCCTTCTGGCATCCTCTGTCTTTTTCCTGCCCAGTGCCCGGGAAAGGGCACTGGCGCCGCCGACGCCAAAAAGATTCGAGATGGCAGTCAGCATGACAAAGGAGGAATATACCACCGTCACTGCCGCCGTCTGCTCCGGCTGATTTAACATTCCCACAAAATAGGTGTCCGCCAGATTGTAAATCAGGGCAATCATCTGGCTTGCCACCGCCGGAACGATCTGCCTGCACACTGCCTGCCGGACGGGCATGGTCTCAAATACCGCCGTCCGGGCTTCTGTATTTTCCATTATGATTCACTCCTTTGCATCATTTCTCCCTCCCTATAGCACCAGCTCCGGGATGAATTTCAGATAATCTGAGGACACCAGCTTGTACTCGATACCATGGCGGTATCCGCGGATGCTGTCCCCGTACCGTTTCCGGCCGTGGCAGTGGGAATACACCACAGCTTCCGCCCCGTACTCCTCCGCCATCCGGGTAAACCGGCTCTCCCGCTCATAGATGCTGGTGGGCGGATAGTGGAGAAACATCACAAATTTCTGGTATCCGGCCGCCCTGGCAAGCTCAAAGGAGGTGCGCAGCCGTGCCTCCTCCCGGGAAAGAAGCCGCTCTACCTGCTCCGGCGTATCCCGTCCCTCATCGCAGTAGCCCTTTGTTCCCACCAGGGCAAAATTTCCGTAGGGGTAAAAATTATCCTGGAGAAAAGAAAGCTTCCCGGCAAACGCTTCATTAAGCTTCCAGGTCTTTTTCGCGTCCCAGAACATATCGTGATTGCCCCGAAGGAGAATCTTTCTTCCGGGAAGGGCGGCAATAAATTCCAGATCCCTCCTGCACTCCTCTAAATTCCGTCCCCAGGAATGGTCGCCGGTAATCACAGCCGTATCCTCCGGCCTTACCACCTTAAGCCAGTTTTCCCGGATTCGCTCCACATGATTCTTCCATTCCGGCCCAAATACCTCCATGGGCTTATTTACGGTAAATGACAAATGAAAATCGCCGATCGCGTATAGCGCCATAATGCCTGCCTCCTGTCTTTGCCCCTCTCCAACACTTCTCATCTAAGGAAACGCTTAATCAGCGTTTCCCTAAGCATATCTCCAATTCCAAAATTTATCAATCAAACTTTCTTTTACTGTTTCCTCTTGACATTCTCGATATTCGAGAATAGAATAAAATTAAAGATTCTCGATATTCGAGAATGTAAGGAGGAACCGCTTATGCCCCGTGCAAAATTTCAAACATTGACAGAACAGATGTTTTACATCCTTCTGTGTCTCACCGAAGAATGCTATGGGCTGGATATTCTTGATCGGGTTCCGGCCATGACCGGACGGCGGGTTACCGTAGGCTCTGGAACCCTTTACCACCTTCTGGAGCAGTTTTTGGAAGCTGGCTTTATCCGTGAGACGAAGGTGGAGGGCCGCCGGAGAAGCTATATTCTCACCGCCAGCGGAAGGGAGCTTCTTAAGCAGGAATACCAGCGGATCTGCGCCCAGGCAGATGACTACCGAAGGATTTTCAGAGAGGAGGAACACCATGAAAACGAAGAAACGGCGTTATGAAACCTATTCCTTTTATGACCATACGGGCATTGCCGCCCATTTAGAAAAGATGGCCCGGAAGGGCTGGATGCTTGAGGAAATCACCACCTGGACCTGGATTTACCGGAAAATCCAGCCGGCCGCCCTGTCTTTTGCCGTCAGCTATTATCCCCAGGCCTCTCAGTTCGATCCGAAGCCCTCCCAGGAGCAGGAAACCTTTTATGATTTTTGTGCCCATACCGGGTGGAAGCTGGCTTGCAGCTCTGCCCAGATGCAGATCTTTTACAATGAAAGCCCCAATCCCCTTCCCCTTGAAACTGACCCGGTGCTGGAGATAGACACCATCCACAAAGCGGCGGTAAAAACCTTTCTTCCCGCCTATTTTGTCCTTATGGCTGTGGCTCTTCTCCAGATCTTCCTGCTGTTTTTCCGGATGATGAACAATCCCA
>JAGHER010000231.1 GCA_017889125.1 Lachnospiraceae bacterium
CGCTATGCAGAGTGCGCACACTTCTGCGGCGTATGCGGCAAGGATGACAAGGAGACCCTGGAGCTGTTCATCCAGAAGATCGAGGATCTGAAGGCCCGCGTAGGCATCAAGAAGACCATCAAGGAGTACGGCGTAGATGAGAAGTACTTCTTAGAGACCCTGGATCAGATGGTGGAGGATGCCTTCGACGATCAGTGTACTGGTGCTAACCCCAGATACCCGTTAATGAGCGAGATCAAGGAGATGTACCTGAAGGCATATTACGGCAATTAATAATGGATTAAGGAGGGTATAAAGGCAATGGAAGCAACGAACAAGGAAGTTATCTTTACAAGACCTCACAAGACGCTCTACGCCACCGAGGACAAGATTATCAAGGTATTTGATAACCGCTACACCAAGGCTGACGTATTAAATGAGGCCCGCAATGAAGCCCTGGTTGAGCTGAACACCGATTTAAATGTCCCCTCTCTGGTTTCCGTTGAGGAGACCTCCGAGGGCTGGTGCCTGGTTCGCGACAAGGTGGAGGGCAAGACCCTGCAGCAGCTGATGGACGAGGAGCCGGAGAAGCTGGAGACCTACATGGAGATGTTCGTAGACCTGCAGCTGCAGATCCACAAGCAGAAGGTGCCGACCATCAAGAGACTGCGCCACAAGCTGATGGATCAGATCAACAGCCTGAAGGATCTGGACGCTACCGCCCGCTATGAGCTGGCTACCCGTCTGGAGAGCATGCCCAAGCACACTAAGCTGTGCCACGGCGACTTCAACCCCACCAACGTGATCATCGACAAGTACAACAAGATGTGGGTAATCGACTGGGCTCACGCAGCACAGGGCAATGCATCTGCTGATGCAGCCATGACCTATCTGCTGTTCTCTCTGGAGAACCATGACCGGGCAGAGCTTTACATGAAGCTGTTCTGCGAGAAGAGCGACACCGCCCGCCAGTATGTAAACCGCTGGCTTCCTATCGTGGCAGCTGCACAGCTGACCAAGAAGAAGGAAAAGGAAAAAGAGTTCCTGATGAGATGGATCGACGTGGTAGAGTACCAGTAGGATCCCGCCGGTAATTATCATTGGCATTGAAAGCAAAAACAAATAATAATCAACCTAAATCAACCAAAAATTAAATAATGTCCCTTTAGACGCCGCCTGGAGCTTCCGATTAGGAGTTTCGGGCGGCGTCTTTTTGTAGTGGATTAGGACGGACGTCGATTTTGGGGCTTTAAAGTAAGTAATTTATCTGCAAAATCACGAAATGAGAAAAATGGAAATATTTTGAGTTGGAAAAGCGCAAAGATTAGATTATAATTTACATATTATAGCTTGGACCGGCGGGGCCGGACTGGATTACAAGGGGAAATGTGTATGAGAATTGCGGTGTGCGATGATGAGCCGTTGGTACTGGAATATGTAAAGCGGGCGCTGGACCGGCTTCCGGAGGTGGATGACTGCCAGGTGTTTTCAGAGCCGGGGGGCCTTCTGGATGCGGTCAGAGATGGCCAGCGGTTTGGGATCGTCATTATGGATATTGAGTGGAATGGAAAGGAAGCGGGGATTACAGCGGCAGAACAGCTGGGACGGCTGGATGCGGAGGCGAGAATTATTTATATGACCGGCTATACCAGGCAGTATGTCCAGCAGATTTTCCTGCGTCCGGCGAATCTGAGCGGCTTTCTGATGAAGCCAGTAGATGAGGCCCTCCTGCGGGAACATGTGCATAAGGCGATGGAGGAACAGGAGACGGCCAGAAAGGGGCTTTTGGTAAAGAGCAAGAGTACCATGGTGACCATCCGTTTTGATTCCATTTTGTATCTGGAGAGTGCCGGTCATGTGGTGACTATCCATACGCAGACGGAGAATCATAGCTGTTATGACCGTCTGGAGAAGCTTTTGGAGCGTCTGCCGGAAAGCTTTCTTCAGTGTCACAAAAGCTATATTGTGAATCTTAATGAGATTCAGCGGATCGAGGGGAACCGAATCCTGATGACTAATGGGACGGAAATTCCCATCAGCAAGTCCAGGTACGGAGATACCAGGAGCCGGTATTTCCGGTATATGGAGGGACTGCTTTTTTCGGAAGGGAAGAAATCATGAGAGATGCACTGATTGGTGTGATCTGGGAGGCGGGGATGATGGCGGCCATGGCGGTTACAGTCAGGCTGTATCGGACCAGCTTCAGCCGCAGGAGGCTGTTTCTTTTCTATGGACTGACCTGTGCCGGGGGAGCCGCTCTGCGGCTCTGCTGGCTGTTTTTTGCACTGCCGGTGTTTGTTTTCAGTGCCGCTTCCATGATTTTGCTGGCATGGGGAACCTTAAAGATTACTGGTGAACGAATCGGCCGGGTGGTGACAGTGTTCTGCCTTCTTTTTACTGGGGCGGCCTTTTGCGAGGTGCTGGCGGGCATACTCTTTTATCGGGGGCCGGCGCTGGCGATTCCCGAGGTGTGGGAGTCAGAGCAGATGGTAGCTGCGGCCCTGGTGGGGAATGGGATTTGGGTGGCTTATCTGGCGGCGGCCGCCGCTCTGTGGCTGCAGCTGGAGCGACGGTGCTCCGCTTCCTATGGAAAGCAGCTGAGCTTTCTGATTATTGTGGAGGCAGTGTGCCTGATTTTTCAGGTGATTCCTGTTTACTGTCAGTGTATGGAGTGGAATATGGCTGTGGGGGCCGGGATCCTTCTGCAGATTCTCGGCACCCTGGGCTTTGCCCGGCTGCAGCTTCGCTACGAGGAGGTTAAGGCTATGGAGGAGAAGGTGCGGCGGCTGGAGCTTAAGAGCCAGGAGGAGTATGAGCGATATGTGGAGCTGGAGCAGAAATACCGGCAGCTCCACCAGATCCGCCATGATTTTAATAACCAGCTGACCACAGCCTATTACCTGATGCAGGCCGGGAAGAAGGAGAGGGCGCTGCAGCTTTTGGACGAGATGGCGGCAATGCTGGAGGGGGATGACGGAAGGGATGAAGATGGTGGATGCTAAGGAGAAGATGAAAGCGGGGATGAGAGAACGCAGGACAGGCTTTCATGAGTGGGCGGTGGCTGAGCGGTTCTGCTATCTTCTGCTGCCGGCAGGGCATGTGCTTCTTCTGGCGGCAGTGGCAGCGATGATTAAAGGGGCTCATGGAAGAGGACTGGCCCTTTGGGGGATATTTACCCTTCTTTTTATGCTGCTGGCAGATGGGTGTCTTTTTCGGCTGCTTTTTTATCAGCGGAAGAAAGAGCGGCTGGAAAGGCAGCTGCTGGATTATCAGCATATGGAGCAGCTGGACCGGACGCGGGAATTGGTAGCCCGGGAGCGGGAGAAGGAGGCAGAGGCCTTAAGAGGGCAGCTAAAGAAAGAGCTTGGGCAGGTGCGGGAGATCATCCAGCGGGGCCTGGGGGGCGAAGGGGAAGCGGAGGCAGCAGAAAGCGAAGGGCGGAGTGCCGTGACAGCGGAAGTCGAAAAGCAGAGCGCGGAGGCATCAGAAGGCGAAGGGCGGAGCGCCGTGACAGAAGAAGGCGAAGGGCGGAGTGCCGTGACAGCAGAAGTCGAAGAGCAGAGCACGGAGGCAGCAGAAGCCAAAGGACAGAGCGAGGGCGCATCAGAAGCTGAAATCTGGAGGGCGACGGATGTGATGCAGGCCGAGTACGCCTTTCGCGGGCTTCTCAGGCAGGCGGGGCAGGCTGAGGAAGGGAGCTTCTGCGGCAATGCCCTGGTGAACACGGTGCTGGAGGAGAAGCTGCGGGCCTGTGAAACCTTTCACATTCGTCTGGACGCAAAGGTGCGCATCCCAGCGGGGATTGCCATAGGGAATTATGATTTGTGCAGTGTGTTCTCCAACCTGCTGGACAATGCTATCGACGCCTGCCGGGCGATGCCTTCCGGCGCGGCCCACCGCACCGTCTCCGTGCGGGCGGATGTGCGGGGAGACTACCTGTTTATCCGGGTCAGCAATCCGGCCAGACAGGAGTATATAGAACGGCCGGGGAAGATGGGGCACGGCCTTGGCCGGGAGATAGTGGGACGGATTGCCCGGGCCTGCCATGGAGAGTACTGGACATCGGCGGAGGATGGGGTGTATACGGCTTTGGTGGTGCTGCGGTGCGAAAAAATAAAATAGAAAAAACTGTAAAAACTATTGCAAAATATCGTCCTATGCGTTAAAATGGGGATATATGGAAAACAATATAATCCTGCCTGCAAATTCGCGATCGGTACTATCATATGGAATGCCAGAGCAGCCCAGACGGAACCATGGCTGTCCGCATGCTGGAGTATGATTTTTTGATTGCGCTGAAGCATGTGCGGCGGGACGGATTTACCTATACTCTTGAGTATCCCAGATCCTGCGTGCTCTATCTGCGCCGACAGGAGGATATGCCGGATTATCTTCTTGTGCATGTGCGTTTCCCTGACGGGAAGATCTGCGATTACCAGACGCCGGTGCTTAAGGTGAATCAATACCGGGCTGACGAGATTTTAGGAAGGAAACTGCTGTATTTTCTTCCCTATTATATTATGCGGTACGAAAACAGACTTTCTCAGATTGAGAAGGATGAGCAGGCGCTGGCGGATTTTCTGGAAGAGTACCAGAAGCTGTATGATGGGCTGTATCAGCTAAAAGGCCTTCACCAGATCACGGACTATGAATTGGTGGAGCTGAAGCAGCTGATTCTTAAAATTGTCAATTGGGTGGCACGGAAGGAAGAGAAGATTCGGAAAGGAGTTGAGAAGATGAATGGCAGAGTGCTGGAATTTGAACATGATATTCTGATGCGGGAGAG
>JAGHER010000232.1 GCA_017889125.1 Lachnospiraceae bacterium
CAGGGCCGTCTGCTGCTTCTGCAGCTCCTCCTTAAGTCTGGCAAGCAGCGTTTCCTGTTCTGCCCCTTCCTGCAAAAGAGCGTCTCGCTTTTCTATATTAGAAGCAACTTCTGCAAAGGCCGCTGCCTTTGCCACCAGCGCATTCTCCAGAAGGGAAAGCATTTGCGAAATCTTCGCAGGCAGATTTTCCGGTGCAAGCGGCTCCTTTTCCAAGTTCTTCGCACCAAAGGCCTCCATTTCCGCCATCGCCGACTGCAGCTGCCGCTTTAGGGAGCTGATCAGCTTCTCCTTCTGTCCTTTTTGCAGGTCCAAACTGCTCTGCAGTCCTGCCCCCTGCTGTTTCAGCGTCTCCAGCTTCTCTGTCAGTAAGCTTTCCCTCTTCTCTTCCTCCCGGCTAAGCACAGCCCGGCAGGCGGCTTCTTCTGCCTGCTTTTTTAACCGCTCTCTTCTGCGGGCCAGCCCAGCTAAAAGCTGCGCCTCCTCAGAAAGCACCTCATCCTTAGCTTCCCGCCCCAGGGAATCCTGCTCATTCTGGACAAACGCATCCAGAAGGGCAGCGGCCGCCTCTGCCTCTTTCTCTCCCGCACTGCAGGAATCATACAGGGAATCCGGTTCCTGCTCCAGCTGCGAAAGCACTTCCTCACGCAGCTGGGAAAGCCGCCTCTCCGCTTCCGCCTTCTGGGCATTTCCCGCAGCCAGGCTCTGCTCCGCTGACCGAAGCTTCCCATCTGCTTTATCCCGCAGCTGACGGGCGGTCTCCAGAGCATCCTCCAGGGCAGGAATTCCCTTAATCTCTTCATCCAGCTGGGTCTGCTCCGCCTTAAGCGTTTCTTCCCGCTTCTGAATGGAGATTATTTCCATTTCTGCGCGCTGAAAAAGAGCTTCGGCGCCTGGATTCTCCTGGAATTTCTGCCTGTCCCATTCCTCACCATCCCAAAGCTTCTGCCCCAGCCGCCAGATTTCCTCCAGCTTCTGCTCCAGCTGCTTCCCCGCATGGCTGGCGGCCGCAGACTGCTGATGCATCTGCCCGGCGGCCTCCTCCATGGCCAATTTTGCCGCATCCAGCTGTGCCTTATCTGGCGCTTCCGCAAAAATCGGCGCGGGAGAAGGATGATGAAGCGCCCCGCACACCGGACAGGGAGTTCCTTCTCTCAGCCGCTCTGCCAGGATACCGGCCTGGGCATCCAGAAAGAGCGCCTCCAGCTTTTCATAGGTTTCCCGTAAAGGCACAGCCAGGGACCGGGAATCCTCGTACTGCTTCTGCGATTCTGCAAGTGCCTGCCGGGTCTGCTCTAAATTGACCTTCTCCTCCTGCATCTGCTTAAGCCCCTGCCTTCGGTTTTTCAGCTGCTCCCGCTCCTGCTTAAGGACTGCCAGCTTCTCCGGCGCCTGCTTCGCCTCCTCCAGGCGCTGGTTTCTGGCTTGAAACAACGTCTCCTTTTCCTGCAAATCCCCCTGGCACTGCTTAATGTCTTCCTCCGCCAGAGTCACGCGGACACGGACTTTGGCTGCTGCCAGGCAGCTCTCCAGAAAGGCTTTCAGCTGCTGCTCTTCGGCCTCCGCCTTGTTTTTAACCACCACTTCCTCTGTCTGCGCGCCGGAAAGCTTCTTAAGCATTTCTCTGGAGGCAGCCAGCTTTTCCTCTCCCTCTGCCTGCTGCCTGCTAAGAAAAGCCAGCTGCCCAGAAAGCCTCTGCTCCTCTTCCTCCGCCTGGGAAAGCTCCTCAAGGCTGCCGGACAGCTCCCTTTGATGCTGCCCCAGACGTTCCTTCTGATTTTCCAGAATGATCCTTTGCTCCTCCAGGCCCGAAAAGCCGTCCGCTTCCTGCTTTTTCTTCGCTAAAGCATCTGCGGCCGCAGCTGATTTTTCTTGAAGGCTGCTGCAGACTTCTGCCTGCTTTTTCTGCGCCTGCTCATTTTCCTCCAGCTTCTCTAAAAGTCCCGTCAGTAAGACACGCTTGTTTTCCAGGCCGTCCCGCCGATGCTCCAGCTGAAGCTTTTCCTCGCTGGCCGGAAGAAGACTTTCCCGCAGAGTCCGCTCCTCCTGAAGCTTTGCCTCCAGAGCACCGGCCGCCTCCGCCTTCTCCTGCATCTGCGTCAGGACAGCAGCACGGGCCTTTTCCTTCTCCTCCTGCCTGCCCCGGTTCTCTGCCAGGTCATCACAGCATTTTATCTTATCCTTTAATTCCTGAATCTGTGCGCCAAGACCCTCGCCCGCTGCAGCGGCCGCCTGCTTCTCTTCAAGCTCCGCCTGGATCCTCTCGATTTCCGGAAGAAGCTTTTTGAGACTCTCCTCCATTTCCTGAAGCTGTCCCTGCATCTGCTGGCGCTGCTGCACCTTTCCCAGGCGCCGGTCTGCTTCCTGGATTTCCTGATCCAGCTCTCTGCTCCGCTCATCCAGCCCCTTCATCTCCTGCTGGTCTGCCTCCAGAAAAAGCTCCAGAAGCTCCAGTGCCCGCTCCACCTTGCCCTGGAAGCGCTCCTTCTTAAGCTCTGCAAATTCTGCCGCCCCGCTGTCATCTCTGCTGCAGACGATGCCTTCCAGGTACTGGCTGATGCTGCGCCGAATTTCCTCGTAATCCTTTCCCCGCTTGCGCACAGCCTCTTTCAGCCGCTCCTGGATGTCCTGATAAATCTGGGTGTGAAAAATTTTCCGAAAGATCTCACTTCGCTCTGCCGTCCCGGCCAGAAGCAGCTTCTGAAAATCCCCCTGGGCAATCATGGCAATCTGGGTAAACTGCTGGTAATCCACCCCCATCAGCTCCGTTACCGCCCGGGTCACCTCCCTGGCTTTCGTCACCGGCGGCCTGCCGTCAGGATAAATCAGCTGCGCCTCTGCCTTCTGCACCGTCAGTCCCGTTCCCCGCCCCTTGGGCCGGAGGTATTCCGGATTCCGCTCCACCGTATACCGCTTTCCCCTATAGGAAAAGGTAAGCCGCACAAAGGTAGGCGTCTCCGGCCGGGCATACTTGCTGCGAAACATCCCCGCCTCCCGCACCTTTCCGCTGGCTTCCCCGTAAAGGGCAAAGGTGATAGCGTCAAATATGGTGGTTTTTCCGGCTCCTGTGTCGCCGGTAATCAGATAAAGCCCTCCCGGGCCAAGCCGTCCAAAATCCACCTCCGTCTCCCCGGCATAGGGGCCGAAGGCGCTGATTATCAGTTTTTCCGGTTTCATCCTTTACTCCTCTCCCTTCGCCAGACGGATCACATCCTCCAGAAATTCCTTCTGCTCAGCTCCCATGGGCTGATTATTCTGCAGCTCAAAAAGTTCGGAAAACAGCTCCAGCTCCGATTTCTCCTCTGCGTCCGCAGCCCGCTCGATCTGCCGGTTTTCCCGTGTCCGCCGGTTATCGTATTCCAGCCGCATCAGATTAGGATAAATAATCCGCAGCTTCTGCATCCCGTCAGGGATATCCTCCTCATCAGTCAGAGTGGCCTGAATATAGTCCTCCGTGTTCGTTCCCTCGTAGAAGGATTTGGCTGTAAGCTCCAGATATGTTCCCCGAATCTTCCGCATATCCCGAAGTGGGGTTAGGGGAACCTCCCGGATTTCCACCCGCCCTTTTTCAAAAAGCTCCACAACCGACACGGATTTCTGCTGCCCCGCCTCGGAAAAGGAGTATTTTAACGGTGTTCCGCAGTAGCGCACAGTCCTTCGCCCCGCACTCTGGGGGCTGTGGATATGCCCCAGGGCCACGTAATCAAATCCGTCAAACACCGTCACATCCACCTGATCAATGCCGCCCACTGACATTTCCTCCGACTCGCACCGTCTGGCCCCCGCCACAAACTGATGGGCCACCAGCACATTCCGGCAGGAAGGATCCAGCTCCAAATGAGCGATGGCCGTCTCCACCGCGTCCTGATAGCTTTCCACGGTCTCCACCTCATACACATGACGCACAATGGCAGGCTTTAAAAAGGGAAGCAGGTATATCTGCACTTTTCCAAAATCATCCGTAAGACACAGGCTCTGAACCTGCTTATCATAAACCGGCGACACGTAAAGTCCGGTCTCCTTCATTAACTCCGCCCCGAAGGCAAGCCGCTCCGGAGAATCGTGATTGCCGCTGATCATGGCTGCAGGAATCCGCCTTCTGGCCAGCCGGGTAAGAAAATCATCCAGAATCTGCACTGCCTCCGCAGAAGGGATGGTCTTGTCATAAATATCCCCGGCCAACAGCACACAGTCCGGTCTCTCCCGGTCAATAATCTCCAGAATCTGGTTTAAAATATACTTCTGATCCTCCGACATAGAAAACTCATTTACCCGCTTTCCAATGTGAAGATCCGATAGATGAATCAGCTTCATTCTTCCTGCCTGCGCCTCCTTTTCTTTTCCGCCTCCTTTCGGAGACCGTCACTTTCTTCCTTTAATAAAAGCCCCGCCGGCAAGTCAAAATCCAAACCTGCCGCAGGGCTTTTATTCTCCGCCGGGGAAGCTGCCGCTTCGCAGCCTGTCCCCCTAGTTCGTCAAAAATCCCTTTCCAATGATCTCACTGGAATTGGTAATCATCATGAATGCATCCGGCTCCACGGTCCGCACATAATTGCGCAGCCGCACTGCCTGTCCCCGGGAAAGGGTGGTCATAACCACCGCCTTCTTGTGATGGGTAAACGCGCCCTTTGCCTCATAAATCGTGGCGCTGCGCCCCATCTTATGAATAATGAAGGAACAGATGGGATCCGGATCATCACAGACAATATTAAAACACTTGCACTGGTTGATATTCTCCACAACTCCATCAATCACCAGCGACTTGGCCATCAGTCCAAGGGTGGAATACAGGCCTGTTTCCGCTCCGAAAACGAAGAAGGACATGACCACGGACGCCGCATCCACCAGAAACAGCATGGTGCCAATATTAAAGCTGGTATGCCTTTTCAAAATCATGGCGATGATATCCGTGCCTCCGCTGGAAGCCCCGATATTAAACAGCACCGCCGATCCCACCGCAGGTAAAAATACAGCAAAAACCAGCTCCAGCAAGGGTTCACTGGTCAGCGGCTGGCTTAAGGGATAAATCCTCTCCATCACAGACAAAAGCAGGGACATCAGCATGCTGGCATACACTGTCTTTACGCCAAAGGCTCTTCCCAGAAAGAAAAATCCCACTACCAGAAGGCCCGTATTAACCAAAAAGGTAAAATCACCTGCACTGACCGGAGTCAACCGGCTGAAAATGGTCGAAAAACCGGTAACACCGCCAAAAGCAAAGTTATTGGGAAACTTGAAAAAATAAATTCCGATTACCAATATCAAAATGCTCGCCGTAATCGTCCCATATTCCCATAATGTTCTCTGCCAGGGATGCTTCCACGTCTTTGTGAACATCATAGCAAACCTCTTATTTCTCCTGGAATCCGACGCTGGTCAGAAATCTTCCGAAGGCCTTCCGCCCTTCCTCATTGCACTTGTAAACGCCTGCATCCTCCAGAACCCGGGCAAATACCAG
Organism: Lachnospiraceae bacterium; assembly: GCA_017889125.1. Lineage (GTDB taxonomy): Bacteria > Bacillota > Clostridia > Lachnospirales > Lachnospiraceae > Caccovicinus. The sequence continues at coordinate 5,456 of JAGHER010000232.1, forward strand.
GCCTACCTCTTCCTGCAGGATCTTATCCACATTTTCTGCTGTGATGGAGTCATACTTGGGCATAAACTCATCTACCCAGTCGGCATGCTTTGCCAGCTCCTCATCGGCACGGATATCCCGGCCCTCCAAAATAGCCTGTCCCAGATCTGCCAGCTCCTTCTTAAGACGAGACGGAAGCACAGCCAGGCCCATGACCTCAATCAAGCCAATGTTTTCTTTCTTAATGTGATGCAGCTCCTGATGGGGATGGTATACGCCCAGCGGGAACTCCTCGGTAGTGATGTTGTTGCGCAGCACCAAATCCAGCTCAAACATGTCTCCATTCTTCCGGGCAATGGGGGTGATGGTGTTGTGAGGCTCACCGTCTGTCTCCGCATAGATAAAGGCAGCTTCATCGGTATAGCTTCTCCAGGCCTTCAGCACAATATCCGCCAGCTCAATCAGGCGATTGCTGTCTGCACCGCGAAGCCGCAGAACGGACATGGGCCAGAACACAATGCCAGCCTCCACATCTTCGAAGCCTTCCATCTGGAAGTATTTCTCAATCGATGCCTTTGCCATGGCGAAGGTGTAATGTCCGCCCTGGAAATGATCGTGGCTTAAAATCGAGCCGCCCACGATAGGCAGATCTGCATTCGATCCCAGGAAATAGTGAGGGAACAGCTTTACAAAATCAAAAAGCTTGATAAATGCAGCCTTTTCAATCTTCATGGGCACATGCTGACCGTTAAATACGATGCAGTGCTCATTATAGTAGACATAGGGAGAATACTGGAATCCCCACTGGCTGTCATTGATGGTAATGGGGATAATCCGGTGGTTGTTTCGTGCCGGATGATTCACCCGTCCTGCATAGCCCACATTCTCCATACACAGAAGGCACTTGGGGTAACCGCTCTGCTTGGCCAGCTTGGCAGCCGCAATCGCCTTGGGATCCTTCTCCGGCTTGGAAAGATTCACCGTGATGTCCAGATCGCCATAGCGGGTAGCCGTCTTCCACTTCAGGTCTTTGCAGACACGATAGCGGCGGATATAGTCCGAATCCTGGCTCAGCTCATAAAAATAGTCCGTAGCTGCCTGAGGAGACTCCTCATACCGCTTCCAGAATTCCGCCGTCACCTCGCTGGGTCTCGGCATCAGGCAGTTCATCAGCTTGGTATCAAAAAGATCCCGATACACCACACTGTCCGTCTCCAGCACGCCGGTCTCACAGGCGTAATCCAGAAGCACCTTCAAAATCTGCTCCAGATCGTCGCTTTCTACCGGCCCCTGGGGCTCCTCATACTCATCCAGCTTAAGTACCTCCAGGATCTGATTTCTGGCATAAATCACATCCTCCTCTTTCAGAAGTCCCCGCTTTCTTCCGTACTCCACAAGACCTTTGATTGCATCGTAAACCATTATCCTTACCCTCCTATTTAATTTTCCTTCCGCAGATATCTGCCAGCCGTACCCCTGGCACGTCCTGCCATTCTATGATACCAGATTGCTCCGCACGATGTGCTCCCGCAATCCTCATGCTCTTCTAGTATACTCCAAAACTGCAGAATTGGGAATGTGAAAAAGTTATCAAAAGCGATAATTTCGCAAAAGAATCACCAGTGGATGCTTCTCCTGCCGGTTTTGCACCGCAAAGCCGCATTTTCTTAGCATCTATCGTCCAGCGAATCCGCTTTTCTCCACAAAACGTCCAATCCTGCCGGCAATGATCCCGCCTAATATCCCGATAACCGCTCCGGCTCCTGTTCCGGCAAGCAAAAGCACAGGAAGATAGGAAAATACCGCCCCATTCTCCACCACCAGTGATGCAACCGCAATCTGTCCTATATTGTGTCCCACGCCGCCGATAATGCTTACTCCCACCGGTGTAAACCACCCCAATTTCCGACATATAGCCATCAGCGCCAGACTAAGCAGCGCTCCTCCCAGACTGTAAAGCATACTAGAGAGATTCCCAAAGGTAAAGCCCACCAGAACCACCCGCACAAGGCTCACAGCCGCTGTCCCCGGGATCCCGATGGTGTATAAACCCACCACCGTCACCAGGTTGGCCAGCCCCAGCTTCACTCCCGGCACGCCAAGATTCACCGGAATCAGATTTTCAATATAGCTGAATACAAAGGCCAGTGCAATCAGCATCCCATATTCCGCCGCCAGAAGGGCGCTTGAGGCGGAGGCTGGCTGCTGCCTGTACTGTTTCTGCTGGCTCTGCCCTTTCTCATGGCTCATCTTCTCCTTCTGCGCCTCTTTCTCCTTCTGCGTCTCTCTCTCCTTCTGCGCCTCTTTCTTCGTTTCGTTCAACTTCTCTCCTGTCTGCAGCGACACCAGACAATCTGCCGGTTATGCTGCCGCTGTCTTTTCTCACTCATTTCCTTTTCATTATATCCGCAGCGCCATAATTCAGCAAGACAGAAAACACCGTTTCGTCCTGGGCTTGCATCCCTCATATTCCTGCTGTATAATGTCTTCCGTAGCAAACGCAGCAGAAAGACAGAGATTAAAAACAGGAGATTTTCTTACCGCTATGCATAGATTACTGAAAAAACACCGAAACGAATTGCTTCTCGTCACCGTGCTGGTGCTGGCTGCACTGATTATGCTCTGGCAGCAGCATGCCCGCCGAAGTCTGGCGACTCCAGCCCGGGCTCAGGTCAGTGTGGACGGGGAGCTGGTGCAAACCATCGATCTGCAGACAGATGGTGAATACACTATCTGCGGGGCCGCCGGCGGCACAAACCATCTGGTTGTCGAAAACGGCCAGATCTGGTGTGACGAAGCCACCTGCCCCGATAAAGTATGCGTTCATCAGGGAAAACAAAGTCTGGACGGTTCCACCATCGTCTGTCTCCCAAACCGGATGATCGTACAGATCATCAGCGATTAGCAAAGGGAGAAAAATCGATTCCCTTTTCACTTAACAAAGTCTTCAGACGGGCAAGCTCCGCCTCCGCCTCTTCTGCACGCTGACGTTCCCGTTCGGTGTTGGCCTGCTCGGCTAAGCGGCCCCGCTCCAAGCCCTCCCGCAGTCCGCTTCCGTACAGCGATGCGCGGTCATGCTCGTAACGGTCTCTGGCCTCGCATTCCAAGCGGATCTTCTCGTCCTCTGTCAGGTTCCGAAGGGTATATACTGTCTCTGCCATCCACTCACTCTCCTTTATCATCTCCTGCAGCTCTTCCCAGGTGTCTGCCAGGAAAAGCCGTGCCCATTTGTCCAGGCCGGAGTCTATCTCCGGTTTTTCTGCATTCTCATTCTCCTTTAATTGTACTATGATGATGCTGAAATTGCGAGAAAAAAAGGAGAATGGGGTTAAGAATCTCCAACTCCTGGATATGAGACGAATCCAGGTGAAGAATGGCTGCAAGAAGCCAAAGACAACGCAGAAGGCGGCAGGACTCCTGCTTTGGAAATCCTGCCGCCCGTGTTTTTCTTATGACTAAATTTTTCAATGGAAATTTTCCTGGTTTTTATTCCGTCACATGCTCATCTTTTCTGCGTTTCCACCAGATACCGCCAGCCAGGCTGCCGCTGATAACCAGCACAGCCAACAG
>JAGHER010000030.1 GCA_017889125.1 Lachnospiraceae bacterium
CTTGGTTCAGATTGGAATATTCATTGTAGCCCTTGTAAGTCTGCTTTATCAGATATTCAAGGGAAGAAAATAGCCGCCACTACTGCCAATAGTGACGGCTTGTAAAATATAAGCTGTTGATTATGGGGAGGCCGTGTGCTTCTGGCTTTCCCCTTTTCTAATATCAATATAGCACATCTGGCGGCGAGGTGCAAGTGGTGTCGGCGAAAAACGCCGAAAACGGAGAAAAGTGGACGACAAAATCGTTGAGGAGTTACTTGCTGGATGATATAATATTTGAAGCTGGGTATTTATGCTGAGTATTTATTAGCGGGAGGTGAAAATCATGGGCCATTTTTACTTCGTCCGCCATGGCGAGACCATCTGGAATGTAGAAAACAAAATCTGCGGTGCTACTGACATCGCCCTTACCGACCGGGGGCATCAGCAGGCCATCGAGACCGGTAAGCGGATTCTGGAGGAAGGCATCACAGCTGACGAGATCCTTTATTCTCCCCTTATGAGAGCGGCTGATACCGCCAAGCATATTTCCGAGATGACCGGTATTCCGGCTAGAATGGAACCGCGCCTGATTGAACAGAACTTCGGCAAGTGGGAATCCACGCCGCGGGATGGTGTGGATTTCAAGAAGGCGAAGGAATTCTTTGCCTGCAGCTATGAGGGCGGCGAGTCTATGCTCCATCTTGCACAGCGGATCTATAACCTGCTGGATGATATCAAGACGGAGTCAGATCAGAAGACCTATATTCTTGTGGCCCACAACGGCATTGCCCGGGTCGTGCAGTCTTATTTTACTGATATGACGAATGAGGAGTACGCGGCCTTTGGCGTGAAGAACTGCCAGGTGGTACGGTACGATTTCTGAGGAAGGGACAACCATGATCAAAATCTACGGAATGGATACCTGCCCGGACTGCTCTTATCTGTTTGACCAGATCAGGGGTCGGGAGGATGAATTTGAATATATTAGTATCGGTGAGCATGTTCGGAACCTGAAGGAATTCCTTCGAATTCGGGACAACAGCCCGGTGTTTGATGACTGCAAGGCAAGCGGTTACGCCGGTATTCCCTGCTTTGTGAGTGGGGATGGTTCGGTAACCATCGTGCCGGAGGAGGTTGGCCTTCAGAGCAGACCTCAGGATGTGGAAGAGAGCAAATGAAGAAGATTTTAGTAGTGCTGGGCGGCGGACGCCCGCGCGGAAATACAATGCAGTTGGTGGAGTCCTTTATGAAGGGTGCCTCGGATGCCGGGCATCTGCAGGAAGTTTATGAGTTTGGGCGAAACATTAACGGGGAGGATGGTCAACGATCATTTTGACGACTGCCCCTGCAGTCTTCACATTCATATATCGTTACTTCTGATTGATAGCCGCTTTTGCTTTTTTGTTTCCTTACACAAACCGTCCTCAGCTTTTCTCAGCGTGACAGGTGTAGGTATCAGCTGCCTTGTCATATTCCATGTTCTCACGCTTGCTGATATCCTTTTGTTACTTTCTGCATATTGTGTTTCCTAAAATGATAATTACCACAACATCAACCAAAATAATTCCCAGTGAAATATATACAAAAAATGCTGGTAAAGCATTTTCCAACAATCCCATAATCAGAAGAAGAATTGCTATAACAGACATTCCTATTCCCATTGTTCGGCATAGCTTCTTTTCATTATATTTTGCTTTTTCTTCTTTAGAAGCCATATTGTATCCAGAAATAAACCAGCTCCCGTGACCAGAAATCAAAACAATAGAAAGTACAGCAAGTATTATGACAACAATCCATACTACCCAATCTGGTCCCGTTGATAAATCTGCCAATTTCATTTTAGATATCCCTCCATAACTTCCAATTTATCATACTATAAAAAATAAGTATAACACATATTTTCCACATCAGAAATCCCAATATCAAAAATCTTGCTATGTTCAGGGCGGCTTAAACGCTGCCCCAAAAAAAGGCTGGGCTTTTTCTTTTGCTTCCTTTACAGGCTTCGGTCTTGGTTTCGGTTCGGATGCCTCCGGTGTTTCTGGCTCTGCTGCCGGTTCCTGATTTTCCTGATACAGAGCTTTACCGCACAGTTTACTCCAATATGGATTCGCCAATGCTTTAACTGCCATCTGATTGTGGGCGGTATGCCGCCAATATCTGAAAAGTGAAAGCCGGTCTGTATGGCTGGAAACGGTGCTGGGGTATATCAAAGCTGGTGAGGATGATTTTCTATTTTATCAGGTAAAGCGGCAGGAGTTGCAGGGAAAAAGAATACTCACCGTCAATGAGAAATACTATGTGGCTGATCGTGGTGTCTGGAAAGCTGTCTTGTTAATGAAATCCAGTCAAATATTTATACAAACGTAAGAGAGAAGTAACACCCCTGCAAGAGGGATATGCTATAGTTAAAATGAAATTGAGAATGTGATGAACAATGTGATGAAAACTGTGGAGAAATGCAGGATACTGAACGTTTCGGAAAAATCGTGAGAGGTGAAGGATATGAAGAGGGTAAAGAAGAAAAGAACAGCGTATATTGTTTGTGCAAGGAATTTGGCGATATTGGCGGTATTGTCGTCATCAGCAGCATTATCTGCCTGCGGTTCTGTCTCGGAAGCGGGAAAAGAAGTGAAAACAGAAATGAAAACAGAAATGAGTACGGAGGCGGAAACCGAAGCGAAATCTGCAGAGGAGATGGGGGAACGGACAGGAGAATCAGAGCTATTTGGGGAAATGAGCGGCTCTGCAGCCAGTCAGCAGGAGCCATTTGGTGTGGAACTGGAAGCAAAGAATGTGACATCTGAGGGAATGACATTAGTATGCAGGCAGTCTGATGAGCTGGCCAGTGAGGAGTTATCCGGCCAGCTGCAGACGGGTACTCCGTATTTTCTGGAGAAAAAGGGGGCAGATGGATGGATTGCATTGGATCCGGTGCAGGATTTTGGATGGCAGGACATTGCGCTGCTGATCCCGGAGGGAGAGACGGTGGAGTGGGAAATAGACTGGTCAAAGAGCTATGGAACCCTTCCTGAGGGGCAATATCGTATTGGGAAGGAAATTATGGAGTTCAGGGCTCCGGGAGATTATGATACGGTTATGTGCTATGCAGAGTTTGTGATTGAGAAATAAATTCGCAGAGGAGGTTGATTTATGATGAAACAGATAAGGCTGGCGGCTTATGCAGCGGCAGTTTTTGCGGTTTTCTTTCTTATGACCGGCTGCGGTGGGAAGAAGCCGCAGGATGTGATTTCCGAGGAGCTGGGAATCAATGTGTCGGGCGGCAGGGAGGTATCGAATTTGGACAGTCACGGGGGATTCCACGGTGATGGGACAACCTGTATTGTGCTGCAGTTTTCGGATGAACGGGTTTTAGAACAGATTAAAGAAGATGAGCAGTGGAAGGCATTTCCGCTGGATGAGGTGACAGGGACGCTGGTTTATGGGACGGAGAGGAAAGCAGAAAATGAAACGGGAAATGAAAAGGAAAACAGGATCGAGAGCATTGGCCCATTTTTGACGGACGGTGAAGGGGAAGCGCTTATACCGGAAATTGAGGATGGATATTACCGGCTGATCGATCGGCAGGTTAAGCCGGGAGAGGCGGCGGGAGCAGATATTCTGCACAGAAGTTCATTTAATTTTACTCTGGGGATTTATGATGCGGGGACGGATCGGCTTTATTTCTGTAAGCTGGATACTTGAGAATGTTGGAAGATTTAAGCGGTAAAAAATGCCCCATGCGCCCGCCAGAGTTTCATGGATTGGTGGTGTATCCGCCCGCCGGGCGCATGTAGGTTTGCTTTGAAAGTCCGCCGCCGGATAGGCGGCATAAATTCAGGGATGCCCCATGCGCCCGCCAGACTTTCATGGATTAGTGGTGCACCCGCCCGCCGGGCGCATGTAGGTTTGCTTGGAAAAGATATCTGCGGTCAAAGTTGAAGGATATACAGGAAAGCAGCTATTTTGAGGTTTCCAACTGACAAAGAATGAGTATGAAGACTTGAAATCGCAATTCTGCCATAAGTATTGATATTAACACGCTGGCACCGGTGTTTTAATGCTTTAATGCAGAAAATTTTCTGAATTTTTTCTGACAAGTGATGATTTTTCTGCTATGATAGTCAGTAAAGGAGCGTGCTGAGATGAATACATCAGGAAAACACATGTTTATCAATGGGAAAATATTTACATCCAACGATTCCCGCCCTTATGCGGACTCCATGATTATCGAAAATGGTGTGGTTACCTGGATCGGCGAGCAAGCGGATATACCGAAGGAATATCTGCCGTTGCCCATCGCAGAATCATGCGCTGCAGAACCGTGTGCGGCGGAACCGTGTGCCGCAGAACAGCAAGTGATAGAACAGTATGCGGCAGAACAGGCAGGCCGCCTCTCTGAGATGAGGCAGGCAGATGGTTCTTTTGCTGCAGAAGGGACACAGATTACCGACCTAAAGGGGAGACGGGTAATTCCGGGATTTGTGGACGCGCATATGCATCCGGTGATGCTGGCGGATTACCGAAAGAAGATCACGATCATGCCGCCGAAGATTAATTCCATAGAAGAGCTCATTCAGGCGGTCAGAGAGCGCAGACAGCTTCAGGGACCGGGACAGTGGATCGAAGGCTGGGGATATGATGAGCAGGGGCTTGCGGAGAAGCGTTCGCCCAACCGCTATGATCTGGACGCAGGCTGCAGTGATGCGCCTGTCTCAATCGTGCGAACCTGTGCGCATATCCGCTGCGTCAACAGCATGGCCCTTAAGCTGGCGGGGATTGACCGGAATACGCCCGACCCGCCGGGCGGGGAGATCGAGCGTGATGAACAGGGTGAGCCTACAGGCATCCTCAAGGAAAATGCCCGCAATCTGATCGCACCGCTGCTCCCAAAAGAATCAAAGGAGCAGCAGGTGCAGAACCTTCTCGAGCTGGGGGAGGTTCTGACCGCTCAGGGCATCACGGCCATCTGCGATATGGGAAGCCTTGATGGAAGCGACAATCTTCCCGTCTATGAGGCGGCGGCAGAAAAAGGATTCCGTCAGAGGGCCGGTGTGTACTATATGTGGGATTTCTTTTGGGATGATGAGCATTTTTCCATCCCGAAAGAGAAATTGGATCGAAGCCAACCAGTTTTCGTAGCCGGATTAAAGCTCATCGGAGACGGAAGTGTTTCCGGGCGCACGGCATGGATGGATAAGCCCTATTTCGATACAGAGGATGAGTATGGAATATCCGTGTGCAGTGATGACCTCATCGAATCCGCTATCGATTTCTGCAAAAAGAATCAATGCCAGCTTTCCATGCACGCTATGGGAGGACGGGCCATCGCAAGGATGGTTAACCGGGCGGCAAAGGAACAGCCGTGGACACCGGATGGGATTCCTTATGTGCGGATCGAGCATATCACGGATCCTTCGGAAGAAAGCATCCAAAAAGCCGCGGCACGGGGCATCTCCTTTGTGACGCAGCCGATTTTCTTGTACGCAGAGATTGCCAGCTATCTTAAAAATCTGGGAAGAGAGTGGATGCAGCAGTGTTATCCGGTAAAGCATCTTCTGGATGAAGGCGTGTGTCTCGGATTTTCCACAGACGCACCGGCCACCTTCTGGGCTGACCCGTCGGATCCTTTTCCGGGGCTTAAGATGGCGGTGACACGGATTGCCGCTGACGGCACAGACTGCGGCTTTGGGCAGGCAGTGGGTATCCAGACGGCCATAAAGCTCTACACCAGAGGAGCCGCATTGGCTGCGGGATTCCCGGGTATCGGTATGCTTGCGCCGGGATACCGGGCGGACTTTGCGGTACTGGACAGGGATATCCTGGAAATTCCGCCGGAGGAGATCGATAAAGTAAAGGTTCAGGAGACCTGGATCGGCGGAGAGTGCGTTTACACACGGCCATCAGTAAAAAGCAAATAGACCCATCAAGATAAACCAGACAGCAGAAGGGAGACAATATAAAATGTTTAACATGCCAAAGTATACAGAACCGGATTTCACACAGGAAAAGTTTATGAACGCCCCGGATGCGGCCTGGGAAGCCGTGACGGTGAAAGGTGTGGCTCCGGAAAATTTCCACAGTACCTCCATGTATCCGGAGTATTTCAAGATCAATGGGAAATGGACGCTGGCAAAAGAAAGCCGTATGGATTCCAGTGTGGTGATCGGGGATGAGGGCGAACTGAAGGTTGTGGAGAACCGCAACTTAGAGGTTGGCGATAAGGTCATCACTGGCAGAACAGAAAATGGCGAGGAAGGGATCTATCTGCACTGCACAGGCTTTGTGGATCCGAAGGATGAGGACAGCGATCAGTTTGTGTTCCGTCAGGGGAGAAGCCGGGAGACCTCTTATGCCAGAGATTATGACCGCCTTTTCGAACTTCTCAATTATGAGCGGGAGCATGGAAACATCGTTTGGGTCATGGGGCCAGCGTTTTCCTTTGACGCAGATGCCAGAAGAGCCATGCAGGCCATGGTGGAAAACGGATATGTGGACGGGATTATGGCGGGCAATGCCCTTGCCACCCATGATCTGGAGGGCGCCATGTTCCATACTGCGCTGGGGCAGGACATTTATACCCAGCGTTCTCATCCCAATGGCCACTACAATCATCTTGACGTGATCAACCGGGTGAGAAGGAGCGGTTCCATCGCCCAGTTTGTCGAGGATTACAAGATCGACAACGGCATCATGTACAGCTGTGTAAAGAACAATGTTCCCTTTGTCCTTACGGGCTCTATCCGTGACGATGGCCCGCTGCCGGAGGTGATCGGGGATGCCTACGCCGGGCAGACTGCCATGCGCGGGATGGTACGCCAGGCAACAACAGTCATCTGCCTGGCTACCATGCTGCATACCATCGCCACAGGAAACATGACGCCCTCCTACCGTGTCCTGGAAGACGGCACCATTCGGCCGGTATTCCTTTATACGGTGGATGCAGATGAGTTTGTGGTAAATAAGCTTCTGGACCGGGGAAGTCTGGCAGCCACTACGATCGTTACCAACGTGCAGGATTTTATTATGATTGTGGCGAAAGGGCTGGGGATACTTTAAAGAGAATAAATGTCTATATGAGGAGAGGGGAGTTCATTGATATGCTCCCCTCTTAATTGATTTCTTTTCCGACTGTCGGCCTTTTTATCGTGTCACTGGATATCATAGTAGTTCTGCCATGTACAGCGGCAGATGGATAATCCCATCTTTGACCATGACGTCTTTGGTATAAAGAATATATGAGCTGCCAATGACCGATGGGAAATGCTTTCGGAATTTATCTAAGGAAGAATGAAAACGATAATTCCCGGATTTGACTTCTACTGGGGCTATCTTCTTCCCATCAGTAATCAAAAAGTCGATTTCCATATGGTTTTCGCGATTCTGACTGTCAGAACGGGAATAGAAATACAGGCGCGGTCTCCGGTGGCGAAGCATTTGTGCAACAACATTTTCAATAAGCATTCCCTCGTTGATATTTAGCTTATCAAAGAGGATCGCACGGTAAAGTTCGTTGTCTGTATATTTCTTATCCTGGAATGTATGAGTAACAAGCAGCCCTGTGTCTGCCATATAGCACTTCTGCGTGGCATTATCGGCGCTCAGCGCAAGTCCCACATGAGGGTCCGTTGCATTGAAACAGGTATTGACGATCATAGCTTCATTCAGCCATACAAAGGAATCCTCATAGGTTCGAAAACGTGCTTGTTTGCCGAGAGAAGAAAGCTTATATTTCTTTTCTTTTTTGGAAAGCTGCCCCGGAATGCCATCGAATATGGCAAACACTTTGTCTTCATAACCTTCTACAAATTTTGCAACATCTTCACGATAAAGATTTAGAATCCGGCGTTTTGCAACATCGGATGCCTCGAAGTCTTTGCCATTCATGTAGGCGAGAACGGATTGAGGCATACCGCCTACGAGGATGTATTGACGGAAGTCATTCATGATCTTTCGATGAAGGGCTGTTCCAAGAGGTTTCTTTGCTTCAAAGCAATGCCGAATCAGTGGGTAAGTGGTCTCGTCGCCCATTGCCCAAAGGAATTCTTCAAAGTCTAAGGGAAACATTTCAATGTGATCCTCTTCGGAAGGAATAATGATATCCTGTACATTCTTTTTCAATCGGATCAGCGACCCTGTCTCAAGATAATCAAACCGGCCATCTGCAACAAGATATTTAATAAGCTGGCGCGCTCTCGGGTATTGCTGAACCTCATCGAAGATAATCAGTGATTCACGTTTGTGAAGTTTTGTAGAATAAAAGGCTGCAAGTTTTGCAAAGAAGAGGTCAAAATCGGAGCTATCGTTAACGAACAGATCTAGTATATCTGCCGGGGCTTGACCAAAGTCAATCAAAATATAGCTTTTGTATTCTGATTTGGCAAATTCTTCGGCAATATAGCTTTTGCCAACACGACGTGCCCCGTCAATCATCATGGCGGTTGTGCCGTTGCTGCTTTTTTTCCAGGCGACAAGCTCATCGTAAATTTTTCTTTTCAGCATTTCATCACTTCCTTTGAGGTTAGTATATCCATAATATGACCTGATTATAACCTTAAAATCACGAAAAAGCAAGTAGATAAAATTTATTTTTACACGAAAAAGCAAGTTAAAATGCTTTAAAAAATCACGAAAAAGCAAAATAATAGAAAAGCACTTTTTTGAGTGAGAATGGTTTGTGATTTGAAAAATTTTCAACTTTTAGTTAAATGTGCAGATGGGGCGAGTGTGATAGGGTGCATAGGCCATATATGAGGTGGAGATATGAGGGATAATGTGTACAAACTCTTTATGAGAGACAATGAACCGGGACGGATTGAGGAATATATTAATGGCATGGCTGGTTATCCCCACCAGATCCGGCCGTTCGCAGACGGTGAGATGATATTTTACATACAGCTGGAAGGCATCAGGTTCCATCCTGTCGATGGCTTCACGCATCAGCAGGGAACAGCCGTCTGCGGCCACGTAATGAAGCCGGGTGACGGGAAATGGGGCTTGACATCCTTCTTGCGTACCAGCGCAAATAAATCCTTTGGGGTAGAAATGGCGGCAAAGATGATGCCGCCATTTTTGGTGACGCGGATGGCTTCCTCTATGGCCTTCTGCTTGTCCTTTACCGTGTAAAGATGGTATTGTGCTCCACCAGCTCTACGGCGTCCACGGCATAACCCTGTCTTGCCAGAGCGTGGGAATAGCGGCCTGTACCAGCACCGATTTCCAGTACGCGGCTTTCAGGGGTAAGGTATTTTTCGATGTAGTGCATGGCGGTGAGAAACTCCATGGAGCCATGCTGAGAGGCAAGGCGGCTGTCCTCGTCATAATGATTGTAGAAGTCAATAATGTAGTGGTTGTCTTTATTTTCCATGGAGAACCTCGCTTTTTATAATGGATAATTTACCAGGGATACTATCTTGCCTATACCATTTATTTCACCTGCTTCAGCAGAGCAGTCAGCAGATTAAGTACCATAGCCTCTGAAGTTTCCTTATCCAGGGACAGCTTTTGTTCGGCGGTTAGGACAGCCAGGCCGTGGGAGTAGAGGAAAAGATCAAGAGAGAAATGTTTTGTTACGGAAAGCTTATCTCATACGTATACGGATAGTAATTCTGTAAATCTTCTGCTTTTATTTCCTTTCCTGCATATGCTTCAAACCAGCTGTGATAATTTGAATTGTTCCATATGGTGCCATCGTCAAAAA
>JAGHER010000233.1 GCA_017889125.1 Lachnospiraceae bacterium
ATCGAGGCTTCTCCCCAGTATTCGTTGGGGGATAATATGTACCGTGCCGCTACCCACACGCTGATCGGTATGGGCACGGTGTTCATTGTTCTGATCTTTATCAGCTTCCTGATCGGCTGCTTCAAGTACATCAATGCATGGGAGAAGCGGCTCAGCGAGGGCAAGGCAGAAGCGGCAGCTAAGCCTGCGGCACCTGCACCGGCTAAGAGCGCAGCTCCCGCACCGGCGGCTGAGGAGACGGATCCGACACTTGTAGCCGGAATCATGGGCGCCATTGCCGCAGATGCGAATCTGGTTAATGATCTGGAGCTGGTAGCTGTGATTACAGCAGCGATTTCTGCCTACGCAGATGTTCCGGCAGACGGCCTGGTGGTTCGTTCCATCCGCCGCAAGCCCGGTTCAAACTGGAAATAGGATCAAGCAGAAATCGAGAAGGAAACAAGAAATATTAGTTCAGGAGGAAACTTATATGAAGAATTATACCATCACCGTTAATGGCAATACCTACGTTGTAACTGTTGAGGAGGGGATCCACGCAGCAGCTCCCGTTATGCCTGCAGCACCGGTTATGCCCGCAGCTCCCGCTCCTGCACCGGCAGCAGCACCGGCTCCGGCCCCTGCCCCGGCTCCCGCTCCCGCACCGGCAGGCGCTGCCGGTTCCGTGACCGTAACTGCTCCTATGCCCGGCAAGATCCTGGGCGTAAAGGTAGCTCCCGGTCAGGCAGTGAAGAAGGGTGAAGTAATCCTGATTCTGGAAGCTATGAAGATGGAGAACGATATTGTTGCTCCTCAGGATGGAACCATCGCAACGGTAAATACAGCAGCAGGCGACTCCGTAGAGGCAGGTGCCGTTCTGGCCACCTTAAACTAGAATGAAGAAATGCATAGCAATATGCATTCCGGACGGAGGGATTAAATATGGATTTAGGCAGTACATTTAACAACCTTCTTCATCAGATGGCATTTTTCAACTTAACCTGGGGCAATTTCATCATGATTGCCGTGGCATTCCTGTTCCTGTACTTGGCAATCAAGAAGGGCTTTGAGCCTCTTCTGCTGGTACCCATTGCATTTGGTATGCTTCTGGTTAATATTTATCCGGATATTATGGCATCTCCTGAAGAGACATCAAACGGCGTCGGAGGACTTCTCTGGTATTTCTTCCAGTTAGACGAGTGGAGTATCCTGCCGTCCCTGATCTTTATGGGCGTTGGCGCCATGACCGACTTCGGTCCCCTGATTGCCAACCCGAAGAGCTTCCTTCTGGGAGCTGCGGCACAGTTCGGTATTTACGGTGCATACTTCCTGGCGATTCTCATGGGCTTTAATGGAAGAGCGGCAGCAGCTATCTCCATCATCGGCGGCGCTGACGGCCCCACTTCCATCTTCCTGGCAGGCAAGCTGGGACAGACGACCCTGATGGGCCCCATCGCTGTGGCAGCATATTCCTACATGGCGCTGGTTCCCATCATTCAGCCCCCCATCATGCGGGCGCTGACCACTGAGGAAGAGCGCAAGATCAAGATGGAGCAGCTTCGCCCGGTATCCAAGCTGGAGAAGATCCTGTTCCCCATTATCGTAACCACCGTAGTGTGTCTGATTCTGCCTTCCACGGCTCCCCTGGTGGGCATGCTGATGTTAGGAAATCTGTTTAAGGAGTGCGGCGTGGTAAAATACCTTGCCGAGACCGCATCCAATGCCATGATGTACACGGTAGTTATCCTGCTGGGAACCTCTGTAGGTGCTACCACCAGCGCGGAGAACTTCCTGAATGCAGATACCATCAAGATCGTGGTTCTGGGCCTGGTTGCCTTTGCTGTTGGTACGGCTGCCGGTGTAATTTTCGGAAAGATCATGTGTAAGGCCACCGGAGGAAAGGTAAATCCGCTGATCGGCTCTGCCGGCGTATCCGCAGTGCCTATGGCGGCTCGTGTTTCTCAGAAGGTTGGCTCTGAGGCTGACCCGACGAACTTCCTGTTAATGCATGCTATGGGACCCAACGTAGCCGGTGTTATCGGTACGGCAGTTGCGGCCGGTGCATTTATGGCGATTTTCGGCGTATAAGCGGCAGGGGCCTTTCGGCCCCCACCTAAAACTAGAATCAATTAGGAGGATATGATAATGGCTGATATAGAAAAGAAGCCGGTAAAGATTGTGGAAACCGTCCTTCGTGACGCCCACCAGTCCTTACTTGCAACCCGAATGACCACGGAGCAGATGATGCCCATCGTGGAGAAGATGGATCAGGTCGGCTATCACGCAGTAGAGTGCTGGGGCGGTGCTACCTTCGACTCCTGCCTGCGCTTCTTAAAGGAAGATCCCTGGGACAGACTGAGAAAGCTGCGCGACGGCTTCAAGAATACCAAGCTGCAGATGCTGTTCCGCGGACAGAACATCCTGGGCTACAATCACTACGCAGACGATGTGGTGGAATACTTCGTACAGAAGTCCATTGCAAACGGTATTGACATTATCCGTATTTTCGACTGCTTAAACGATATCCGGAACCTGGAGACGGCAGTAAAGGCCACCAAGAAGGAAAAGGGCCATGCCCAGATCGCTTTGTGCTATACCCTGGGCGATGCTTACACCCTGGATTACTGGAGAGATATCGCCAGAAAGATCGAGGATATGGGCGCAGATTCTCTGTGTATCAAGGATATGGCCGGTCTTCTGACCCCCTATGCGGCAGATGAGCTGGTGCGTGCCCTGAAGGAGGGAACCACCCTTCCCATCGACCTGCATACCCACTACACCTCCGGCGTAGCATCCATGACCTACTTAAAGGCTGTGGAGGCCGGATGTGATATCATTGACTGTGCCATGTCTCCTCTGGCGCTGGGAACCAGCCAGCCGGCTACGGAGGTTATGGTTGAGACCTTCCGGGGAACGCCTTACGATACTGGCTACGATCTGGGCCTGCTGGCAGAGATTGCCGGGTATTTCGCTCCTATCCGCGAGGAGGCATTAAAGAGCGGCCTGCTCAATCCCAAGGTGCTGGGCGTAAACATCAAGACCCTGCAGTATCAGGTACCCGGCGGTATGTTGTCCAACCTGGTAAGCCAGTTAAAGGAAGCGGGCAAGGAGGACAAGTACCAGGAGGTTTTAGAGGAGATCCCGAGAGTAAGAAAGGACTTCGGCGAGCCGCCGTTAGTTACTCCTTCTTCTCAGATCGTGGGAACTCAGGCCGTGATGAACGTGATTTCCGGCGAGCGGTATAAGCTGGTTCCGAAGGAGTCCAAGAAGATCATGATGGGCGAGTTCGGCCAGACCGTAAAGCCCTTCAATGCAGAAGTGCAGAAGAAGATCATCGGCGACGCTACACCCATTACCTGCCGGCCGGCTGACCTGATCGAGCCGCAGCTTCCCAAGTTTGAGCAGGAATGCGCACAGTGGAAGCAGCAGGATGAGGACGTTCTGTCTTACGCACTGTTCCCCGCTGTGGCGAAGGAATTCTTCCAGTACCGGGAAGCACAGCAGACCAAGGTAGATCAGTCTGCGGCAGATGCAGCCAGCAAGGCTTATCCGGTGTAAGCGCAGGATAAGCTGCAGAAGCAGCATGATCCCGCATAATAATAGAAATAACCCATGAATTTACGGACCCGTTTCCCGGTTTTTGCCGGGAAATGGGTCTATTTTCTTACGAATTTTGGTCTGAATGTGAACTTTTCCCGATTCAGTTGACGGGGGCGGACTTTGTCATTATAATAAATAAGGTGTATATTGCCAGAAAACAGGATGATTTTGACATACAGAAAATGCATACAGGAGTGTATGATGAAGAGACATTGGAAGAAAGGCCTGGCATTGGTCTTAAGTTTATTGATGATGTTTGAGGCTCCCACGGTGCTTCCCTCCGCTTTTTCTGTCTATGGAGAGGAGCGGACGGCTACGGTGACCGCCACTACGCTGAATGTGCGGAGCGGCCCGGGAACCGGGAATTCCATTGTGGGACAGATTACTAACGGGACGGCAGTGACAGTTCTGGGACAGACCACCGGAAGCGACGGCCTGACCTGGTATCAGATTCGTTTTACCGGAAGCAGCGGGGCTTCATCGGTGGGTTATGTATCCGGCACTTATCTGCGCTTTGCCGCTTCCTATTCGGCGGACGCGGATTTTGAGGCGTATTTAAACAGCCAGGGATTTCCCGAGTCCTACCGGCCGGCCCTCAGGGAGCTTCACGCCAAGTATCCCCAGTGGGTGTTTACCGCTATGGATACGGGACTTGACTGGAATGAGGCAGTGGAGAATGAAAGCCTGGTAGGGCGGAATCTGGTGAGCAGCACCAGCATTTCCTCCTGGAAGTCTACGGCGGACGGCGCCTATGACTGGAACACCTCCACCTGGCCGGGATTTGACGGCGCTTCCTGGGTGGCGGCCAGCGGAGACATTATCCGCTACTATATGGATCCCAGGAATTTTTTGAATGAGACGTATATTTTTCAGTTCCTTCTCCAAAGCTATGACAGCGCCATCCATACCAGGGAGGGGCTGGCGTCGCTGGTGAAAGGAACATTTCTGGAAAATACGGTATATGTAAGTGATTCCTATGAGGGAACGGTTTCCGGCGGAAATACAGTCAGCGGGAACACGGGAACTGCTGGAAATACCGGCCCCAGTGGAAACACTGGTACCAGTGGGGACACCGCTGCAAATGGAGGAAGTGGAAACACCGGCGCAGCAGACAGCCCTGTCCAGGCTGGCCCTGGCGGAGAGACAGCTGCGCCTTCTGTGGACACCTCCAGTCCTGGAGGGAGCACAGGAGCTGGCAGCAGCCAGAATTCCGGCGTTTCCATCGGTGAAGCACCCGGCATGAATATCAGCAGCCGGGACAGCGCGGCAGGAGAGAATTTCGGGATTTCCGGAAGCGAGCATCAGGTGCAGCGGGTGACGGCCACCACCATTATCCGGATCGGGCCTGGAGGCGCGGACAGGGAGACAACGAATTCCGGGGACACTTCCGGTCCCTCCGGTTCTGGCAGCACACCCTCTTTGGGGACGGGAAGCAGGACTGCATCTTATGTGGATATCCTGATGCAGGCGGCAAAGACCTCCGGCGTAAGCCCCTATGTTCTGACGGCCATGATCCTGCAGGAGCAGGGAATCACCGGAAGCGGCGGCTGCATAGCAGGCACCAATGGATATTATAACTATTATAATTTTGAGGCTTATGTAAGCAACGGCATGACCGCGGTGGAGCGGGGGCTTTGGTATGCGGCCCAGTCCGGCGATTACATGCGTCCGTGGAACAGCATTGACAAGGCGATTATCGGCGGTGCTGTCCAGTACGGTCAGAATTACGTTCTGGCCGGCCAGAATACCTTTTATCTGAAGAAATTTAATGTCCAGGGAAGCAATCTGTACAAGCATCAGTTTATGACCAATGTTCAGGGGGCGGCTTCAGAGGGGGCGAAGATGGCAGAGGCCTATACCAGCGCCATGCGCCAGACTGCGCTTCAGTTCTCCATCCCGGTGTACCGGAATATGCCGGCAGATGCCTGCGCGCTGCCTGCAGGAGACGGAAGCCCCAATAATAAGCTTTCCTCCATTATCGTAGATGGCTTTACGTTATCGCCCTCCTTTAACCGGGATACGGTTGTCTATGATGTGACGGTGAATACTTCGGTAAGCAGTGTAAATGTACAGGCATCAGCCATTGACAGTGGGGCACAGATTTCCGGAACGGGAGCAGTGGCTCTGACGGGAACGGTTACCGAGGCAAAGCTTCTGGTTACGGCGGCAAACGGTGCAGTGAGAGAGTACACCATCCGCATCACACGAAGTGACAGCGGGCCTGCATATGGCAGTGGGTCTGCGGGAATTCCTGACGGCGCAGTGCCGGGCGCTTCCGGCAGTACTGGTTCCGGCGGACAGACAGCCGGGCCTGGCTCCGGCGGCACGGGAGATACAGGCGGAGCTTCGGGACCGGGAGGTACAGCAGGGACTGGTTCTTCCGGCATGCTGACAGGCCCTGGCGGAAGCAATGTGACTATTGTCGGGTAAAGCTTTACGCAGAAGGGGAAATATAAAGACTGGAGATCAAGAGAAATGAACAGAAGACTGAAGAAAATGCTGGCAGGCATTCTGCTGGTATGTGCACTGGCGTTTATCCTGCCGGCGCAGCTGCTGGTGTCCATGGCAGCCAGCGGCAATATCACCTTTTCCGATCCAACCGGTGCGGTAGGCCAGGAAATTACGGTAAACATGAAGATCAGCACAGCGGACGGGTCCTTAAGCAGCGCGGACATTATGCTGGCTTACGATGCTTCCGCTCTGGAATTTATCAGCGGAAACAGTGTGGATGGGGGAGCCGGTTCCCTGCGGGCCAGAGGCGGCCCGGATGCCGGCGATCTGACCTCCATCGTCTTTTCCATGCAGTTTAAGGCGCTGAAGGCGGGTAGCAGTCAGATTACCATTGCTTCCCAGGAGGTTTACGATATTAATGCCCAGGCGGTGACCATTAATCACCTGGGGAATTCCACCGTTACCATAGGCGGCGGTGAGGGAGAGGGAACCTCCGACGGACTTCTGACTGGCCTTTCGATTACGCCGGGAACCTTAAGTCCCGCATTCTCCCCGTCGGTGGACAGCTATTCGGCTTCCGTGGGCCTGGATGTGGACAGCATTCAGGTAGATGCAGTGCCGGTGGACGGCGCGGCGGTGACGGTAGAGGGCAGCGATGGCCTGCAGATGGGTGAAAATACCATCACCATCCGGGTGACAGCGGCAGACGGTGTGACAGTTAAGAATTATACCATTTCCGTGACCAAGAGCGAAGGCGGCGAGACGGCTGCAGCAGAGACAGAAACAGAGGCGGTACAGGGCGTAAGCCTGGAGGCCGCGGCCAAGGCGATCACGATCCTGGAGCCGGAGGAGGGCGCGGCCCTGCCGGAGGGCTTTGTGGAGACCACCATTGATATCGACGGCCATAAGGTGACCGGCTGGATCTGGGCTGATGAGGATGAGCACCAGTACTGCATCTTCTACGCGATGAATGCGGCCGGAGAGAAGAATTTCTACCGCTACGATCTGACGGAAAAGACCATCCAGCGCTACTTTGAGCGAGCTGGAGAAGGAACTGTGACCCAGGAGGAATACGTGACCCTGGCAGAGGAGTACAATAATCTCCTTCAGGATTACCAGATCCGGCTCTATATCATCATTGCGCTGATTGCCGTTTCTGTAGTGCTGCTGATCCTGGTGATTGTGCTGCTTACTTCCAGAAAATCAGGAAGAAGCTCCGGCGGCAGAAGCAATGATGATAATGATTTTGCTGCGTCGGGTGCATCCGGTGCAGGCAGGAGAAGCGACCGGACGGTAAGCCGGGAGGAGCGGTACATGCGCGGCGAGGAAGAGGAGGAAGAGGCAGAGCTGCCTCAGGCTTCCGTACAGAGCAGCCAGGCTGTACAGACGGCACCGGTTTATGCCGGGGAGGCAGCAGGACAGGCAGCCGGTCAGGAGATGGCGGCAGAGCTGGAGGATTTTGAGGAGATTCCGGAGGAGCGTTTTGAACCGGCGCAGGTTCAGCTTGCCGCGCAGGTACAGACGGCAGCTGCGGCCCAGCAGATGACCGCTTCATCGGTACAGGCATCACCGGATCTGCAGCAGATGACCGCCGGTGCGGCGCCTTCTGCTCCGGTACAGCAGCAGGATGAGGACGAGGATGATTTTGAATTTATCGATATTGATTTGTCCTGATTACCGCAGAAGATAAACGAAAACAAAAGCAGCTGAAAGCAGAAGAAAAAGAAAAGAAGAGTAAGGAAGCCGCGGGACGGTGCACGGATTGTGCCATGTCCTGCGGCTTCTTTTGCAGGAGAACTCAAGCCTGACCCTGGGGAGATAAATACGCCTTCATCCAGAAATTGATCTGCAGCACATAAGCCATAAGCTGCGGACCGGCCATAAGCTGGCCGTACCAGGGACGGCCGTAGTCGGATGGAGTCTGGAGAAATGCAAGGATTTTGTCTTTGTCCAGATACTCCATGACCGGTGCCGAAGGATCTGCAGCCAGCTCCTCCATCATGCGGGAAAGGATTTTTTCGTAGGTGCGGTCATGGGTTTTCGGGTAAGGGGATTTTTTCCGGTTCATGATTTCCTCGGGCAGCAGTCCGGCGGCGGCCTGGCGGAGGAGGCCCTTGGGCGTGTTCTGGTAATTTTTCATCTCCCAGGGCACGTTCCAGAGGTATTCAATGATCCGGTGGTCGGCAAAGGGCACCCGTGCCTCCAGACCGGAGTACATGCTGGCCCGATCCATACGGTTTAAGAGGGTCTGCATAAACCAGTTGAGATTCAGCCAGGAGATTTCCCGGCGGCGGCGCTCAGTGGGATTTTCGCCCTCCAGCCTGGGGGTGCGGGCGATGGAGTCCTGACAGGTCTGGCGGGCGAAATTTTCCATATCCAAATCGCGGATGACCTCATCCTTAAGAAGTACCTGGCGGGGGGCGATATCCATGGACCAGGGGAAGTCCGGGCTGCGGAAGGCTTCCTCCTGATGAAACCAGGGATATCCGCCAAAGATTTCGTCGGCGCATTCACCGGTAAGGGCCACCTTGCAGTCCTTTCTTACGATGGAGCAGAAGTGAAGCATGGAAGCGTCCACGTCGGCCATAGCTGGCAGGTCATGGCCGCGGACTGAGTCGAAGAGCCGGTCCGCAAGCTCCTGGCTGCTGCATTCCAGGAAACGGTGCCGGGAGTCCAGGTATGCGGCCATGATTTCCGCATAGGGCCGGTCCTGGGAGGGCTGGAAGGCGCTGGCATGGAAATTCCGGTCATTTCCTGTAAAGTCAAAGGAAAAGGTGCGGAGAGGAAGGCCTTTCTTTTTCAGCTCTCTGGCGCAGATGGCGGAGACCAGGCTGCTGTCAATGCCGCCGGAGAGGAAGGTGCAGATGGGTACATCGGAGACCATCTGGCGGCATATGGAGTCTTCCACCAGAAAACGGGTCTTTTCCAGGGTTTCTGCAAGGCTGTCCTCATGGGGGCGGCTTTCCAGCCTCCAGTAGCACAGATCCTTAAGCTGCCCCTTTTCATACAAAAGCAGGTGCCCCGGCAGCACCTCATGGATTCCCTTAAAGATGCCGGAACCAGGGATCCGGGCAGGGCCTACGGCAAAGATTTCCTGAAGCCCCTGGCGGTCAAGGACAGGGCGGACGGCCGGGTGGGCGAAAAGTCCCTTGATTTCTGAGGCGAAGACCAGGAGCGGTTCCTGCCGGGAAAAGAAGAGCGGCTTCACCCCGGCGCGGTCGCGGCAGAGAAGCAGCCGGTCCTGCCGGCTGTCGGCGATGGCAAGGGCAAAGATCCCGTTAAGTCTCTCGGCAAAGCCTGTACCCCACTCCAGATAGGCGGTGAGGATTACTTCTGTGTCGCTGGTGGTTTCGAAGCGATGACCTTTTTCGGTCAGCTGGCTTTTCAGCTCCTGGGTGTTGTAAAGCTCGCCGTTGTAGACAATCACAACCGGCTTTCCCTGGAGTGTTTTGACCATGGGCTGATGGCCGCCTTCTAAGTCGATGACTGAGAGCCGGACGTGGGCCAGCCCGGTATGAGGAGAAAGCCAGACACCGGAATCGTCAGGCCCCCGCCGCCGGAGGGCGCTGCCCATCCGGTGCAGAACCGCAAGTGCTTCTTCTCTGTTTTTTTCAAAATCCTGATCCGGCTGGCAAAAGCCTGCAAATCCGCACATACTGTGCCTCCTGAATAAAAATGGCTGGTATCAGTATATGCGGAGGGAGAGGGCAAAATCCCTAAAAATAGTTGACTTTGTTCAGAAAAAACGACATAATTACCAATTTTCGGGTAGTTTTTTTCTCTGGAATCTGTTAAAATATAAACCATCAGAATAAGAACGGAGGGATTTATTATGAAGAAAAAGTTAGCACTGCTGTTAGCGTGCGCCATGACCCTTGGGATGACTGCCTGCTCCGGCGGTACAGATTCCACCACTGCAGCGCCTACAGAGGCTCCCACAGAGGCAGCGACGGAGGCTGCTGATGACGCTGGTGAGCCTGCGGCTGATGCGGGTGATGATGCTGCCGGCGATGCTGCTTCCGGCGACATGGACGCCCTGATCGAGGCGGCAAAGGCAGAGGGCGAGCTGACGGTATACGGCTCCTGCGAGGAGGAGTACTTATCCGCTGCCTGCCAGAATTTTGAGAAGCTTTACGGCATCACCGTGAAGTACCAGAGACTTTCCACCTCTGAGGTATACACCAAGGTTTCTGAGGAAGGCGGGAAGCCATCTGCAGACGTATGGTTCGGTGGCACCACCGACCCCTATAATGAGGCGGTGGCAGACGGCTTGCTGATGCCCTACGAAGCCATCAATGCGGCAAATTTAATCAGTGATGATTACAAGGATCCCACCAACTGCTGGTACGGCATTTACAAGGGCATTCTCGGATTCATGGTAAATACCGAGGAGCTGGAGCGTCTTGGCCTGGAAGCGCCTAAGACCTGGGATGACTTAATCAAGGAGGAATATCAGGGCCTGATTATGATGTCCAACCCCAACACCGCCGGTACGGCGAAGCTGGTGATCAACACCATGATTCAGATGAAGGGCCATGACGAGGCTATGGAGTATTTCAAGGCGCTGGATAAGAACATTGCCCAGTACACCAAATCCGGTTCCGGCCCCTCTAAGATGGTAGGCCCCGGCGAGTGCGTTATCGCCATTGGTTTCCTTCATGACGGTATTTATCAGATCCTTCAGGGCTATGACAATATCGAGCTGATCGTTCCTGAGGATGGTACCTCCTTTGAGGTAGGCGCTACCGCGATCTTCGAAGGCTGCACCCATCCCAATGCGGCAAAGCTCTGGGTTGAGTACGCGCTGTCTCCTGACTGTGTAGATCATGCAAAGGAGAATGGCTCTTATCAGTTCCTGGTAATCAGCAATGCGACCCAGCCTGAGGAGGCCACGCAGTTTGGTCTGGATATGAACAACACCATCGACTACGATTTCGAGGATGCGAAGAACAATATCGCCCAGTATGTGGAGGATTTCTTTGCGGCTCTGGGAAGCTCCTCTGAAGGTGCAGATTCCAGCCGTTTCCTGACGGAGTAAGCCTTCCGGCACAGTATGACCGGTCAGGCGCCGGGCGGGACGGCTCATGAGCCGGCGCCCCGCTGATGATGTGAAAAGGCGCTGCGAATATGCGTTTCCGGCATTTCGCAGCGCTTTTCCTGTTAAAGACAATGGAATGTAGAAAGGGGGCCTTTTTGTGGCCAGTAACCAGAGCGCTCGCCTGGAGCGAAAAAAATTCTTTTCCGACCCCATTCTGATCAGCATGATTGTTGTGCTGCTCATCTTCCTGGCGCTGTTCATCCTTTACCCGCTTTTAATGCTTCTGGTGGACAGCTTTTATACGGAAGGAACGTTTACCCTGGATGTGTTTAAACGGGTTTTAAGCATGGAGCGGTTCCAGAACGCATTTAAAAACACCCTGGTCTTAGGGGTAATTACCGGGCTGGCTTCCACAGCCATCGGACTGCTGTTTGCCTATGTGGAGGTTTACGTGAAGCTTAAGACAAAGATTCTGGAGAAGCTGTTTGCGGTGGTTTCCATGCTGCCGGTGGTTTCCCCGCCCTTTGTGCTTTCTCTGTCCATGATTATGCTTTTTGGACGAAGCGGAATTATCACCCGTTCTCTTTTGGGGATTTATGACTCAAATGTTTATGGCCTGAAGGGCATTGCCATCGTGCAGACACTGACCTTTTTCCCGGTGTGCTACCTGATGTTAAAGGGACTGTTAAAGAATATCGATCCTTCTCTGGAGGAGGCCACCAGAGATATGGGCGCCACCCGCTGGAAGGTGTTCACCAGCGTGACCTTTCCCCTGCTGCTGCCGGGCCTTGGAAACGCATTTCTGGTGACCTTCATCGAGTCTGTGGCGGACTTTGCTAACCCCATGCTGATCGGCGGCTCCTATGACACCCTGGCCACCACCATTTACCTGCAGGTGACGGGGGCCTATGACTCCACCGGCGCTGCGGCCATGTCTGTGGTGCTGCTGTCCCTGACCATGGTGCTGTTTTTAATCCAGAAGTATTATCTGGAGAAAAAGACGGCAGCTACGCTGACGGGAAAAGCCTCACGGATGCGGATGCTTATCGAGGACAGGAGCGTGACCATCCCCCTTACCATCATCTGCGCCCTGGTGGCGGCTTTCGTGGTGCTTATGTATATCATGGTGCCATTCGGCGCACTGTTTACCCTCTGGGGCCGGGATTACAGCTTAAGCTTAAAGTGGTTCCAGTATATGTTTAAGACCAGCGGCCTGAAGGCATTTAAGGATTCCTTCGTGCTGTCTCTTATTGCCGCGCCACTGACGGCATTTTTGTCCATGGTGATTTCCTATCTGGTGGTGAAGAAGCGGTTTAAGGGCAGAAGCTTCATTGAGTTTGTGTCCATGCTGGCCATGGCGGTTCCCGGTACGGTTCTGGGTATCGGCTACATCCGCGGCTACGCCAACGGACTGTTCCGCAGCGGCATCATGAGCGGCCTTTACGGGACGGGCCTGATTTTAATTATTGTGTTTATCGTGCGAAGCCTTCCCACAGGAACGAGAAGCGGCATCTCCGCCCTTCGCCAGATCGACAAATCCATCGAGGAATCCGCCTACGATATGGGGGCCAATTCTGCAAGAGTGTTTATGACCGTGACACTGCCTCTGATTAAGGACTCCTTCTTCAGCGGCCTGGTAACCGCTTTTGTGCGCAGCATTACGGCGATTTCCGCCATCATCCTTCTGGTAACGCCGGACTTCCTGCTGATTACCTGCCAGATCAACGAGCAGGCGGAGAAGGGCAACTACGGCGTAGCCTGCGCCTACGCTACGGTGCTGATTTTAATTACCTACGGCGCTGTGCTGATTATGAACCTGTTAATCGGGCGCTTTGGAACCAGCCGGAAGATCCGCAGTGCGGAGTAAAGGGGCACAGCACTGCCAATGGAGGAAAGCTCCCGGCAGCTGCCGGGCAGAGAGGAGATATTGAGAATGGAAAAACAGAAAAAAGGCGTCCGTTTGGAGCATATATCGAAAATTTATAATGATCCCAAGACAGGAAAGGAGTTTTACGCGGTAAAGGACACCACCTTAGACATTGAGCCGGGCACGTTCGTGACCCTGTTAGGCCCATCCGGCTGCGGAAAGACCACCACCCTGCGGATGATTGCCGGATTTGAAAGTCCGGACGAGGGGGAGATCTACCTGGGAGACGAGGCCATCAACGGCCTGACGCCCAACAAGAGGGACACGGCCATGGTATTCCAGAGCTACGCCCTTCTTCCCCACTATAATGTATTTGACAATGTTGCCTATGGCCTGAAGATCCGAAAGCTTCCCAAGGAGGAGATCCATGATCGGGTGATGAATATGCTGAAGCTGGTGGAGATGGAGGGGATGGAGTCCCGGATGACCAATCAGCTTTCCGGCGGCCAGCAGCAGCGTGTGGCGCTGGCAAGAGCGCTGGTGATTGAGCCCAGCGTCCTTCTCTTTGACGAGCCCTTAAGCAATCTGGATGCGAAGCTTCGGATTACCATGAGAACGGAGATCCGAAAGATCCAGCAGAAGGTGGGAATCACCGCCATTTACGTGACCCATGACCAGTCGGAGGCCATGAGCATTTCGGATAAAATCATCATTATGAGCAATGGACAGGTGGAGCAGATCGGGACTCCGCGGGAGATTTACTATCATCCCGCATCCAAATTTGTGGCTGACTTTATCGGTGAGGCAAACTTCCTGGATGCCCGGGTAAAGTCCGTTTCCGGAGACAAGGCTCTGATTCAGATCACCGGAAAGGAGCTGGAGGTAAATAATTTTGCAAAAGCCAGTGCCGGAGATACAGCCACGCTGGTGATCCGTCCAGAGGGCGCAAGCCTTGCGGAAAGCGGCGTTCTGGAGGTGACGGTTACGCTCTCCACCTTTATGGGCTCCTACCAGTATTACGAAGCTATGCTGGGAGATACGGAGATTCAGATTACCGACTATAATCCCATCAACCGCAGGATCTACGAGGCCGGGGAGAAGGCGTACCTGGATTTTGATCCCAGAGGGGTTTACATTCTGTAAGGAGGCTGGTAAGATCTTTCATAGAGAAGTATGGCCGCTGCATATTGATGAAGGGCTGGCGCTCTTTAAAGCGGGTATGGGGAAAAGGGCCGGGGGTGAGGACAGATGACTGCAAAGAAGAGATGGACGGCCGCGGGAAGGAAGCGGACAGCCGCAGGAAAACGATGGGCAGCGGCAGTTTTGGCGGCTGCTGTGCTGGGATGCAGCAGCTGCAGCGTGGATAGCGGCAGCAGCAGGAATCAGGGACAGTCTGCCGGGGAAACTCTTCTTTCGGCGGGCGAGCTGGTGGTCTACTGTCCCCATCCCCAGGATTTTATTGATCCTATTGTATCGGAGTTTGAGGCCAGGACCGGGATCCCGGTTCTGGTCTGCTCCGGCGGTACGGGTGATCTTTTGGAGCGGGTGGCCCAGGGGGAGGAGCCGCGCTGCGATATTTTCTGGGGCGGCTCCCTTTCCATTACCTCCCCCAGGCAGGAGCTTTTTGCCTCCTATGTCTGTATAAATGAGGGACAGGTGCGGAAGGAATTTCAGAACCGGGAAGGGAATATGACCAGATTTACCGATGTTCCCAGTGTGATTATGGTGAATACCAACCTGATCGGGGATATTCCGGTGGAGGGCTATGGGGATCTTCTGAACCCGGAGCTGAAAGGAAGGATAGCCATGTGCGATCCGGCGGCATCCTCCTCTGCCTGGGAGCATCTCATCAACATGCTTTATGCCATGGGAGACGGGGACCCGGAGCAGGGCTGGGATTACGTGGAACAGTTCTGCGAGAACCTGGACGGGAAGCTTTTGGACCGCTCATCCCAGGTTTACGAAGGCGTGGCCGGAGGCCAGTACGCCGTGGGACTGACCTTTGAGGAAGGCGGAGCACGGTACGTCATGGCGGGAGAGCCGGTGCGGCTGGTTTATATGGAGGAAGGCGTGCTCTCTACGCCGGATGTGGTCTGCATTGCCAAAGAGGCCCTTCATCAGGAGGAGGCCAGAAGGTTTGTGGATTTTGTCACTGGATGGGACGCCCAGTCGGTGATTGCCGGGACCTTGAACCGCCGTTCCGTCCGCGAGGATGTGGATGAGCCGGAGGGACTGCCGGACAAAGGGGCCTTTCCTGCTGTGGAGAGCAGCCTGGAGCTGGTGACCGGGCGCAGGGAGCAGTGGCTGGAACGATTTGCAGAAATTTACAAAAAGGGGCTTTTGAAATGAAAAAGGAGCAGTATTTCAGAGAGGAGCTGCAGCGGCTGTTTATTGGGCTTGCCATGGTGCCGGCAGTGTCCATTACCCTGATCTGCTGCTTTATTTTTATGGGGCTCTTGCTAAAAGGACGCTGGGAGGAGAACATCGGGCAGCGGGACTACACAGCAGAAGCCCTGGAGACGACTGTGGATGCCTGCAGCAGGGAGCTTGTGCGGCTGGAGGCCTTTCCCGGCCTGTTTGAGAAGAATCCGGGTCCTGAAGAACGGGCGCGGATATTTACGGAAATTTACAGAGCCACCGGCGGCTTTGGCTGCAAGGCGGATTTTTACCTGCTGGATGCGGACAGGCATGTGATTCTCACCGATGGGAAAAGGGTGCCAGAGGCCCTGCAGGTGGCTCCCGGCGTGTCCTGGGGGCTCTTTTCTGCTATGGAGGAGGCGCCTGGGCAGACGGCGCTTCGGCTCTTAGACGGCTACCGGCAGGAGGGATCCATGCTGGCCCTGGGCAGAGCGGTGTTTGAAGGCGAACAGCTTGCGGGGTACCTTATTTTCACTCTGGATCACACCAGTATGCAGCCAGTGCTGGAGCATTCCGCAGCGCAGGCCATTGTCACCGATCCCTTTGGCTGGGCGTATCTCTGCGGCAATTCCAGCTTTCTCACGGACAGCCATCAGCTTGTCCGGGAAATCCGGGGAGGGAGTACCTGGGTGACCTACCGCCGCCACCTTTACCTTATGTCGGCCCGGCCGGTCTGCGGAGGACAGCTTCTGATCTATGTGCTGTCGGATATTCAGAATATTGTGGTATCTCTGGCCTTAAACGCGGCTCTGGTGATTACGGCTCTGTTCATTATGACGCTGTGGGTCTTTGCGGCTACCAGAAAGGTAACAGAGAAAAAGACGGCAGATTTTTACCGGATTCTGGAGGTGATGGACCAGGGGCGTCAGGGAAATCTGGACTGCCGGGTTCAGGTGGAGAGCAACAATGAATTTAAGACCATTGCTGATGCATACAACAGCATGATCGGCAGCCTGCAGCAGCAGATGGAGAACAACCGCCGCATGACGGAGCTGGTAGCTATTGCCCAGAGCCGCCAGCTGGAGTCACAGTTTAACCCGCATTTCCTTTACAATACCCTGGAAAATATCCGGTATATGTGCCGCATTGAGCCGGAGACGGCATCGAGGATGATTTTCTGCCTGTCCGGACTTCTGCGCTACAGCCTGGACGGCAGCCGGAGGGAGGTGCCGCTGCGGGAGGATCTGGAGCATTTGAATAACTATCTGACCATTTTAACATACCGGTTCGGTTCCCGGCTTACCTGTACCCTGGATGTGGAGGAGGCTACTCTGGACTGCCGGATCCCCAAGCTGGTGCTTCAGCCCATGATTGAAAATTCGGTAAAATACGGCTTTGGAAACAGGGATCGGCTGACGGTGGAGCTGAAGGCCTATATCCACCAGGAAAATCTGGTGATGATCTGCCGGGATGACGGGGCGGGAATGACGCAGACGGCGCTAAGCGAGCTGAGCCGTCTTTTGGAGCAGAAGGAAAATCCCGGCCGCCACTCCGGGCTTTACAATATCCACCGGAGAATCCAGCTTTTATACGGCCATCCTTATGGGGTGGAAATCCGCAGTACAGAGGGCCATGGCACAACACTGATTATTAATCTGCCGGCCCGCAGAGAGGAGCGCATATGCTGAGAATATTGATTGCCGAAGATGAGGATATTATCCGAAAGGGGCTGGTCTATACAGTGGACTGGCTGTCCATGGGCTGTGTGGTGGTGGCGGAGGCAGCCAATGGCCGGGAAGGGCTGGAAAAAATCCTGGAATACCGGCCGGACGTAGTCATCGCTGACATCCGCATGCCTTATCTGGATGGCATTGAGATGATCCGCCAGGCATCGGAGTCGGTGAGATTTACCGGAATCCTTCTGACCAGCTATGCGGAATTTGATTACGCCTGCCGGGCTATCGATGCCAGGGTGCGGGAGTATCTGCTGAAGCCGGTGGATGAGGAAAAGCTGGCCCGGATCATGGAGAAAATCGCCGGGGAGATCGCCGCCAGCCGCCAGGCGGAGCATACCAGAAGTCAGGAGGAACCGGAAGGCGGGATCCTGAATCTGGAGCACTATATGAATCTGGACCGGTCGGAAAATGGCTATGTCTCCCAGGCCCTGGAACGCATCCGCACAGGGTACGCGGGAAAGCTGAGTGTGGAGTCCATCTCCGAGGAGCTGGGGGTAAGCGCCAGCTATTTAAGCCGGAAGTTTAAGGAGGTTACTGGCCAGACATTCCTGGATTTTCTCAACCGCTACCGGGTGCAGCAGGCGGCGGTGATGCTGGGAACGGGGAAATATCGGATCAGCGAGATCTCCGAGGCCACTGGATTTTCGGATTATAAGCATTTTTGTGCGGTGTTTAAAAAGTATACGTCCAAATCCCCGACGAAGTTTCTTAAGGGGATGGGATGATGCGGATAACGGAGTAAGGAGAACAGAGGATGATTGAGCTGAAGAAGATCCGGTCTATTGCAGACAGCCGGGCTTATACCAGGGGAAATCAGATTTACAAGAAGGGGATGCTGCAGAAGTTTCACCTGGAGAAGGATACGGACAAGGTTCGTATTTTTGCTCAGGTAAAAGGGCAGGTGGAGGATTCTTATGAGGTGCGGCTGGTTTACAGCCTGAAGCAGGACCGGTTTATCTCCTGTCATTGTGAATGTGAGGCCTTTTACACCTATGCCGGGCTGTGCAAGCACTGTGTGGCGGCAGCGCTGGCATTTTATTATGAGGAAACCGATTCCGGGAAAGCAGGAAAGAGCGGCACAGGCAGTGCATACATCAGTCCCACTGATGAGATTCTGACCCAGATTATGTATTCTGCGTCCATGGAGGAAAAGGCACAGTATTTTCAGCCGGAGGTTACGGGGCGGGTGGAGCTTCTGCCTGTTCTTAAATTTACCGGCAGCGACTGGTATGCGGAATTCCGTATTGGGATCAGCCACAAGTATGTGGTGAAAAGCATTTCCGGACTGATCGAGGGCATATGGAATCATGAGCAGATTGAGTATGGAAAGAAGCTGTGCTTCTATCATGAGCGGGGGGCCTTTACGCCCAAGAGCCGCCAGCTGGTGGACTTTCTGGAGAGCTATGTGCTGGAAAGCCGGACTGCCATGAAAAACTACTATAATCAGCATGGCTATTATTCCTATTACGGCAATGATGATGGTATTAAACGGGAAATTCTGCTTTCGGATACCTGGATGATCCGGCTTGCCCGCATACTGGCGGGGGGAAAGTGTGCCCTGGAGGCGTCAAGGCTGGGAGAAGAGATGACCTTTCTTCCGGCAGATCCGAGGCTTATGGTGAAGATTGAGGAGGCGGAAGACGGGGGATATGAGCTGAAGCTTCCTAATGCGGAAATTTTTTACGAGCAGGATGCCTGCTGTGTTCGTCAGGGCAGCATAATGTATGTGTGCAGCGAGGAATTTGCGCGGAATCTGGGGGAGCGGGCCATGCTTTTTCAGGGCAGAAAGCGGACGTACAAGATCCATCCCCAGGATGGGGCGGTCTTCTGTTCATCTATCCTGCCGTCCCTGGAAAAATGTATGGCCTGCAAGGTGACGCCGAAGCTTGAGGAGCAGCGTCCCAAGCCTCTGGACATGAAGATTTACCTGGATTATCTGTCGGGTGTGGTGACGGGAAAATTCCTTTGCTGCTATGGGGAGGCAGAGTACAATCTGCTGGATGGGATTACCGTCAGCCAGATGCATCGGGATTTTGCCAGGGAGCGGCAGGCGGTGAGTCTTGCGGAGAAGTATTTTCCTGAATCGGATTCTGCACAGAAGGTGTTTCTGCTGGATGAGCATGATGAGGAAAGGCTGTACGGCCTTTTAGTGGACGGCATTCCTGCCATGCAGGAGCTGGGGCAGGTATATATTTCTGACAGCTTTAAGCGGATTCAGGTGGTAGGGGCGCCTAAGGTCCGCATCGGTGTATCGATGCGGGCGGGCCTTCTGGACATTGCGCTGGAGGGGGAGCGGTTTACGGAGGAGGAGCTTGCGGGGATTCTTTCCGGCTACCGGAAGAAACGGAAATTTTACCGGCTGGAGAACGGCGCCTTCCTGAGGCTGGAGGACAGCGGCATTTCCGCAGTGGCAGAGATGGCGGAGGGCCTGGAGCTTGACAGCCGGGCCCTGGCAGAGGGGCATCTGACGGTGCCGGCCTACCGTTCCTTTTACCTGGACCGGATTCTTCAGGAGAACAGCGGTCAGCTGGAGGTAAGGCGGAATCAGGCCTTCAAGGCCATGCTGCGGGAAATGAAAAATGTGGAGGACAGTGATTTTGAGATTCCGGAGGGGCTGAATGCCACCCTTAGACCGTACCAGGCCTTTGGCTTCCGGTGGATGATGACGCTCTCCCAGCTGGGCTTTGGCGGTATACTGGCTGACGATATGGGACTGGGAAAGACCGTGCAGGCAATCGCGTACCTTTTGGGGCGCCGGGAGCTGGCGGATGATGGAACACATCCCTACAGGGCGCTGATCGTCTGCCCTGCCTCGCTGGTGTATAACTGGCAGAGGGAGATTGCCCGTTTTGCGCCGTCTCTTCCGGTGATCACCCTTGCAGGTGCTGCGGCGGCCCGGAAGGAAAGGCTTGTCTCCGGCCAGGGGGGCGTGCTGGTGACCTCCTATGACCTGCTGAAACGGGATATTGCGGAATATGAGGGGCTTCAGTTTGATGATATGATTATTGACGAGGCCCAGAATATCAAGAATTACAGCACCCTGGCGGCCAAGGCAGTGAAATCGGTGGACAGCCTGCGGCGGTTTGCCCTGACGGGCACGCCGATTGAAAATTCCTTAAGCGAGCTGTGGAGTATTTTCGATTTCCTGATGCCGGGAATTCTGAGCACCAACAAAACGTTCCGGGAAAAGTACGAGCAGCCCATTGTAAACAGCCAGGATGAAACGGTATCCGGCAGATTGAAGAAGATGATCCGCCCCTTCATCTTAAGACGGACGAAGAAGGAGGTCTTAAAAGAGCTGCCGGACAAGCTGGAAAAGGTGATTTATTCCGTGATGGAAGGCCCCCAGAAGAAGCTGTATCAGGCCAGCGTTCAGCGGCTTAAGGATTCCCTGGAGAAGCAGACGGAGGAGGAATTTAAGACCGGAAAGCTGCAGATTTTGGCGGAGCTGACCAGGCTGCGGCAGATCTGCTGTGACCCCTCCATGGCCTATGAGAATTTCCACGGCCAGTCGGCCAAGACGGAGGCCTGTCTGGAGCTGGTGCGCACGGCTGCAGCGGCAGGGAATAAGGTGCTTTTATTTTCTCAGTTTACCACGGCGCTGGACATTATCCAAAAGCGTCTGGAGAAGGAAAAGATCGGCTGCTTCCTGCTGACGGGCTCCACCTCTAAGGAGAAGCGGGCAGAGTTAGTGGAGCAGTTTAATCATGACGATACGCCGGTATTTCTTATTTCCTTAAAGGCCGGCGGCACCGGGCTGAATCTTACCGCTGCCTCAGTGGTCATTCATTTTGATCCCTGGTGGAATATGGCGGCTCAGAATCAGGCTACCGACCGGGCGCACCGCATCGGGCAGAAGCAGGTGGTCACGGTGTACAAGCTGATTGTGAAGGATACCCTGGAGGAGAAGATCTTAAAGCTTCAGGAGATGAAGGCCCAGCTTTCGGATGAGATTATTTCGGAGGGAAGCATTAAAAGTGCGCTGGCGACCAGAGAAGAGCTTATGGAAATCCTTCAGCCCCTTTAAATGCCCGGCCAAAGTGTTTATCCAGTGTGTCGTAAAACCCCTTGCTTTAGCTATGGGGATATAAGACACTTCCATCGAATTTACGCAAGTAATTGAAGATGGAACAAAATATCCTTGTATTAGATTTGAAAATGATATATAATACATATATGAATATTACATATAAATCCAATAACAATGTAGTCTATTCTTGTAAATACCATGTTGTGTGGTGTCCTAAGTATAGACGCAAAATCTTAACAAATGGAATAGATACCAGATTAAA
>JAGHER010000234.1 GCA_017889125.1 Lachnospiraceae bacterium
ATGACAGAAAGAGCCTATCAAGCCTTTAAGCTAGTGTTACAGAACAGAGGAAAGGCAGAGCCTATCGTTATCAATGGGTACAGCAATTTCCTGTGCCTCAACCAAAAGGGCGTCCCTAAAGTGGCTGGTAACTACGAAAGTATGTTGCGTGGGCTTGTGAAGAAATACAACAAGACACATAAAGACCAGCTACCCAACATCACACCGAACTCATTCAGACATACCAACTGCACGAACATGGCAAACAAAGGAATGAACCCGAACACCCTGCAATACATCATGGGACATTCAAACATCACCATGACATTAGGGTACTACGCACACGGTACTTTCAATTCAGCGAAAGCGGAACTTGAAAGACTGGCTCTTGCTTCTTAAATCGGTGATTGTACTACTCATTTACTACTTTTGGTTGCATTTTCATGCTGGTAAATGCCAGCTTTTGCAATGTATCTTCCAAACGGGAAATGCCAATAAAGCCCTAAAATACAGGCTATACCGACATTTACCAGCTTATGAAAAGATAATCAGAAATTTAGTAAGTTTTTCAATGATAAATGATAGGATATGTGCATATCGAGTTAAGAATGGCTGGTGCCGTCGGCGGACCTGGGACAGATTACCGGGATAGGTATTCTCCCCGGGTCCGGCGAAGGGTAAAAGGGAAACAGGTGAAAGTCCTGTGCGATCTCGTCACTGTAAGTCCGGAGCACATGACCAGGCTGCGTGCGGTCACTGATGAAAATCGGGAAGGCGGTTATGTGCGGAGAGGGACAAGTCAGGAAACCTGCCAGCTGTGGGTACTGGAAGCGGATTCCGGATCACGAGTAATTGGTCGTACCGATTTGCGGCAGTTTCTGCCGGAAATTTCTGACTCAGGACGGGAAAACGGAGATTGGGAAAATCTCCGCGATTATAAAGACTCCAAACATGCCGCAGAGCATACAGCAGAATGTGCCGGTCTGGCTTGCTGTATCCGGCATGGAGATTCCTGCCTGAAAACGTGTTTTCCGTAAGTCTGCTTTCCGATCCTGCCGGCTTGGTAAAAATAAGCAAAACAGGAGGAAATGAAACATGAAGCGGAAAATGGCAGTGATTTTGGCAGCGGCAGCGGCGGCAGCGGTTCTGGCGGGCTGTTCCGGCAAAGAAAGCGCGTCCGGTACGGAGACGGCTGTGAATCTGGCAGAGGAGACGGAAGTTGCAGCTTCTGAAAGGGAGACTCTGACGGAAGCGGCCGGTGAGGAACAGGCCGGAGAGGCGGACGATCAGGCAGAAAATGAAGAAGAAAATTACGATACGGGGGACGCGTCATTGGATAATCCGAGAAATCAGGACGGAATCGGGGAAAAGGAACTTTTGGCAGTAAGCTTCGGCACCAGCTATAATGACAGCCGGAGACGGACCATCGGGGCCATTGAGGATGCCCTGGAAGAAGCATTTCCGGAATATTCGGTAAGAAGAGGTTTTACCAGCCAGATCATCATTGACCGTGTGAAATCACGGGACCAGATCGAGATTGACAATGTAACCCAGGCACTGGAGCGGGCTGCATCAAACGGCGTAAAGCGCCTGGTGGTTCAGCCAACCCACCTGATGAACGGGCTGGAGTATAATGACCTGGTGGATGAAGTGGCCGCTTACTCCGATGCTTTTCAGGAAGTTACAGTAGGGGAGCCGCTGCTTACATCCGATGAGGATTTTCAAAAGGTGATCCAGGCTGTTGTGAACAGCACCGCTGAGTATGATGACGGGCAGACGGCCATCTGTCTTATGGGACACGGCACCGAGGCGGAGTCCAATCAGGTCTACGGAAAGATGCAGGAGATGTTTAAAGAGGCTGGTTATGCCAATTACTACGTAGGGACTGTGGAGGCCAGCCCCAGCCTGGATGATGTGATGGCAGCAGTGAAAGAAGGCGAGTATGAGAATGTGGTCCTGATGCCCTTAATGATCGTAGCCGGCGACCATGCCAATAATGATATGGCCGGCGATGAAGAAGGTTCCTGGAAGCGGACATTCGAGGATGCCGGCTACCAGGTGACCTGTATCCTTAAGGGCCTTGGCGAACTGGAAGAGATCCAGCAGATTTTCGCGGAACATGCCCAGGCTGCCATGGACAGCCTCAGTGAATAAGATCAGAACCGTTTCAGCGGCAGAAAACATAAAGATAGAAACGGAAAGAAGCCTGCGGGCTGGAGGACAGAAGCAATGAAGAAGAGAAAGAATATGCTGTCGCTCCTGGTTCTGATTTTCGCATTAGGATGTGCAGGATGCGGCGGAGAAAAAAGCGGGGAAACCGCAGTGGAAACAGAGATAACGGCCCAGCTGGTTGCTTCCGGTGATGAGACGGTGGCGCCTTCTTTGGTGGTACAGGAAGGGATGGAGCCGGTTTATGGGAAGTCACTAAAGGATGGAATCTACGATATCCAGGTGGATTCCAGTTCCAGCATGTTTCGGGTTACGGAATGCAGCCTTACGGTGAAGGACGGAGAGATGACGGCCTGGATGACCATGAGCGGCGACGGATACACAAAGCTTTATATGGGAA